>CAYRMQ010000075.1:0-13784 GCA_964425305.1 uncultured Anaerolineaceae bacterium | reverse complement strand
TCGACCTCGAGCGCATCCTGCAGCACCTGCTCGGCCACGCGACGGAGTACTTCGCCGCCGATCATGCCGGCGTCCTGCGCCGCCTGCCGACGGGCTCCTTCGTCTTCGACCAGGTTATCAACCTGTCGGCCGAGTTCCGGCAGGCGATCGAGCACGCCCCCAGCCTGCCGCTGACGCAGCAGGCGTTCGAGGAGGGGCGCGTGGTATCGGCGAAGGACTACCCCGACGACCCGCGCTGCAGGCCGCTTCGCCGGGCGCTGCTGCGCGAGGGCATCAACACCGCCACGGTCGCGCCGCTCGTCTCGGACGGCGAGCTGCTGGGAGCGCTGTCGCTGTACCACGATGCGCCGCACTCGTGGAGCGTCGAGGACGCGGCCCTCCTCGAGCAGCTGGCGGCGATGGGCGCCGTCGCGCTCAAGAACGCGCGTAACTACACCCAGATGGCGACGTGGGCGGCGCAGCTGCAGTCGATCCAGCAGCTCGGCTCGCGCCTGACGCGACTCAACAGCGTCGACGAGATCGGGCAGGCCATCGCGGCCGAGCTGAACCAGCTGATCGACTACCACAACGTGCGCGTCTACCGCGTCGAGGGCGACGACGTCGTACCCGTCGCGTGGCGCGGCGAGGTCGGCGAGTACACCGGCGAGGACGGCGCGCAGCTGCACGTCAGGATGGGCCAGGGCATCACCGGCTGGGTCGCCCGCTACGGCGTCGCACAGTACCTGCCCGACGCCGCCGCCGACCGGCGGACGGAAACGATCCCGGGCACCGAAGACGACCTCGAGGAGTCGCTGCTCCTGGCGCCGATGCTCTACGAGGACGAGGTGATCGGTGTCATCGTGCTGGCCAAGCTGGGCCTGAATCAGTTCACCTCGGACGACCTGCGGCTGCTCGAGATCTACGCGTCGATCGCAGCGCAGGCGATGGCCAACGCCGACGTCACCGAGCAGCTGCGCGCGCAGTCGGAGGCGCTGGCCAGGCAGCTCCAGAGCCAGCGCGAGCTGCTGCGCGTGACCGAGTCGATCCTGGGTACGCTCGACGCCGAAGCCGTCCTCGATGAGATCGCCGACCGCCTCGGTACGCTGCTGGCCGTCGACAACCTGGCCGTCCAGCTGCACGATCCCGAGACACACACGGTCCGCCCGCTCCTGGCGCGCGGACGCGACGCGACGACCTACATGAGCAGCACCTTCCGCGACCACTTCGGCCTGTCGGCGCACGTCCTGCGCACCGGCGAGGCCGAGCTCGTGCCGGACGTGCTGGCCGACGAGCGCGTCGCGTTCCTCGACGATGTTGAGCGCCAGCCCGGCGCGCTGATCATCGCGCCGCTCCGCGGTCGCGACCGCGTCAAGGGCCTGCTCATGGTCAACCGGCTGGGCGCCGGAGCGTCGTTCACCGTCGAGGAGTTCGAGCTGGTCAAGCTCTTTGCCGGCCACGTGTCGGTGGCGCTGAGCAACGCCGAGACACACCGCGCCGTCGAGTTGCGCGCCGAGACCGACCCGCTGACCGGCCTCAAGAACCATGGCGCGCTGGTCGAGAACCTCGCCCACGCCGTCGTCCGCCAGGAAGCCTTCGCGCTGCTGATGATCGATCTCGACGGTTTCAAGGTCTACAACGACGCCCGCGGCCACGAGGCCGGCAACGTCGTGCTGAGGGACCTGGCCGGCGTGCTGAAGGCGGCCTGCCGCGAGTCGGACGACGTCTTCCGTTACGGCGGCGACGAGTTCGCCATCATCCTCCCGCACACATCGGAGGCCGGCGCCATCCGCGTCGCCGAGAAGGTCCGCCAGGCCGTTCGGCGGGCCAGTCCCGAGCGCGGCCGCAACCGCATCACGTGCTCGGTCGGCATCGCCACCTATCCCGCCGACGGCACCGACGGGGGCACGATCCTGGCCGCCGCCGACCGCGCCTGCTACGCCGCCAAGGCGGGCGGGCGCGACCGGACGGCGACCGCCGCCGAGGGCCTGTCCTTCCTGGCCAGCGCGGGCGAGGGCGGCGAACTCGGCTCGCCGGCCGCCTAGCCGAACTACCCCTCGCCGCCGGCCCCGTCAGGCGCCGAGGCGCGCGACAGCGCCAGCTGTGCACCCTCGCCGAGGCGCAGCGCCTCGCCCGCCGACCCCTGATTCTGGGCAAGGCAGAGGCGGCCGTAGGAATCCTCGTACAGCAGGCAGCCGCCAACCGGAACGTCGCCGAACGTGTTTGCCCAGGTCACCTGCTCCGTCCGCCGCCGCGACCCGGACCCGATGCGCAGGACGATCGGCTCGCCGCCCTCGAGCGGCCCCAGCGCGTCGAACAGGTCGGCGGTCAGGCCGGCCAGCTTGAGATTGCCGAACGTGTCGCGGTAGATGACGGCGGTGCCCAGCTCACCCTCGTCGACGGTCACCGGCGGCCATTCAAGGGCGACGAGGGAGGCCGGATCGACGGGCGGCCCCATGTACTCGAGCGGCACGCCCAGCGCCAGGTGAGCCGCCGCCGGCGAGAAGATGTCGCGCCCGTGGAACGTGGCGCTGAGCACGGGCAGCAGATACTGCGTGTTCTCGATCGCGTGGCAGCGCTCGATGCCGCCGAGGCGGTCGGCGCCGGGCAGCAGCAGGCCGTTGTCGGGCCCGACGAGATAGTCGCCGCGGGCCGTCTCGATGGCGATGGGACGGCGCGCACCACCCACCCCCGGATCGATGACCGCCACGTGCGAGCCGATCGGCAGGAACGGCAGCGCGCACCACAGCAGCAGCGCGCCGTGGCGGATGTTGTACTTCTCGACCTCGTGGCTGATGTCGACGATCAGCGTGTCGGGCGCGATGCCGAGGACGATACCGCGGCAGATGGCGGCCGACGGATCGCGCGCGCCCCAGTCGGACAGCAGGCTGACGAAGGGCTTGTTCCAGTCGCGCGGGATGCGCGCGGCAGCGGGGGTGGTAATCGTGCGCGTGTAGCTGCGTGCCATGCTGGACCGATGGTACGCGCTATCCTGCCCGCGGCTCATGCCCAGTAGCACGCTCGAGCCGCGCCTGGTAGGGGCCCTCCTCGCCGTCGGCTGGGCGGTCGTGGCCGCGCTCGTGCTGGCGTCGGCGACGTCCGGCTGGCTGGTGCTGCTGGCGCTCGGCGCGCTGCTGCCGGGGGCCCTCGCCGCGCTCGTCGCGCTCGAGCCACGGCCCGGGCCAGGCACAGGTGCCGGCGCGCGCCTGGCAGGCCTGCTGGCCGTGCTGCTGACCGTCGGGCTGCTGTGGCTCATCGCCGAGCCGGTGCTGGCGCCGGAGCGCAGCCCGCTTGTGCCGTCCACGGGAATCGGCTATGGCGGGCTACTGGCGCTTGTCGCGACGATCGTGTACTGCAACCGCTGGAGCGGCGGCTGGCAGGTCGGCCGCCGCCTCGCGCCGCTCGTCGGAGCGGTCAGCGTGCTCGTCGGCGGAGTGGCCTTCGCTCTGGCCGGCACGGCCGGCGGCGCGCCGGCCGCCTGCAGCGTGCCGCCGCCTGCCGACGAGGCCAGCGTTGAAGTCGCGGCGCGCGCTGAGATCGACGGCACGTCGGTGGGTCGCGTCCGGCTCGTCGGCGAGCGCGTCGGTCGCGACGCGTACTGGACGGCAGACGTGGCGGTCGGCGTCGTAGGCGGCAGCGCGGGAGCGTATGACCTCGTGCGCGTCGGAGAGCGAGGATGGCTCCGTCGCGACGGCGGGGAGTGGCGCGAGCTCCCGGCCACGGACGGCGCGGGCGCTGGCGCGGGCGTTCTCGACGAGCGCCTCATCGGCGATCTGGCGCGGCAGCCGCCGGCGGCTGTCGACGACCTGGGCATCGAGCTCGTGGCGGGCACGCCCGCCCGCCACTGCCGCGTCGCCGTCGACGGCACGACCGCGATCGGCGCGTTCCCACCGCTCGCCTGGCTGGTCGGGGTCGAGCCACCGTCTGCCGACCCGCCGCCGCGCGCGCGCCTCGACATCTGGCGCGGCGAGCTCGACTGGTGGATCGCTTCCGACGGTCGTCTCGTGCGTGCGAGCGCCATCGTCGGCGGCCTGCCTGCCCATGCCTGGGGCGTCGCCGGCGCTCACGCTCGGCTGCTGGCCGAGATGTCGGTGGGTGAGCCGGCGTCATCCCCGACGATCGAGGAACCGCTACGGTGATGGCGTGTCGATGAGCGTCTTCGGCGAGCGCGCCAGCGCCAAGTGGGATCGCGCCGCCCGCTACCTGCGCGTCGCCAGCATCCTGGCCGCCCATCCCGACGGGCTGTCGGCGCAGGCGGTGGCCGACATGATCGGCGTCTCGAAGCGGACGGTCTACCGCGACCTGCAGGCGATGGAGAGCGACGCGGGGCTGCCGATCTGGCAGGACGGCGGAAAGTGGGGTCTCGACAAGGGCGCCTTCCTGCCGCCACTCGCGCTGACGCTGCACGAGGCGACGACGCTGTTCCTCGCCGCGCGCGTGCTGGCCAAGGCCAGCGACGAGCACGACAGCGAGCTGATCGGCGCCTTCGTCAAGCTGGCCGAGATCCTGCCGCCCGTCCTCGCCGAGCACATCCAGGCGACCGTCGAGGCGTTCGCGACGACGCCGCGCAACGAGCGCTTCACGCGCGTCTTCCGCGTGCTGGCCGAGGCATGGGCCGGCCGGCGGGTGGTCGAGATCGAGTACGACGCGGGCGTCTACGACCCCGCCCGCGGGCCGCGCCGGACGCGCGTCCAGCCGTGGGCCATCGAGCCGTCGGCTCTGACCCACGCGCTGTACCTCATCGGCTGGGACGAGTCGCGCGCGGCGCGGCGCACGTTCAAGGTCGAGCGCATCCTGTCGGCCTCGCTGACGCCGCAGACGTTCGCGCCCGAGCCGGGCACGGTGCCCGCGCTCGACATGCTCCGCGCGTGGGACGTCATCGCCGACGAGGAGCCGGTCGACGTCGTCGTTCGCTTCTCTCGCGCCGTCGCCAAACGGGCGGCCGAGACGCGCTGGCACCCGAGCCAGCAGCTCGAGGCGCAGGCCGACGGCAGCCTGATCTGGCGCGGGCAGGTGGCCGGATCGCGCGAGATCCGCATCTGGATCCTCGGCTGGGGCGCCGACGCCGAGGTGCTCGAGCCGGCCGAGCTGCGCGCCGAGGTCGCCGGCGAGCTGCGCCGGGGGGCCGAGCGTTACGGCGGCTAGAGCTTCGCGCCAGCTCCAGCTGCGCGGCTGGCGCCGTACCAAGCGAGGTACAAGGGCGTACGACGTCCAAGGCAAACGAGGCGGCCGTGGCCAGACGAAGGTGGTGTGGGATATTCCCACCACTGCTCCGGGTCTCAGTATCGTCAGGGACTTGTTCAGGCCGAACGTTGACGGGTTGTGGCAGATATCCACCAGCGCGACGGGGCACTGCCGCCGCGATCGCCAAGCCGGCACCTTTTGGCGCAGCGCCAGTCGCGTTTGCAGCCCAGTTGTGGGTACTACCCACAACTGGTCCTGGTGGTACCCCTCTTGGCGATGGGCCGCGACAACTACGGCGCAGTTGTGGGTCGTGCCCACACCGCACCATCCATTCGAATAGCCGGACGCTTGGCCGGTCCAGGTAGACGACCTCACGGATCTACCGGCCGCACCAGCCGGGGCGGCTGCTGTGAGCCGAAGTCAATCCCCGTCACGATGGCGCCACGATCGAGGGCGATCAGATCGATCGTGTGGACGTCGCTCAAGAAGTCGGCCGGCGCATCAAGCTTCCGCCAGGCGGCGTCGGCAGCAGATTCCCAGGCGGTCGGTCGCTCACTCACCGCAAATGCCGGCAAGCGAATCGCCGATCCAGCCCGACCTACGGGTGCGTCGTCTCGACCTTTCGCGGCAGCGCCCGCGCGGCCGCCTCAAAACGGCCCAGCCAGTGCCGCCACATGGCCTCGTGCAGCTCGACCTGGCGGCGCGACGGGAGCCCAACGTGGCGCAGCGTGACGTGCGTCCGCGCTCCGTGGTCGATGGCGTCGAACGCGACGACCGTCGTTGCGCCGAGCGGCACGCCGACCCAGTCCCACGTGAAGCTGATGTGCTGCGGCGGATCGAGGGCGAGTACCTGCCCCGCCGCCTCGGCGTTGAGCAGGCGTAGCCGGACGTCGCCGCCGACGCGCTCGTCGAGCTCGGCGTCGTCCAGCCAGCGGCGCAGGCCGTCGGCCGTCGCCAGCATCGGATAGACGGCGACGCGCGGCGCGTCGACCTCGGCCTGCAGCTCGACCCGATCGATGGCGCTCATCGGCCGGCGGGCTAGAGCTGCTTGACGGCGTTGACCAGTTGAGTCAGGCCCTCGCGCGCATCGGCGAAGAGCATCCCCGTCTTGGAGTCGAGGTAGAGCTCGTTGTCGATGCCCGCGTAACCGGGCCGCATCGAGCGCTTCATGACCACGATGCTGCGTGCCTGGTCGACGTCGAGGATGGGCATGCCGTAGATCGGGCTCTGCGGGTTCGAGCGGGCGGCCGGGTTCGTCACGTCGTTGGCGCCGATGACCAGCGCCACGTCGGCGCGCGTGAACTCGGGGTTGATCTCCTCCATCTCCTTCAGCTGCTGGTAGGGCACATTCGCCTCGGCCAGCAGCACGTTCATGGGGCCGGGCATCCGGCCGGCGACCGGGTGGATGGCGTAGCTGACCTCGACGCCGCGCTCCTCGAGCAGCTCGGCCAGCTCGCGCACCGAGTGCTGTGCCTGCGCCACGGCCAGCCCGTAACCGGGCACGACGATGACCTTCTGGGCGTAGGCCAGCTGGATCGCGACGTCGTCGAAGCCGACCTCGCGGACCGTCCCCGCCGGGCCGCCGGCAGCCGCGCCGGCGACCGCCTCGCCGCCGCCGAAGCCACCGAGCATGACGTTCATGACCGAGCGGTTCATGGCGTCGGCCATCAGCTTGGTCAGGATCGCGCCGGAGGCGCCGACAAGCGCGCCGGCGATGATCAGCACCGGGTTGTTAAGGACGAGGCCCGCCATCGCCGCCGCCAGCCCGGTGCCCGAGTTGAGCAGCGAGATGACGACCGGCATGTCGGCGCCGCCGATGGGCATGACCATCGTCACGCCGAAGATCAGCGCCGATATGACGACGACGGCGAGGATCGCGATCTCCAGGCCGGCGACGTTGATCACGCCCAGCGCGCCGAGGATCAGCGCCGCCGTGCCACCGAGCGCCGCGACGGCCAGCGCCCCCGTCACGATGCGGTGGCCGGGGAAGACTATCGGCTGGCCGCTGATCAGGCCCTGCAGCTTGCCCGTCGCGATGACCGAGCCGCTGAAGGCGACGGAGCCGAGGATCGAGCCCAGCACGACGAAGATGTTGAGCCAGACGTCGGCCTCGCCCTCGGCGACGGCGGTCATGTAGTCCTCGATCGCGATCAGCCCGGCCGCGCCGCCGCCGACGGCGTTGAAGATGCTGACCAGCTGCGGCATGGCCGTCATCTGAACGCGCTTGGCGCTGTACCAGCCGAGGCCGCCGCCGATGAGCGTGCCGACGATGATGATCGGCCAGGCCAGGCCCTCGACGCGGCCCGTCACCGGTGATCCCAGGATGACGAGTTGCACTGCCGTAGCGACGACAGCGATGGCCATGCCCGTCGCCGAGATCAGGTTGCCCTGGCGGGCGCTGACGGGCGAGTTCATCTGGTGCAGCCCGACGACGAAGAGCGCCGCAGCGAAGACGTAGGTGAAGTGGATGATCGTCTGGAGCGTTTCCATCGCGTCGGGCCTCAGGCCTGCTCGGCCGCCGGTCGCTCGGCGTCGGCGCCGGGCTCCGCTTTCGCCTGTGGCTGCCGCCGCTTGAACATCTGCAGCATGCGGTCGGTGACGACGTAGCCGCCAACGACGTTCATCGCGGCGAAGATGACGGCGACGAAGGCGAGCACCTGGCTGACCGGCTCGTTGGCCGTCGCCGCGATCAGCATCGAGCCGACGAGGACGATGCCGTGGATCGAGTTGGCGCCGCTCATCAGCGGCGTGTGCAGCGTCGCCGGCACCTTGCTGATGACCTCGAAGCCGACCAGCACGGCGAGGATGAAAATGGTCAGCGCAGCGACCAGCTCGAAGCTCATCGGGCCGGCTCCGCCGTGCGCTCGAGGGCCTCGCGCGTGGCGGGCTGGACGATCTGGCCGTCGTGGGTGATGACCGTCGCCGCCGTGATCTCGTCGTCGAAGTCGTAGCTCATCTGGCCGTCCTTCAGGAAGTGCGACAGGAAGGTGCTGATGTTGCGCGCGTAGAACTGGCTGGCGCCGGCGGGCATCGTCGCCGGCAGATTGGTCGGCGCCAGGATCGTCACGCCGTTGCCGGTGACGACGGTCTCATCCGGCTTCGACAGCTCGACGTTGCCGCCCAGCGCGCTGGCCGCCATGTCAACGATGACCGAGCCCGACTTCATCCGCTCGACGGCGGCGGCGGTGACCAGCAGCGGCGGCCGGCGGCCGGGCACCTGGGCGGTGGTGATGACGACGTCCATGGCGCCGATGTGCTCGTTCAGCTCCTGCTGCTGCGCCTCACGCTCCTCGGCCGTCAGCTCGCGCGCGTAGCCGCCCGCGCCCGTCGCGTCGGCAACCGACTTGAGGACGAGGAACTGCGCGCCGAGCGACTGCGCCTGCTCCTTCGTCTCGGAGCGCACGTCGTAGGCCTTCACGACGGCGCCCAGGCGGCGCGCCGTGGCGATCGCCTGCAGGCCGGCGACGCCGACGCCGAGGACCAGCACGTTGGCCGGCTTGGCCGTGCCCGCGGCCGTCGTCAGCAGCGGGAAGTAGCGGCCGTAGGCGGCGGCGGCAACGATCACCGCGCGGTAGCCGCCGACATTGGCCTGCGACGACAGCGCGTCCATCGACTGCGCTCGCGACAGGGTGCGCGGCAGCGCGTCGAGGCTGATCGCGATGACGCCGGCGTCGGCCAGCTGCTTCATCAGCGCCGGCTCGATCAGCGGCTGGAGCAACCCGACCACGACCTGCCCCTTGCGCAGCTGACCGACCTCGTCGGACGCTGGTCGCTGGACGCGCAAAATGACATCCGACTCGGCGTAGACCTCGGCCGTCGAGACGATCCTGGCGCCGGCATCGGCATATGCCTGGTCGGGCAGCGCGGCGCCAGCACCGGCTCCCTTCTCGACGAGGATCTCGACGCCAGCGCCGGCCAGCCTGGCCAGCGCCTCCGGCACGAGCGCCACGCGCCGCTCGTTGGGCGCGCGCTCCTTTACGACTCCGATCTTCATGCAGGACCCCTGGGCGACGGGTACGGGAAGTGCACGGCGAAGGATAGCCGACGGCTCGGATCCTGCACGCACGGCGGCCGGCGCTGCCGATGCCGCGTCACCATTACGCTGGTCGCCGATGAGCCACGATCTGCCCGCCGCCCTCGCCCGCGCGCTGCCCGGCATGCGCGTCCTGACCGACGCCTCCGAGACGGAGGCCTACCGCTTCGACGAGACCGAGTACATGCGTCCCGGCCGGCCGCTGGCGGTCTGCTTCCCGCGCTCGACCGACGACGTCGTCGAGATCGTCCGGCTGTGCGGCCGTCACGGCGTGCCGATCGTCCCGCGCGGCGCCGGCAGCGGCCTCTCCGGCGGCGCGATCGCGGTCGAGGGCGCGCTGACCGTCGTCTTCACGCAGATGAACCAGATCCTCGAGATCGACCCGGTCAACCTGACCGCCACGGTCCAGCCGGGCGTCATCAACGCCGACCTCGGGCGCGCCGTCGCCGAGCATCGCCTGTTCTACCCGCCCGACCCGGCCAGCTTCGAGATGTGCACCATCGGCGGCAACCTGGCCGAGAACTCGGGCGGCCTGCGCTGCGTCAAGTACGGCGTCACGCGCGACTTCGTGCTCGGCCTGGAGGTCGTGCTGGCCGACGCGTCGGTCATCCGCACCGGCGGCAAGAACGTCAAGGACGTCGCCGGCTACGACCTGACCGGCCTCTTCGTCGGGTCGGAGGGCACGCTCGGGCTGGTCACCGAGGCAACGCTGCGGCTGCTGCCCGAGCCGCCGCCCAAGCTGACCCTGCTGGCCTTCTTCCCGAGCGTCCGCGCCGCCGGCGACGCCGTCGCCGGCATCACCGCCGCCGGCGTCGTGCCGGTCACGCTCGAGCTGATGGACGCCTTCACGATCGCCGCCGTCGACGACGCGCACAACCTCGGCCTCGACCGGGCGGCGGCGGCGATGCTGATGGTCGAGTCGGACCTCGGCGGAGCGGCCGCCGACGCCGAGCTGGCACGCGTCGAGGAGGCCTGCACCGCGGCCGGCGCGACGTCCGTCGTGCGCGCGCAGGACGCGCAGGAGGCCGACTGGCTGCGCCAGGCGCGGCGGGCGGCACACGCCGCGCTCGAGCGCGCCGGCGTGGCTCGGATGGACGATGTCGGCGTGCCGCGCAGCCATATCCCCGACATGCTTGCCGAGATCGAGCGCGTCTCGGCCGCCCACTCGCTGCGCGTCGGCGTGTTCGGCCACGCCGGCGACGGCAACCTGCACCCGACCTACATCGTCGACCGCGACGATCCGACCGCCGAGCAGCAGATCGAGGCCGCCCGCGACGAGATCTACCGCGCCGCCCTCGCGCTCGGCGGGACGGTCACCGGCGAGCACGGCACCGGCGTCGCCAAGCGCCGCTACCTCGAGCTGCAGCGCGGCGAGCGTGCGGTCGAGGCGATGCGCGCGATCAAGCGCGCCCTCGACCCGCACGACCTGCTCAACCCGGGCAAGGTCGTCTGAGCCCTATCGCTGCCGATACCCGCGATAGGCCCTTGCAACCCCGCCGCCAGGCCGCTTCGCGACGTGCGCAAGCGCCGGCCGCCCAGACTGCGATGGCGCCAACTTATCCACGCCGTGAGCACCATGGAGGTAGACATGCAGCAGACGATGCAGAGGGGCGCCAAGGTCGACTTCCCCGTCGACGACGGCACCTACAACCTGATGACGACGCTGACCGAGAAGCTGAAGGCGCTCGAGACGTACCGCATCTACTCGAAGGACGTCGACGGCCGCGAGCTCGACCTCTATCGCCAGCTGATCGACGAGGACACGCGCCACGCCGAGCAGATCTTCAAGGTCCTGCGCGAGCGCATCGGCCGCGGCTGAGCGCCGTCGCCAACACTCCAACTCGAGGCCCGGCCGGCAGGCCGGGCCATCTCATGCCCGGCGCCGATCCGCCCTACGATCGTCGTCGATGACCGGTTCCGCCACGCCCGACCAGCCGCACGTCTCGCGCGGCCTCGTCCTGGGCACGCTGGCCGGGCTGGTCATCATCGTCGTCGCCAACAACAGCATGGGCTCGCTGGCCCAGCCCGACATCGCGGCGGCCTTCGGCGCCGGCCCGGCCGACGTCGGCTGGGTCGTCTTCGGTTACAGCGTCAGCTTCGCGGTCTCGACCGCCATCTGGGGCGCGCTCGGCCGCCGCTTCGGCGTCGGCCGGGCATTCGCCGTGGGCGTCGTCATCCTCGCCGCGGCCAGCCTCGGCGCGGCCTTTGCGCCCAGCCTGCCGTTGCTCGTGGCAGCGCGCGTCGTGCAGGGCTTCGGCTCGGGCGCGATACCGACCCTCGGCAACGCGCTCATCGGCCAGCACTTCAGCGGTCCGCCACGGGCGGCGGCGCTGGGCGTGATGGTCGGCTCGGTCGGCACCGGCCTGGCCATCGGACCGCTGCTCGGCGGTGTCCTGCTCGACCTCGCCGGCTGGCGGGCGGTCGTCGGGCTGGCTCTCCTCACCGCGCCCGCCGTCGTGCTCGTGCTGCGCGCCGACCGCCGCCGCGGAGACGTCGGCGCGCGCATCGACTTCCTCGGTGCGGTGCTCGTCGGCGCCGCGGCAATCTCGGCGGTCTTCCTGCTCAATCGCCTGCCCGTCGTCGGTCTCGCCCCGATCACGCTGGTGGCGCTGGCCGGGCTGGCCGTCGCGCTGCCGGCGGCGGGCTGGCACAGCCTCGTCCGCGGCGGCTCGTTCATGCCGCGGGCGGTCGTCGCCGAGCCGGCTTATCGCCGGCTGGTAGCGCTCGGCGCGGTCGGCATGTGCGCCTTCCTCGGTTCGCTCGTCATCGTGCCCGTCGCCGTCGAGCGGGCGCAGGGTCTGGCCGGCCTCGAGCTGGGGTTCGTACTGTTGCCGATGGCCCTGACCAGCGCCGTCCTGTCGCCCAACAACGGCCGCGTCACGGCGCGCCTCGGCCACACGGCGACCGCCCGCCTGAGCCTGGCCATGCTGGCCGCCG
The DNA here is from genome assembly GCA_964425305.1 of uncultured Anaerolineaceae bacterium. Classification (GTDB taxonomy): domain Bacteria; phylum Chloroflexota; class Limnocylindria; order Limnocylindrales; family CSP1-4; genus JALYGJ01. The sequence goes on along the minus strand of CAYRMQ010000075.1, from coordinate 1,654 downwards.
GGCCGGCCCTCCTGGGCCTCCTCGGCGCAGGCGCGCCGCCGCTGGCGCTGTCGGCGGCGCTGGTGCCGATGGGCGCCGGCTTCGCACTCCTCAACGCGCCGCTCATCGACCAGCTGCTGACCGTCTTCGAGGGACCGCTCGCGCCCGTGGCCGTGGGCAGCTACAACCTGCTCTTCTTCCTGGGCGGCTCGCTCGGCGCGGCGCTCTCGACGGCGATCCTCCAGTCGCGGGTGAGCCTGCCCTTCCTGCCGCCGGCAGCCGAGCCGGGCTTCGTAACGGCGACGCTGCTGCTGGCGCTGCTGCCGGCGACGGCGGTGCTGGCGCTGGGCCATGGCCTGCGCCGCCGCGAGCGGCCACAATCGTCGGATGAGCCCGTCGCGAGCTGAGCGAGCCGAGCCCAATAAGCGGCAGGCCGGCGGCCACGACCCCGGCCCCGACGTCGCCAGCCGGCGCGCGGCCGACGTGATGGACGCCGCGGCGCAGGTCATCGAGCTGCCCGGCGCGGCGCCGATCAGGGTCGGCACCGCCTCGTGGACGGACCCGACGATGACCGCCGGCACCGTCTTCTATCCGGCCGGCGCCGAGACGGCCGAGGAGCGGTTGCAGTACTACGCCAGCCAGTTCCCGCTGGTCGAGGTCGACGCCACCTACTACGCCCTGCCCGCGCGCCGCACCTCGGAGCTGTGGCGCGAGCGAACGCCGCCCGACTTCACATTCGACATCAAGGCCCACGCGCTGATGACCGGCCAGCCGACCGAGGTCAAGCGCCTGCCCAAGGCCATCCGCGAGGAGCTGCCCGCCGAGCTGGCCGACAGGCAGCGCATCTATGCCCGCGACCTGCCGCGTGAGCTGCGCGACGCGGTCTGGCAGATCTTCCGCGACGGCATCGAGCCGCTGCGCGAGGGCGGCCAGCTGGGCTCGATACTGCTGCAGTACCCGCGCTGGTTCTTTCCCATCGGCAAGAGCCGCGACGAGATCCTCGAGGCGAAGGAGCATCTCGGCGGGCTGCGCATGGCCGTCGAGTTCCGCAACGCGACGTGGTTCAACGAGAAGAACGCCGAGCGCACGCTGCGCTTCCTCTCGGACAACCAGATCCCGTTCGTGATCGTCGACGCGCCGCAGGGCATGCGCAGCAGCATGCCGCCGATCGTTGCCGTCACCTCACCCGAGCTGTCCGTCATGCGCTTCCACGGCCGGCGAGCGGAGACGTGGGAGAAGCCGGGCATCCCGGCGGTCGAGCGCTTCCGCTACCTGTACGACCGCGACGAGCTGGAGGAGTGGGCGCCGCGGCTGCGCGAGGCGGCCGGCCAGGCGCGCGAGATGCACGTCCTGATGAACAACTGCTACGCCAACTACGGCGCGACGAACGCACGCGAGCTGGCCAAGCTGCTGAGCGACCTCAAGCCGGCCGACTGACGAACTGTCGTCGCGCTGTAAGCCCTGCGCCGCCCGTCTTCGGCGCGTCCTCTCTCCGGCGTCGGTGAGTCTGCGGCGCAGGAGGTGCCGACATGACCGAGCGACGCGACGAGCTGCCGCAGGAGAATCTCGAGGAGCTGCCCGAGCACGAGAAGCGCGATGCACCCCCCGGCGCCGGCGGCCGCCAGGTCGACGAGGCGACCCGGCCCGACATCCCGGGCGACAGCCTGCCGCGCAC
>CAYRMQ010000074.1:0-14236 GCA_964425305.1 uncultured Anaerolineaceae bacterium | reverse complement strand
TGCCCGAGGTGGGCAGGCTGAGCAGCTCGGCGCGCGGCATCAGCAGGTAGTCGTCGCTCGATGAGGAGGGCGGGGGAGAGTCGACAGACGTCCCCTGAATGTCTCGCGCCGTCAGATCGTCGAAATCGAAGCGCACTGGTACATATGGCGCCCAGGCGCTGGCCGAAGTCCGGACGGACACGCCGCCGCCAGACTGCAGGCGGGAGAGGCTGTCCGTGCGGCGGATGGCCCAGCGCGACGGCTGCGACTTGCCTGCCTGCCAGACCTTGCCCTGGAGAACTGTCGGGTCTGTCGATGTGACTCGGAAGCGCACCCAGTACTGCCTGCCTGCGGCGACGCGGACTCCGCTGACGGTGACGGTCTTGCCCAGGAGGCGCTTCCGCCCACTGTTCACCCGAACAACGCGGACGGCGACGGACCCGGATGCCGACACACGCACGACGAGCCGGTAGTGGCTGGAGGAGTCGAGCGCACGCGCTGCGGCCGACACAAAGTAGTAGCCGGACCGAGGAAGCCGGTCGACCATGAACTTGAACTTGATGTTGGCGTCGCGGACGGCTACAGGCAGTGAGGCTGCATGGAGCCTGCCGTTCTTGGAAAGCGCTATCTGGCCTCGCGCGCCGTTGACGCTGAACGACGAGGACGGTCCTGTCATCGAGTAGGTCCCGCCGACGGCGGCCTTGCCCCACGATCCGGAGGTCGTTCGCGAGAAGCTGTCGTCAATGACCGACTGGCTCGCTGCGGCGCTCCCCGCCGGCAGCGCGGAGGCGAGGACTGCCACCGAGAGTGCGATCATCGCCGAGCGGGACAGCCTCCCTCTGGCGACATGCGCGATACGTTCACGCAGCTTCGCCGCGGGTGAAATCCAGGCCATTGTGGGACCCCTCATCTCACGGGCCGGACCGGAGTTCCTTCGGCAGACATCACTTCTGGTGGTCCGGACCACCTGTTTCGGGACCGTGTGTCGACCAGGCGGTCTGCGGTCCACGCACTACGCCGGGTACACAGCCCCCGGCGCCTTCAAGCCTGCTTTGGCCCGGGCGGTCCTCGCGACCGGTCGATGGTCACCGTCGTCTTGGTACGAACGAACAATCCGGTGCCCGCGCGCGACGCGTGGGCCAGAGCCGCTGGCCCGGCAAGGTAGCGTCTGCTAACGTTGCCGACCGCGGCCGAGGCTCCTACGCCGCGGTCTGGCTCGGCTGGCGAGCCGACCTGAGCAGCTCGACGGCTCGGTGGTCGCGGAGCTGTGTCCGCCACGGCTAAGGACGCCTGCACCTCTCGTAAAGACATACTTGGGACGCTTTCGACATGCCCAGCCACTCGCGGCTTCGCGCCGCAGCATCGCCATGACCGTCCTCGTCACCGGTGGCGCCGGCTACGTCGGCTCTCACGTCGTTCGACAGCTCAGTCGCGCCGGCGTGCCACTGGTCGTACTCGACAACTTGGCCCACGGTCACCCTGCGGCCGTTACCGGCTTGCCGCTGATCGTCGGCGACGTCGGCGACCGCGCGCTACTCGACAGGTTGTTTGCCGAGCGTAGCTACGACGCGGTTGTCCATCTGGCGGCGAGCAAGTCCGTCGACGAGTCGATGCGTGACCCAGCGACGTACTTTCACAACAACGTCGTGGGCTCGCTGGTGCTCCTCGAAGCCTGCCAGCAGGCTGGGATCGGCGCCTTCGTCTTTTCCTCGACCTGCGCCGTCTACGGTTCGCCGACGGCGTTGCCGGTCAGGGAGAACGCGACACCTCGACCCGAGAACCCCTATGGGGAGAGCAAACTGATGGTCGAGAGAATGCTTCACTGGTTCGAGGTGGCGCACGGCATGCGCCACGTGTCGCTGAGGTACTTCAACGCGGCGGGCGCTGCCGACGAGGGCGATATCGGAGAGAACTGGGACGGTGCCACGGCGCTGCTGCCGCGCGTCATGAAGGCAGCCCTGGGGCGCGGCGACCCCGTTCAGGTATACGGAACCGACTATCCGACCCGCGACGGCACCGCTGTCCGCGACTACATACATGTGCTCGATCTGGCTGATGCGCACGTGGCCGCGTTGCGATACCTGCTGAGCGGAGCGCCATCGCAGACGCTCAACGTCGGCACGGGTATCGGCACCTCGGTGGCGGAGATCCTCGACACTACCGACCGGATTGCCGGGACTACCGTGCCGCGGGTCGTGGCCGCACGGCGCGCTGGCGACCCGCCCGCCATCTGGGCCGACCCGGAACTGGCCGGGAACGTCCTCGGGTGGAAGGCGCGCCGCGGTGTCGAGGAGATGATCGCCAGCGCCTGGCAGTGGCACTCTCGCCACCCCGATGGTTTCGACGAAAATTGAGTCGTGCCCGGTGCTCAGCGGTCGAAGTACCTTACTTCGCCTTCACGGGACGCGATCAGATCACCGCCGGAACGGCACGACAGTTCGCCGAGACCGACGATCGACACACGCGCAGCGTCCGATGACTGAACCTCAATCGCATGTTCGCCGACAGACCGATGCCCGCGTTGCATTCATCGTCTCCCGCTTTCCGAAAATCACGGAAACATTCATTCTCTACGAGATCCTCGCGCTCGAGCGTCTGGGCGTGGCTACTGCAGTGTTTGCCTTACGCAGGGAGAAACAGCCAGTCATCCATCCCGAGGCGGTGGAGATGATGGAGCGCGTCCACTTCCAGCCTTATATCTCACGGAGTACTGTCCGGGCACACTGGCGCTACTTTTCACGGTCACCGGTGGTCTATGTCCGGACCGTAGCCGAAGTCGTGGCCGGTACCTTCGGTAGCGCCAGGATGTTCCTCGGTGCGCTGGTGACGCTACCCAAGGCGGTGGCATTCGCGGAGAGGATGGAAGCGGGGGGAGTCACGCACATTCATGCCCATTTCGCCACACATCCCACCGTGGCGGCGCTGGTTGCACATCGCCTGACCGGAATTCCCTTCAGCTTTACTGCCCACGGCTCCGATCTGCACGTCGATAAGCGAATGCTTAAGCAGAAGATGGCAGCAGCTGAATTTGCGATCACTTACTCCAACTACAACAAAGAGGCGATGGCCGCAGCTTCCTCGCCAGAGCTCGGCGCAAAGGTGCGCGTCATCCACTCGGGCGTCGATCTCGATGTCTTCCGACCGCCGCCGGCGCGCGGCGTGTGCGCTGAGCCGAGGATCGTGTGTGTCGCATCACTGGAGGAGGTCAAGGGGCATAGGTTTCTCATTGAAGCCTGCCGACTACTTGTTGCCCGGACGGTTCCGTTCCGCCTGCACATCGTCGGCGACGGACCGTTGCGATCGGAGTTGATGCGCCTTGTCGAGCGCGCCGGGCTGGTCGATCGCGTCGTGTTCCATGGCGCCCAGACGAGAGAGCAGGTGGCCGAGATTTTGCGGGCTTGCGACATCAAAGTACTGGCTAGCTATCCGGCGCCGGACGGTAGGCGCGAGGGCATGCCGACTGTGCTTATAGAGGCTATGGCGTCGGGGCTGCCGGTGGTGTCTACGCGCCTGACCGGCATACCCGAGTTGGTGGAGTCGGGACGGACGGGAATTCTCGTAGCTCCCGCCGACCCGGTCGAGCTTGCCGACGCGCTGCAGGCCCTGTGCGAAGACGTAGACCTTCGCACGGCGATGGGTAGGGCGGGCCGGGAGCGGGCCGAGCAGGGCTTTGACCGGAGGCGCAACGTCAAAGATCTCGCCGCTTTGTTCGGTTTCAGCGGTACCCCTGCCAGGTGAACGGACGCGATGTGGCCGTTGCCATCGCTCGATCCCCCATCGGCGGGTACGTCGCGGAGGTCGCACAGGCCGCGCTGAAGCCGAAGCTCAACGTGCTCCTGGTGTTGACGTATCACCGGGTCGACGAGCGCCGGGCGAGCGCGTCGGCCTACGACGGCCTGATCAGTGCGTCGCCGGGCATGTTCCGAGCGCAGATGGAGTGGCTTGTTTCTCGCTACCGCGTGGTCCCGATCGAGGACGTCGTCGGCGCGCGACGAGGGATATCCACATTGCCACCTGGCGCAGTCTTGATCACGTTCGACGATGCCTATCGCGATTTTGCCGAGCACGCCTGGCCAGTCCTTCGTGACCTGGGCATGCCCGTGACCTTGTTCGTCCCGACAGCGTTTCCGGACAGCGGTCGGGCTTTCTGGTGGGACCGCCTGTGGGCATGCATCCTGCAGGCCCGCCAATTGCCATCTGTTGTCGTGGTCGACGGACGTCCGATCCGGCTCGATGATCCGGAGACCGGGTGTCGCCGCATCGTGGACGCCCTGAAGGGGCTGCCGCACGTACGTGTGCTGGAAGAGTGCGATCGCCTCGCCGACGCTCTCGGCGAGGCAAGCCCAGCGTCGAGTCCGGTCCTCTCGTGGAACGAGCTTCGGTTACTAGCCGCAGAGGGCGTATCGCTGGCGCCTCACTCAGACACGCACCCTCGTTTCGACAGGGTCGCCGAGGCAACGGTCGTCAACGAGGTGAACGCCTCGGTAAGCCGCCTGCGCGATGCTGTTGGACGCATTGCGCCGGTTTTCGCGTATCCGGATGGGGCTGGAACTGAGGTTGCCGTGCGAGCAGTAGAGGGAGCAGGCCTTGCGGCCGCCTTCACGACGAGACGCGGCCGAAACATCCTCGGATCGACCCCCTGGTATGAGCTGCGGCGGATAAACGTCGGCGCCCGGGCCAACGTGAACTCGCTTGCCGTCCAGCTGGGATTGTTGTCCACGCTGCCGGCACGACGCCATCGCCGAAATGCATGAGCGCTTGGCTCAGGTACTGATGCAACAAGCCGCAGGTCAAACTGCGTTTCCGCCGTGCACCGCAGAGTCGCCACGAATCCTAGCCGCCCTCTATCCTTGGGCGTTCCCGGACGTGCTGCTGCCGAGGAGATCGAATGGAACTGACCGGCTACCTGGACATTGTTCGTAGGTGGTGGTGGCTTCTGGTCGTCGCCGCTGTTTCGGCGATGGCGGCCGGCTATGCCGTCGCATCGTTGCTGCCACGCGTCTACGACGCCGAGGTACGGGTGCTGGTCGGCCCCATCAACACTGACCTCAACACCCAGCGTGCCGCCGGCCAGCTGGCGCAGACGTACGCTCAGCTTGTGGCGAGCCAGCGCGTCACCAGCGCCGTCATTGAAAGGTTCGGCCTTGACGTCGAGCCTGACCGCTTGGCGCGGTTGATGACCGCGACGCCCAACGACGTTACACGGACGGTGACCGTCCGCCTCAGTTGGCACGATCAGGAGTCTGTCGCCGCGCTGGCCAACGCCCTGGCCGAGGAACTGGGCCAGCTGGCGGCGACCACCGGGCGGCCTGAGGGAGTCGTCCAGATCATCGATCCCGCGGTTACGCCGACGAACTTCTCCTCGCCGCAGGTGTCCCTGATCGTTCTGCTCGCCATGGCGGCCGGCACGCTCGGTGCTTTCATGCTCGTGATGCTTATCGAGTACCTGCGTGACGCCGTCCGGTCGCCGTCGGAGATCCGGCAGCTGACGTCGGCGCCTTCGCTCGGCACTGTACCGTCGCGCGTCGGCAAGCGCCCGGACGGCGTGGCCGACTACATGCGCGGCGGCGCTATCGATGCCTACCGTGTGCTCAGCGCGCGTGTGGAGCCGGCGCTTGACGAGAGCGTCCAGGGCGTGATCGTCATCAGCGGCGTTACTCCCATCGACCGCTCGGGCGTCGTGGGAGTCGGGCTTGCGCTGGGGTTTGCCGAACGTGGGATCAGCGCTGGGCTGATTGACGCGAACGGCGAGACGGCGGAAGCCACGGCGCTGCTGCGGCTGTCCCGCGTGCCGCGGCTCGACGCGCTGGTCGGAGGCGGCCAGATACCGACACACCAGGTTCGCTTCCCGCGGCCGATGCAGCGGCTACCCGAGCAGGTCGAGTTGACCATCGTGCCGGCAGCCGCAGACCGCGCGATCGCGAACATCACGCAGGCGCAGGCAGTGCTGGACAAGATGAGGGAGGTCGCGAGCGTAGTCGTCGTCACGCCGCCGCCGATAGACAGGTCTGCGGACGCGCTGCTGTGGGCCCGCCTGGCCGACGTGATACTGCTGGTCCTCCCCAGCGGCGGTGTACCGCGCCGGAGCATCGTCTCGGCTATCAACACGCTTCAGCTGCTCGGATTGAGTCTCACAGGTACGGTGTTTGTTGACCGCGGTCCTCACCGCTGGCTCCCCGGTGCGCCTAGCGCCGTCGCGCCTCAAGCGCTCCCTCCCTATCGTCGGGCGGATCCCAGCCGACCTCGGATGGCCGGTGGCGTGCGCCCCGGCGTACCAGCGGGCGAGCCGGAGTCACGTGGACCGCAGAGTGCGCGGTGACGTCGCGGGCTGAGTTCGCGCCACCGCTGCGACGTCGCTCGTCCAGCCGCATGACGTTGCGCTAGCCGGCGTCGGAGTCGACAGCAACGATGATCGCCAAGGCGGTGTTCTGGGCTTCCGCGTCCGTGCTCGCCTACAGCTATGTCCTGTTTCCGGCTATGACCTTCGTCCGTGCACGGCTCAAGCCTCGCCTGCACGATGCCGGCGACATCACGCCGACGGTCAGTGTCGTGATCGCTGCCCGCAACGAGGCGACTCACATCGGCACGAAGATGGAGAACCTGAAAGCGCTTGACTACCCCGCCGAGCGCCTGCAGATCATCGTCGCATCAGACGGGTCAACAGACGGGACTGCCGAGATCGTGGCTCAGACGCACGAGCGGGCGATCGTCCTCGATCTACTGCGTGTTGGCAAGGGCGAGGCGCTCGAGGCAGGCGTGCGCCGGGCGACCGGCGAGATACTGGTGTTCTCGGACGCCAACAGCCTTCTCGCAAGCGACGCAATTCGTGAGCTCGTTCGTCCGTTCGCCGATCCAGCCGTTGGCGGAGTGGCCGGCAACCAGGTGTACCAGGATGCGAGCAGGCGTGGCACGACGGCCCGCGGCGAGCGATCGTACTGGGACTTCGATCGAGCACTCAAGACGGCGCAGAGCCGGAGCGGCAACGTGATTGGCGCCACCGGCGCGCTCTACGCCATTCGCCGAGACCTCTTCCGTTCAATCCCGGCAGGCGTCACCGACGACTTCTTCCTGTCGCTGGCCGTCATCCACTCGGGCTACCGCCTCGTGTTCGCGCCCGCCGCCGTCGCCTATGAGGGCGTCGCTGCATCGAACGCGCTCGAGTACAGGCGCAAGGTCCGGATAATGACGCGCGGCCTGCGCTGCGTGGCGGCCCTGCCCGACCTGCTCGACCCTCGGAAATACGGCTTCTTCTCGGTGCAGTTACTCTCACACAAGGTATTGATGCGTATCTCGGGCGTTCCGCTGCTGCTTCTCGCCCTCGCCTCGATGAGCCTCGCCGGGAGATCGCCTTTCTATCGCGCGGCGCTGGCGGCGCAAGCGCTCTTCTACGGGCTCGGTCTTACAGGCCTCGCTCTGGCAGGACGGCCCATCGGTCAGCAACGGCTGCTCTCGCTGCCGGCGTACTTCTGTCTGGTCCAGGCAGCGTCCGTGCATGCAACCTGGAACCTGCTGACGGGGCATAGCTACGACCGCTGGGAGCCCACACGAGAGGGGCTCGTCGGCGAAGGCATCCGACCATCCGGAAGGCGGTAAGGATGACCACGCTGCGACAGCCGGCAACTCTCGCGATCCGTCCGCGAGAGTTGCTGTTCGCCTTCCTCGTAACGACCGCCGCGTTCGGCTTAGGGCTTGCCTTCGGCGCGCGCCCGTTGATGGCGATGGTCGCGAGCCTCGGTCTGCTCACCGCGATCGCATGCCTCGCGCGGCCGAACGCAGCCATCTACATCGTGGTGGCAGTCCTCTACAGCAACGCAGCGGCCATCGCCGTCAACTTCCATGGCCTGCCCTACTTCGTTGGCATAGCGTTCCCGCTGCTGCTCGCAATCCCGCTCGCCGACCAACTCGTGATGCGTCGCCGCACGGTGACCGTGACGTCTGCCCTGCCGCTCCTCCTCGGCTACTTGATCGTATCGATACTGTCGACGGCGGCCGCGCGGGATCCGTCGGTCTCGCTAGATCACCTCGTCGTGTTCGTGATCAGCGGCATGGTCCTCTATTTCATCGTCACCAACGTCATTCGCAGCCTGGCGACGCTCAGGCTCGTGGTATGGACCATTCTCGTCGTGGCGGGCGCCCTGGGCGCCCTTTCTGCCTACCAGATGGTGACCCAATCCTATGGCAACAACTTCTTTGGCTTCGCGCAGGTCAACCTGCCGGGCACTGCCACAGAGTTGACGGCAAGCCTGGAGGGCATCTTTCGCGGGCGGGGTCCCATCGGTGAGGAGAACCGCTATGGCCAGATCCTCGTTGTCCTCCTGCCGATCGGCGCGCTACTCGCCGTCGCCGAGAAGCGGCCCTTGTTGCGCCTGACGGCCGTGGGCCTCACGGCCCTGATCCTGTTCGGCATCGCCACGACGTCCTCTCGGGCCGCCGCGTTGGGGATAGCTGCGATGGTCCTGTTCGGCGTCTTCGTCTTCCGCTACATGAGGCCGCTCCATCTCGCGGCCATCGTCGGACTGGTGGTGCTCGCGCTGATCGCCTTTCCCGCTTACGGCCAGCGGCTTCTCGATCTGCAGGCGCTCACGCGCCTGGACCGGTCGGTCGGAGGTGAACCGGTCGCGGGAGATGCCGGCAATCTACGCGGACGGATGACCCAGATCATCGCGGCCGTCTACATGGTCGTTGATTCGCCGGTGCTCGGCGTTGGACCGGGGCAGTATCGACACCACTACCAGGACTACGCGAAGATCGTGGCGGGCAGCTTCGACGCGCGCATAGACAGGGGCGAGCGGGAGCCTCATAACCTGTACCTGGGGATGGCAGCCGAGCGTGGGGTGCTCGGTTTTGTCTTGTTCATGGGTATCTTCTACGTCACGCTGCGCGACCTGTACCGTGCGCGGAAACGGACTCTCGCCGAGCGGCCCGAACTGGCGCACCTCGCGACGGCGTTCATTCTCGCGTTGGTTGCGTACCTGGTCACCGGCATAGCCATGCACCTGGCGTTCGAGCGGTTCGTGTGGCTGTTGCTGGCGCTGGCCGGAGTGACGGCCCATCTAGCGCTACACGGCGAAGACGACTCGGCCGCCAGGAGTCAGGTACACGAGCAGCGTTCCAAACCTCTAGCCGTCGGTCCGGCATAACGGCCTTCACGCCGTCTGCGGCGGACGAGAGCGCGGCGGTTCTACGCGCTAGCGCGCAGCTGCTCTGTCTGCTCGCCGGAGGCGCGTGAAACGTACTGCTCGTACCAGAGTGTGAAGGCCAGCACGTTCCAGATCTGACGGCTGAGGTCCTCGCGCCGACTGACGTGACGCTCGATGAGCGCCGTTACCGCAGCCGGTCGGAAGAAGCCCTGGCGGGCGATGACGGTCGGCGCGAGGACATCACGGGCGAACGGCTCGAGCGGCCCGCGGAACCACGCCGCCGCCGGTATCGAGAAGCCGTGCTTCTTGGCGCGCAGCACTTCGCGCGGCAGCAGCGGCGCGACGGCGCGGCGAAGCAGCCGCTTCTTGGCGAATCCACGGACCTTGGTGCTGTCGGGGACGGCAAGGGCCAGCTCGGCGACGAGGGGATCGAGGAACGGCACCCTCGTCTCTAGCGAGTGGGCCATGCTCGCCCTATCGACCTTCACCAACAGATCGTCGACGAGATAGATGCCCATGTCGACGTCCTGGAAGCGCGCCAGCGGCTCCGCGCCCGCCGTCTCCGCATAGCGGCGGCGGTAGATGTCCAACGGATCCCTGCTGCCTCGTTGGCCGGGAAGCAGTAGCGCACTTCGCTGGGCGGGGGAGAAGATCTCCTTCCAGGCGTGATGGCGCTCCAGGGGAGGCAGATGTGCCGCGCGGACGAAGCGCTTCGCCTTGTAGTCGAAACTGACCTTCTCTGTTGAGGAGGGCAGGCGTTCGACCAGCGGGCGCAGCGCCGTGGCGACGTGGCGCAGGCGGCCAGCCAGCCGGTCTGCGACGTATGTGTAGTAGCCGCCGAAGAGCTCGTCGCCTCCTTCGCCGGACAGCGCGACCTTGACGTCCGTGCGAGCGAGCTGGCTGACCAGGTAGGTGGGCAGGGCAGAGGAGTCGCCGAAGGGCTCGTCGAAGGCTTCGACCAGCCGTGGGAAGAGCTCGACGGCGTCAGGTCGAACGACCAGCTCGTGGTGGTCGGTCCCGTAGCGCTCGGCTACGAGGCGCGCATTCTCGAGCTCGTTGAAGGAGCGCTCCTCGAAGCCGATCGAGAACGTACGAACGCGCTCTTCCGACTCCTGCGCGGCGAGCGCGACGAGGGCCGACGAGTCGATTCCGCCCGAGAGCAGCACACCCACCGGGACGTCTGCGATGAGGTGGGCGCGCACCGAATCGCGCAGGCGTTCGCGCAGCTCTGCGGCGAGCGTTGCCTCGTCCTCCCGGCGCAGTTCCGCGGCCGGACGGAAACGCGGCAACGCGTACTGCCGAATCTCGATGCCTGCCTCGCCGCGCTCGGCTTCCCACACGAGCAGGTTGCCGGCCGGCAACTTGCGGACAGAGCGAAAGATGCTCATCTGCCCCGGGATTGCGTTGAGCGCGAGGTAAGCCTCGAGCGCGTCGAGATCGACCTCCCGGTCGAAGTCGGGCTGGCGCAGCAGTGCCTTCAGCTCAGACGCCCAGGCCAGCCGGCCGCCCGCCACGCCGTAATACAACGGCTTGATGCCGAAGCGATCCCGCGCCAGGACCAGCCGGCCGCGCCTCACATCCCACACCGCCAAGGCGAACATGCCGCGCAGCCGCTCCACGAAGTCGGGCCCGTGTTCTTCATACAGGTGAGCCAAGACCTCGGTGTCGCTGCGAGTGCGGAGCGTGTGGCCGGACGCGCGCAGCTGCTCACTCAGCTCACGGTAGTTGTAGATCTCGCCGTTCTGAACAACGTGAACGGTGCCGTCCTCGTTGGTCAACGGCTGGTCTCCGCCGACGAGGTCGATGATCGCGAGTCGGCGCGCCGCAAGCCCGACCTGCCCGGCGATCGCGATTCCACCACTGTCCGGGCCGCGGTGGAGGAGCGTCTGGTTCATGGCGTCGAGAAGGGCGCGGTCGACTGGACCGCCCCGAAAATCAGCCAGGCCCGCGATCCCGCACATCTGCGCAGTCTAGGCGATCCTGGCGCGCACTCAATCCCCTCCGTACAGCCAGTCGGTGTAGCCGAAGAGTCGCCCGTAGCCCGCCGGCCGCGCTTGCATGCCGGTGGCGTACCGGGCGTTGATCATCCACGCTATGTGGTGGTTGACTGATCTTTCGTTCCAGCCCCCCGCTCGCTCCAGGAAGCGGGCGGCACGCAAGAGCGCACGGTCGCTCCACTCCCATGCTTCGTAGCCCGCGACCTGAAGCAGCTCTGCCTGCAGAGTGAGCCCCTGGAGAGACTCGTTCGTATAAAGGATGGCGTCGTCGCCCGGTGGCCAGTGGAGGCCGCCCGAGCGGCTGATGTCACCCGGAATGGCGCCATCCAGGTCGATACCGTCGCGCGTGCAGGGCGGATTGACGGGCGTGAACTCTTCGGGATCACAGCTCCACTCGGCGTCCGCTCCATCTGGCTCGCTCCAGTCCGACCATGCAGCGCGGTCGCCGAGGAAACCTCTGAGCACGCGCGCCGCGTCGTCGACGTCTTCGTCATCGCCGAGGTAGAGACTTGCCGCAATGCGCGAAGCTCCGGCGAACGCTCCCCAGTTGTTCGGCGCGTCCTCGTGGGTGGCGACCAGTTCGCGCCAGCGGCCGTGGCCCCCGAGCTCGCGCGTGCGAATCTCGTCCAGCCAGTCTCTGAAGATTGCATCGTCCCCGCCAGACAGATCGATGAAGTCGGCGGCGAGCACGTACGATCCCAGTTGGCGCCCGAGTGCGAGCACGCTGTTGTGCGCGCCGTCCCGTTCGCTGCCGACCGCGCTCATCATCCCCTCGCTCGCCTTGTCGCGATATGACTCCTGGCCCGTTCTGGCGTAGACGAGAGCGGCCGCGAGCACGCGCACCCCGTGCTTGTTGTCCTGGTCGGTGAGATCGGCCTGCCCGAGGGAGCCATCGGCGACTTCTAGCAGGTCTCGCCACGCGCGCCCGCTGGTTGGCAACGACTGGAGATTCGCCCGCTGCATCAGGAGGTAGTCGGGGCCGGCGGGCGGATCGAAGGCCGGCGTGGGAGGTGGAGCAGTCGGCTCTGGTGTAGGAGTCGGTGATCGTGCCGGCGCCGGTCGCGCCGGCGCTCGGCCGATCCCTTCATCGGCCGGCGCGGTCGTCGTCCGCGGACTGGTTTCGGGCGCTGGCTGCGGGGCGGGTGGTGGCTCGACGTTGCTGCTCGCGGCCCACGCCAAAGCCCCCACGACCACCAGCAGGACGGCTCCGATCAGGACGGCCGACCAGCGCGACATCGGCGGTCGCGGTGTCGGACGGCCATGTCTGCCCTCTCGACCGGCTCTCCCTGTAGGCGACGTCACAGCTCGGTATCGTTGCATTACCGAGGGTGTCGCTGACATTCGCGACGCCTGATTCGCATCGCGGAATCCTATCCGCTACCGTCTGCCGAGAGCGATATCCTGGGTGTGCTGTCGACGTCGAGCACGGAGATCGGGATGCAGACCGGTGAAGCAGACTCGATCTGGACTACCCTGTACGGCAACCCAGAGAGCACAAGATAGGCGGAGGGAGGTCGCGGCAGTGCGCGGCGCTGACGAGGGCCGCCAGCGGATGCTGGAGACCAATGTCCGGCAACACGACTTCTACGAGTCGCGCTTTGAGTCGACGGCGTCAGCAACCGCTGCTCCAGAACGGGCTGCGAATCGTCCAACACAGCTCTGGACGAAGCTTCGAAGGCGCATCCAGAGTCTGCGAGCGAAGGTGGGTGGGGACGACCAGTTGATCAGCCTTCACCGTGCCTGGCTCGGCGATCTGCGCTCCGCTCGGGTGCTCGATCTTGGTTGCTTCGCTGGCAACCGATTGTCGCTATGGATCGCGGAGAATTCGAAGGAGTACATCGGCGTGGATCTGTCGGAGCAGGCGATCGCCAGGCTCCAGGCTGACCTGGACGAAAGGAAGGTGGCCAACGCGTCCGCCAAGGCGATGGACTTCCTGGCCAATGATTGGCCCGATCACTACTTCGACCGCGTCTACGCGTACTCGGTTCTTCATCACTTTGCCGACTTGGATGTGGCGTTGCGCGAGCTGCGGCGGGTCGTGAAGCCGGGCGGGATCGTCGTTTCCATGGACCCACTGGCGACCGAGCCCTTCAACCGGCTTGCGCGAGCTCTCTATCGGCCAGTGCAGACGGACCGTGACTGGGAGTTCCCCTTCACCAAGAAGAGCCTTGAAATGATCGGCCGTCACTTCCACATCCGAGAGCAGCGCGGAATCCAGGGGGTGGTGAAGCTGGCATATCCACTGCTCGTCTTTTCGACGACGGAGCGTGTCGGTCAGCGATTCGCCCGCCGTCTGCTGGAGTACGACTCGCGCTCCGGCCCGCTGGCGTTCCCGCTGTTCAGCCCATGGCACCTAGCCCTAAAGTTGGAGCGTCCACAAGATGGCGCTATGCAGTAGCTGGCGTCGTGCTGCGGTATGGCCGCAACCGGCGAGCTACTTCGGCCGCAACAACAGCAGCTGACCCAGATTGTCCGACGCTGCCGCGGCCGCGGCTATCCTGGCACCAGTCGGACCAGCCAGTACGACGTGCGTGGCTGCCTCTGAAGTGAGGTAGTACCTGGCCGACTGCTGCGTGATCTCGAGCCGCTCACTCATGCCATCGGGCGGGGTGACCGTGGTCTTTGTCGCAGTCGCGAAGAGACCAACGAGGTAGCCACCCTCTGAGGGCGCAGATACCTCGGGTGCCAGAATCGAGTTGCTGTTCGATGTACCGACGCCCGACGACGCGGCGACGGGATTCGCGCCGTCGACGCCGGCGAAGGCCAGCAGCAGTGCGTTGATCGTCTGCGTCTTGCTGACGACGAAGAGGTAGATTTCTGGCTCATCGGGACCGATCGTGCGCACGTAGATCGCCTTGGTCAACGAGTTCTTCATGGAGTCCCGACGGATGAGACTCCAACCGTCCGGCGCTGTGATCTTGTGGCTCATATTGCCGGGCATGTCTATCGCAATCACAAGTACGTCGCCTGCCTCGGTCCCGGAAGGCCGCGCGAGCACGATCGAGCTGTCGTAGGCGGTCGAGCCCGTCGTCGCGAGCAGCTCGATCGACGAGGCTCCATTACTTGGCGACGGGCTGGGGCTCGGCGACGGGCTGGGGCTCGGCGACGGGCTGGGGCTCG
>CAYRMQ010000073.1:0-14315 GCA_964425305.1 uncultured Anaerolineaceae bacterium | reverse complement strand
GACCGGCCGATCCTCTTTGCCGTCGACCTCTTCGCGCCGGACGAGTCGAACATCCAGCCCGGCGACGGCGCGCGGCTCGTCGCGCTGGGCACGGAAGGGGTACCGGAGGAGGCAGAGGCCGGCCTCGCCCGCGACGAGCTGTGGCCCTGGCTGGCCCTCGTCGTGCTCGGCTTCCTGCTCGTCGAATGGGTCGTCTACGAGCGCGACGGCGCACGCCGTCTCGCCGGCGGGGCGCGTCGCCTCCTCGGTGGCGCACGCCGCTGGAGCCCGCAATGACGCTGCCGGTCGCCGTCACGCGGCCCGAGTTGCTGCTGCTGGGAGCGCTCCTGTTCGGTGGCACGCTGCTGCTCAGCGCCGCCGCCCGCCACCACCTGGCGCGTGGCCGGCGCCGCCTGTCGCTGCTGCTGCGCAGCGTGATCCTGGCCGCGCTGGTGCTGGCGCTGGCCGGCTTGCAGGTCGTGACGCCCGTCGATCGGCTGACGACGGTCTTCGTCGTCGATCTGTCGGACAGCGTCGGGGCGGCCGGGCGAGAGGCGGGCCTTGCCTTCGTACGCGAGGCGCTGCAATCGCGCCCGGCTGGAGATCGGGCGGCGGTCGTTGCCTTCGGTGGGCAGGCTCTCGTGGAGCGCCTGCCGGCCGAGCTGGAGGACATCGACCGTATCGCATCGGTGCCTTTCCGATCGTCGACCGACGTGGGCAGCGCGCTGCGGCTCGCCGCCGCGCTCTTCCCCGACGATAGCCAGAAGCGGATCGTGCTGGTCAGCGACGGCAACGACACGACCGGCCGCGGCCAGTCGGAGGCGTCGCTGGCGGCCTCCCGCGGCATCCAGATCGAGACGTTCGTCGTCGGACTCGGCGCCGCCGACGAGGTCATCGTCCAGCGCCTCCAGTCGCCGGCGACGGCACGCGTGGGCGAGGTCATCGAGGTCGAGGTGACGATCACCTCGACCACTGACCAGGCGGCGCGCGTGACGCTCTACGGCGACGGCGAGCCGATCGCCTTCGAGGAGGTCGCGCTCAGCGCCGGCGCCAATCGCATCCAGTTCACCACCCGCGCCGACGAGGCCGGCTTCCACACCTTCCGCGCCGTGGTCGAGGCCGTCCAGGACACATTCAGCCAGAACAACCGCGGCGACTCGCACACCGTCGTCAAGGGCGAGCCGCGCATCCTGCTGGTGGCGGGCAGCGAGGAGGCCGGCGCCAACCTGCGCGCCGCGCTCGAGGCCCAGCGCCAGCTCGTCACCGAGGTGACGCCCGAGGAGATGCCGGCGGCGCTCGATCGGCTGGCGACGTACGACTCGGTCGTGCTGGCCGACGTTCCCGCCACGCGGCTCGGCCTCTCGCGGATGGAGGCGCTGCGCACCTACACGCGCGACCTCGGTCGCGGCCTGGTGATGATCGGCGGCCCGCAGTCGTACGGCGCCGGCGGCTACACGCGGACGCCGCTCGAGGATGCGCTGCCCGTCGACATGGACGTGCGCGATCGCGAGCGCCAGCCGGACGTGGCGCTGGTCGTGGTCATCGACCGCTCGGGTTCGATGGACGCCTGCCACTGCAACACGGCCCAGCGCGACATCGGCGTCGCAATCAACGGCGTGCCCAAGGTCGACATCGGCAAGGAGGCCATCCTGCGCGCGGTATCCGCGCTCAGCGGACGCGACGAGTTCGGCGTCGTCGCCTTCAACGAGAACGCCTCGTGGGTCATCCGCACCGCGCCGCTGGCGAACGTCGGCGACGTCGAGGGCAAGATCGCCGGCATCAGCGCCGACGGCCAGACGAACATCTTCGCGGGCCTGTCGGAGGCGGTGGCGGCACTCGAGCAGGCGACCGCCACGCGGCGCCACATCGTGCTGTTCACTGACGGCTGGTCGAGCAGCGGCGCCTACTCCGAGCTGCTCGAGCGGATGTCGGCGGCCGGCATCACGCTGTCGGCGGTGGGCGCCGGCGGCGGCGGCGCGGAGAGCTTCCTGAGCGACCTCGCCCGGCGTGGCGGCGGCCGCTACTACGCCGCCATCAATCCGGCCACGATCCCCGACATCTTCCTGAAGGAGACGCAGCAGGTGTCGGGCCGGCAGATCGTCGAGGAGACGTTCTTCCCGATCCAGACGAGCAGCTCTCCCATACTGCGCGGCCTGGAAGAGGGGCTGCCGCAACTGCTCGGCTACAACGGCACGACGCCGAAGGGTTCGGCGCAGACGGTGCTCGTCTCGGCGCGCGACGATCCGGTGCTGGCGCAGTGGCAGTACGGCCTCGGCCGCGCGGTCGCCTGGACAAGCGATGCCACCGGTCGGTGGGCGGCCAACTGGGTCGGCTGGCCAGGCTTCAACCAGTTCTTCTCGCAGCTCGTGGCGTGGACGTTCCCGGGCGAGGAATCGGCCGGTCTGGAGGCGGAGTTCGTGAGCGACGGCGACGCCGCGCGGCTGCGCGTCCGATCGGTCGAGTCGGACGGTACGCCGCGCAACTTCTTCGACACCGTCGCCGGCGTGACGGATCCGGTCTTCGACACGCGCGAGGTTCGCCTCGACCAGGTCGCCCCCGGCATCTACGAGACCGATCTGGGCACGCTGACGCCGGGCGCCTACGCCGTTCGCGTGGTCCAGACCAAGCAGGGCGAGACGCCGCTGGCGCGGACGGCCGTGCTGGTCGCGCCGGCGCCCGCGGAGTACCGGTTGCTGGGCACGAACGAGCGGTTGCTGGCGGCGCTGCGCGGCGCCACCGGCGGCCGGCCGCTCGCCCTGGGCGAGGACGCCTGGCGGCGTGACCTGGGCACGACGACGGCGGCGACCGACCTGTGGCCGACGCTGCTCCTGCTGGCGATGCTTCTGTGGCCGCTCGACGTCGCGGTCCGGCGCCTCTCGATCACGCGTGGCGACCTCGGCCTCGCCCGCGAGTGGGCCGGCGCGCGCTGGCGCGCCTGGCGCGGCCCCGCCCGGCGGAGCGAGCAGGTGGGCGAGATGCTGGCGGCCAAGGGACGTGCCGGCGGTCGCGAGGCGCGGGCGGCGCTGCTTCGCGGCCGGGGAGCGGCCGACGCGGAAGTGCGCCAGGCACCACCTTCACCGCAGGGCTCCCCGGCCGTGGCCACGCCGCCGGCCAAACCAGCGGTGGAAGCCGCCGCGTCGCCGCCCGACGGCAGCGAGGCGCCGGCGGAGGAGACGATCGCCCGCCTGCGCGCAGCGAAGAAACGGGCTCGCGGCCGGAGCTAAGCGATGATGGGCGGGTGAGGCCCGTCCACCTCCTTCGATCGAGCGTGTTCGCCTGCTGTCTCGCGCTCGTCGTGAGCTGCAGCGGGACGGCGCCGACCCCGACGCCGCGCGACCTGACCGCCGTCCTCGAGGCTCTCGCGCTGCGCGGCGCGACGATCCACCAGGCCGTCGCCGGCGACGCCGGCTGTCCGGGTGTGCCGCTGCACGGCAACGCCGTCCGGCTCGAGCTGACTCTCCAGCAGGACGGCGGCCACTACAGCGTCTACCTCTTCCGCTGGCGCCGGCCGGCCCAGTACGATGCCGCTGCCGGGCAGTTCGACGAGTGCCTCGCCGTTCATGCCCGACAGGCCGCGGAAGGAGAGGTCGAGGCACTGGAGATGGCGCCCTGGCGCGCCTACGGACGCGGCTGGAGCGAGGATCTGCGCACCGCGCTGGCTGCGGCCCTGCGCGCCGCCGGGGCCGAAGGCTAGCCGCAGCTCGGCTACTCGGCCCGGCCCGGCTTCCAGTCGGGCGGCGCCAGCTCGAAGCCCTCGAAGCGGAAGCCCGGCGCGACCGTGCAGCCGACGAGCGTCCAGGCGCCGAGCGGGCGGGCGGCCTGCCAGCCGCCGGCCGGGACGACCAGCTGAGGTCGGTGGCCGGCATGGATATCGGTACCAAGGGTGTGCTCGGTCACCGGACCGGCATCGGTCGGGGCTGCCAGAAGCAGCAGCGGATCGCCGGCGTAGTAGTGCCAGATCTCGGTCGCGTCGACGCGGTGCCAGTGGCTCTGCTCGCCGGCGCGGAGCAGGTAGTAGATCGCGGTCGACGCCGGCCGCTCGCCCGAGGCGGCCGGCTCGCGCCAGGTCTCGACGTACCAGCCGCCCTCCGGATGCGGGCGCAGGCCGAGAGCATCGATGATGGCTTGCGCTTCCATGTTGGGCCTCATGCGGCCCGGTGGACGGTCCGACCGCCGACGAGCGTCAGGCGGACCTCCGTCCCAAGGATGGCCAACGCATCCGAGCCTGCATCTAGCAGGTCACGGTCGAGCACGATCAGGTCCGCCGCCCGACCGGCGGCGAGGCTACCGCGCACCTCCTCGGCGTGCTCGGCGTAGGCACTCCCCCAGGTGTAGGCAGTGAGCGCGCGCTCCATCGAGACGGCCTCGGCCGGAGCGAAGGCCGCGCCGCCACCCGCTGCCGCGCGGCGCGTGACCGCGGCGTGGATGCTCAGCAACGGATCGAAGGGCACGACCGGCCAATCGGTGCCAATGGCGACCACTGCGCCCGATTCGAGCAGGCTGCGCGTGCGCCAGCCTGTGACGGCGACGCCCGGGTCGAGCATGCCGCTCCAGGTGTCGGCCTGGCTGGAGTCGGGGATGGCATGGAGCGGCTGGATGCTGGCCACCACGCCGAGCTCGGCGAAGCGCGGTAGGTCGGCGGGATCGATGGTCTCGATGTGCTCGATCCGGTGGCGCCGCTCGGCTGCCCCACGACCGAGCGCGGCGTAGGCGCCGAGGGCCTGGCGAACGGCAGCGGTCCCGATGGCATGCAGCTCGACCTGCCAGCCACGGCGGTGCAGCACCCCGACCGTCGCTCGAAGCTCGTCGTCCGTCCAGCGCGGGTCACCGCAGGAATCGGTCCCGGGATACGGCTCCAGCATGTAGGCGGTCCGCGCCTCGACGACGCCGTCGACGAACGACTTGATGATCCCACCGCGCAGCAGCTCGTCACCTTCGAAGGCGGCGGCCGCCGCCTCGAACTCGTCGAGCGTGGCAGCCAGCCCGGCGCGGGCCTGCTCCGGCTTGAGCTCGAGTGCGACTCTGAGGCGTACGGGCAACTCGGTCCGCCCGCGCAGGCGGTTGAACAGCGCCAGGTCGGCTGGCGTTGCCCACGCGTCCTGGGCGGCGGTGATGCCCTTGCGCGCGAGCTCGTCGAGGGCGCGTGCGAGCAGACCCAGCATCGTCTCCTCGTCTGGCTCCGGAACGTGCCGCGCGACGAGCTCGCTGGCTCGCTCCTTGAGCGCGCCGGTGGGCTGGCCGGTCGCGTCGCGCACGATCTCGCCGTTGAGCGGGTCGGGCGTGCGCTCGTCGATGCCGGCGAGCTGGAGGGCGCGCGTGCTTGCCCAGCCCGTATGGCCATCGAAGCAGACCAGGTAGACGGGTCGGTCTGGCACGATGCTGTCGAGCTGCTGGCGCGTGGGCAGGCCGCCGGGAAAGGCCGCGTACAGCCAGCCCGAGCCGGTCAGCCACGCGTCGCCGACGTGCCGGGAGGCGTAGTCGGCGATCGCCCTCAGGACGTCGTCGAGGCCGGTCAGCCCGAAGAGGTCGAGCCGTTCGAGTGACAGCGCGCCGTCGCGCAGGTGCATGTGCGCGTCGTTGAAGCCGGGCATTACAAGCCCGCCCTGCGCGTCGATCACCTCGGTCCGCCGACCACGCCACTCGCCGACGATCTGCGCTCCACCAACAGCGGCGATCCTGCCGCCGGCGACGGCCAGAGCGCTCGCCGGAGGCCCCGACCGAAAGACGCGTCCGTTGACGATCAGGATGTCGGCCGGAGCGGAGGTGGCGGTCACTGCCCGGCGAGATTAGCGTCCCGCTACGATGGCCGTGATGACCGCCGGCGACTGGCCGCTGTTCGGCCGCGACGTCCCGGACGCCGCCTGGCGTCCAACCACCGAAGCTGCCGCCGCCACGCGCCTCGGCCGCTTCCTGCGCTCGACCGGTGAGCCGGACCTGGACAGCCTGCAGCGCCACGCCGAGCAGGATCCGGCCTGGTTCTGGGGCGCCGCCGTAGACGACATCGGTCTGGACTGGCAGCGCCGGCCGACGAGCGTCCTCGACGTCAGCCAGGGCGTCGCCTGGTCGCGCTGGTGGAGTGGGGGCGCGTTCAACTACGCGTCGGCGGCGATCGACCCGCGAGCGCGCTCGCGACCTGACGGGACGGCCCTGCGCTGGGAAGGCGAGGACGGCGCGACGCGCGTGCTGAGCAACGCCGAGCTGAAGGCAGAGGTGGACCGCGCCGCCGCCATGCTGGCGCGCCTGGGCATCGGGGCCAACGACCGTGTTGGCATCTTCATGCCGCTGCTACCCGAGACAGTCGTCGCGGTCCTCGCTCTCGGCCGCCTCCAGGCGATCTACACGCCGATCTTCTCGGGCTACGCCGCGCCGGCCGTCGCCAGCCGCCTCAACGACTGCACGGCCAAGCTGCTGATCACGGCCGACGGGACGCTCCGCCGCGGGCAAGCTGTCGTGCTGAAGGAGACGGCCGACGAGGCCGCCAAACTGTCGCCGTCGGTCGAGCGCGTGCTGGTCGTCCGCCGCCTGGCAGGCGATCGGCTCGAAGTCGGCTGGACGGAGGGCCGGGATCTGTGGTGGGACGCCGAGATCGAGCGGACCGATGCCGGAGTTGCCAAGCCTCCGCTGACCGACCCCGAGACGCCCTACATGATCATTTACACCTCGGGCACGACCGGCCTGCCGAAGGGCGCCGTCCACGTCCACGGCGGGTTCCCGATCAAGGGCGCGCAGGACCTGGCCCACTGCTTCGACCTCGGGCCCGGCGATCGGCTGTTGTGGTTCACCGACCTCGGCTGGATGATGGGCCCGTGGGCCATCTCGGGCGCGCTCCTGCTGGGCGCCGAGCTGGTTCTCTACGAGGGCGCGCCGGACCACCCCGCGCCCGACCGGCTGTGGGCGCTGGTGGCGCGCCACGGCGTGACCCACCTCGGCCTGTCGCCGACGGTCGTCCGCGCGTTGATGGCCCACGGCACAGAGCCGCTGCGCGGGCACGACCTGTCCAGCCTGCGCGTGCTCGGCTCGACCGGCGAGCCGTGGAACCCGGAGTCGTGGTGGTGGTTCTTCCGCGAGGTCGGCGGCGGGCGGCTGCCGCTGGTCAACTACAGCGGCGGCACAGAGGTGAGCGGCGGCATCGTCTGTTGCAACCTACTGACGCCGATCAAGCCGTGCTCGTTCGGCGGCCCGTCGGTGGGCACGGCCGCCGATGTGCTCGGCCCTGACGGCGAGAGCGTGCGCGGCGTCGTCGGTGAGCTGGCCGTCCGCCAGCCGCTGCCGGGCATGACCCGCGGCTTCTGGAACGACCCGGCGCGCTACCTCGAGACGTACTGGTCGCGCGTGCCCGGCACGTGGGTCCACGGCGATTGGGCGATCGTCGACGAGGACGGCTACTGGTTCATCCAGGGCCGCTCCGACGACACGCTGAAGGTCGCCGGCAAGCGCGTCGGGCCGGCCGAGGTCGAGAGCGCCGCGGTCGCCCATCCGGCGGTGCTCGAGGCGGCCGCCGTCGGCGTGCCACACGCGGTGAAGGGTGAGGGCATCGTCGTCTTCTGCGTCCTCCGCCCGGGCGAGAACGACGATCCTGAGCTGCGCGCCTCCATCGCTTCGCGCATCGTCGAGCAGCTCGGCAAGGCCCTCCGCCCGGAGGCCGTCCACGTCGTGGGGCAGCTGCCGCGCACGCGCTCGGGCAAGGTCATGCGCCGCGTGGCGCGGGCGGCCTACCTCGGCGCCGACCCGGGCGACCTGTCGGCGCTCGAGAACCCGCTGGCGGTGGAGAGCATCCGCGAGCTGGCGCGACTTCAATAGGCTGGCTGATCCACGCCGGCCAGCTGCCCGTCAGCCGGCTGGCGATGGGCGCGATCATCGGTCTGCTCGGCGCCTGACGCACCCTCGCGCCAGCGGCTCGTACGATGGGTCGATGACGCGCCCGCGACTCACCAGCACGCACAACCCGCGACTGCGCGCGGCGATGCGCCTGCGCGGCCGGCGTGAGCGTGACCGCCAGGGCCTGACGCTGATCGACGGCGTGCGCGAGACGGCGCGCGCGCTGGCCGGCGGGGCGCGCCTGCGCGAGGTCTTCATGACGCCGGCGTTTTGCGAGGACGAGGAGTGCCGCGCGCTGCTGGCGCGCCTCGATTCAGCCGGTGTACGAGTCCTTGAGTTGGGGCCTGAGGCGTTCAGCCGGCTCGCCTACGGTGATCGGCTCGACGGTGTGGTAGCCGTTGCCGAGACACCGCTGCGCCGGCTCGAAGACCTGCGCCTGCCCGGCGAGCCATTGCTGGCGGTCATCGAGGGCGTCGAGAAGCCGGGCAACCTGGGCGCGATCCTGCGCACGGCCGACGGCGCCGGCCTCGACGCGGTGATCGTCGCCGAGACGAGCACCGACCTCTTCAATCCGAACGTCATCCGCGCCAGCCAGGGCACGATCTTCAGCGTGCCGGTGTCGGTGGCGTCGACCGGCGAGGTGCTCGAGTGGCTCGGCCGGCGCGGCATCTCGATCATCGCGGCGCGGGTCGACGGCGCTGTCGACTACGACCGCGCCGACTACCGCGGCGCCGTCGCCATCGCGCTGGGCAGCGAGGCTCGCGGGCTGTCCGACGCGTGGGCCGAGCTGGCGACGGCCGCCGTGCGCGTGCCGATGCTCGGCGTGGCCGACAGCCTCAACGTGTCGGTCACCGCCGGCGTCCTGTTCTACGAGGCGCTGCGCCAGAGGCGGCGTCCGGCGGGCGGTGAGGCGACCGCGGTCGGTCCGTGAGCTGGGATCAGCTCCTTCCGATCTTGCTCGTCGGCGCCGGGAGGAGGCCGGCGCCGACGCGCGCCGCGCGCGCCGGCCGGCGGCGTTGTGGACGGCCACCGTCGGGCTGGGCCTGTTCGGGGCGGCCGTCATCGCCTGGTTCCTGCTACGCGACCTGCCGATCGTCGTCCACGGCGGGCTGGTGGCCGGGCAGCCGGAGGCCTGCTCTACCTGACGCTGGCCGATCTGCTACCCCAGGCGCAACAGCGCCACTACCAGCAGTCGGCGGCCGTCGCCGGTGCCGCCGGATTCGCACTCGTGCTGATCGTCGCCACTCTCGCCGGTGGCGTGTGAGAGGACCGACCGGCGGGCGCGGGCGGAGGCTCCCCGATCAGTCGTCGAGCACGAAGGTCACGACCATGACGACCTTGTAGGCCGAGATCTGGTCGTTCTCGACGGTCACCTCCTGCTCCTTAATCCACGCGCCGCGGACGTTGCGCAGGGTCTTGGTGGCGCGGGCGATGCCCTGGCGGATGGCGTCCTCGAAGCTCTGCGAGGACGTGGCGCTGATCTCGGTGTTGCGAGCGACGGACATCTGGGTTCCTCCTTGCTCCACTGGTGGTTGTGCTACTCGACGCGCAGGCCGAGCACCTTGCGGCCGATGACCAGGCGCTGGATCTGACTGGTGCCCTCGCCCAGCTCGGTCAGCTTGGCGTCGCGCAGGTAACGTTCGACCTTGTACTCCTCGACGTAACCGTAACCGCCGTGTACCTGCACGCCCATGTTGGTCGCGCGCTGGCTGACCTCCGACGCGAACAGCTTGGCCTGCGCGGCGGCGAGACCGTAGTCGCGGCCCTGGTCCTTCAGCCAGGCGGCGCGGTAGACGAGGGCGCGCGCGGCTTCGACCTCGGTGGCCATGTCGGCGACCATGAAGGCGACGCCCTGGAAGGTCCCGATGGGACGGCCGAACTGCCTGCGCTCGCGAGCGTAGCCGACCGACGCGTCGAGGGCAGCCTGCGCAAGGCCGACAGCCATCGCACCGATCGAGATGCGTCCGCTGTCGAGGATCTCGAGGAACAGCTTCCAGCCGTCGCCGCGCTGCCCGAGCATCTGCTCGGCGGGGACGCGGCAGTCCTCGAAGAGCAGCTCGCCGGTGGCGCTGGCGTGGAGGCCCATCTTCTCCTCGAGCCGGCCGACGGAGAAGCCGGGCGTATCGGCCTCGACGACGAAGGCGCTGATCTCGGGCGAGCCGTCGTCGCGCTCGCCGGTGCGGGCCGTGATGACGTACGTCCCGGCCTGGCCGGCGTTGGTGATGAAGCGCTTGCGGCCGTTGATGACCCACGCGCCGCCGTTGCCCTCCTCGAAGCGCGCGCTCGTCCGCGTGCCGCCCGAGTCAGAGCCCGCCTCGGGCTCGGTCAACCCGTAAGCCCCGAGAACTCGGCCCTGCGCCATCGGCACCAGCCAGCGCGCCTTCTGGGCGTCGTTGCCGGCCAGCTGGAGTGGGCCGCAGCCGAGCGAGGTGTGGGCGGCGACGATGAGCGCCAGCGAGCCCCACACGCGGGCCAGCTCCTCGATGGCGATGGCATAGGCAAGGGTGTCGAGACCGGCGCCGCCGTCATCCTCCGGCACGGGGATGCCGAGCAGGCCCATCGGCCCGAGCATGGCCACGATGTCGGTCGGGAAGCGGCGCTCGCGCTCGTGCTCCTCGACCTGCGGCTCGATCTCACGCGCCGCGAAGTCGCGGATCGTCCGGCGCAGGAGTTCGTGCTCGGGCGACAGGTCGAAGTCCACGAGCGTTGAGCCTAGCACGCAGGTTGGGGCGTGTTGCGGACGGGCGTGTAGGTGACGTACCGGCGGCTGGCGGTCGTCGGGCGGCTGTCGTCGGGCGGCTTGTCGTCGGGCGGCTTGTCGTCGGGCGCATCGGCCGCCTTTATCGGGTGTCTGTGTCGTATGCCCACAACTCCGACGAATTCGTGCTGATGGAGGCTGGAATCGTGCTCCCTTGCCGCGATCTGTGGGCGGTTTCCACGACCGAGACGAGCACGGCCGCCGCAAGGCCCCCAGACACCAGTTTGCGGCGCGCTCGTGGGCATATCCCACGCAGGAAGCAGAAACAGGCGCCAGAGCCGTGACACCGCCACGGTTTCTGGCGCAGTTGTGGAACACTCCCACCGCTCGCTTCGCACCGCTCGCTGGTGGGGTCGGACCGGTGCCCCCTGCTAGTCTCAAGCTCGGAGGAAGCAACGTTCGTGATCAGCAACGACCCGAAGCGCAGGAGCGTCCCCAACGGCCCCTTCTCCACGCTCGTCTGCTCGAGCTGCGGGAAGAAGAACCGCATCCGCCCGAGCCCGAAAGGCGCGCCCCACTGCGGCAACTGCGGCAAGCCCCTGCCCTGGCTGGTCAATGCCACCGACGAGACGTTCGACGTCGAGGCGCAGGCTGCCCCAGCCGTGCTGGTCGATCTGTGGGCGCCGTGGTGCGGGCCGTGCCGCTTCGTCGGCCCGATCCTGGAGGAGCTCGTCCGCGAGTACGCCGGCCGGCTGAAGGTCGTCAAGGTCAACGTCGACGACAACCCCGCGACGGCCCAGCGCTTCCAGGCCTACAGCATCCCGACGATGGTCGTCATCAAGAACGGCCGGACCGTCGACCGCATCGTTGGGGCGTTGCCCAAGAGCCAACTCAGCATCCGCCTGACGCCTCACCTGTTGCGCACCTAACACGTCTTCCGCGCTCCGACGCGCTGCTCGGCGTTTCGTAGCCGCTGACGCGGTCCGGTTCTCCTCTACTCGAGCCGGCGTAGCGCCAGATGCGGTCAGTCGCCATCCCCGCTTGGCGGCGGCCCGTCTCTGAGCGCCGAGCGCAACAGGGCGCGTGCCGACCAGCGCATCAGCCTTACCGCGTCCTCGCGCGGCAGCTTCGCCACGTCGGTCAGCCAGACGAGCGCCTCTATTCCCTCTGCAGTCCGGATTGCGAGTGCCAGACGGTGCAACTCGTCCGCGCTGAGCGTGCCCTCCAGCGGCGCGAGTGCCTCCTTGATCCAACCTATGGCGCGGCCCCGGCGGAGCAGCAGCTGCTCGCGCGCTGCCGGGTCGGCTTCGAGCGCCAGGCGAAGCATGGTCCGCAGTGGCTGCTCGAGCTGCAGCGTCTGCCGGGTGTGCGCTTCTACAACGGTGGCCAGACGGTCTTCGGGATCGGCGGGCGCGGCTGCCGGAAGCAGCGAGCTGGATTGCAGGTATGGATACGCGGTTATGAGCAACGACTGCTGGTTCGGGAAGTACCTGTACGCCGTCGTTCGCGAGATGGCCGCCCGAGCAGCCGTCTGT
Source organism: uncultured Anaerolineaceae bacterium (assembly GCA_964425305.1). Lineage (GTDB taxonomy): Bacteria > Chloroflexota > Limnocylindria > Limnocylindrales > CSP1-4 > JALYGJ01. The sequence continues at coordinate 2,285 of CAYRMQ010000073.1, read as the reverse complement.
TCCACCGTCGGCGTGATGCCTTCGGAGATCAGGGCTCGCGCGGATTCGACGAGCGCCCGCCTGGTACGCGCCTTCTGGTTTGTACGGCCGAATTCATCATATGGGATTGACATCACCATAATGGTACTTTAGTCTCACGAACGATGCGCGGAGCAATGGACGCTCTGCCGGGTCGGAGGCGGGAAGGTGGACATGGAGATCGCCGAGCCGAACGTCGCGCCGGTGCTGGAGACGTGGTGGCAGGGCGCGCTCTTCCGGGTGAGGGGCAGGCACCAGACGACGGGCGGAGCCCTGGGTCTCGTTGAAGCCGAGTTCTGGCCGGGCATGGGTACACCGCTTCACATACACCACCGTGAAGACGAGGCCTTCTACGTCCTGAGGGGGCAGATCCGTTTCCGGCTCGGTGACGATCAATTCACCGCCTCCAGCGGCGACTTCGTGTTCGGGCCGCGCGAAATTGCCCACTGCTTCAAAGTCCTCGACCCGGGCGCGCGGGCGCTGGTGTTAATGACGCCGGCCGGGCTCGAGCAGATGTTCATCGAGGGCGGTGTTCCGGTCACCGATCCGACCAGCCCACCATCGCGCGAGTACCACCTAGAGGACGTCAAGCGCCTGGCCGCCAAGTACGGTTTCGACATCGTCGGGCCACCCCTCGACTGACTGTGCTGGCGTGCCGCAGAAGAACCGCATTTCGTCGGAGGGAGGGATATTGCGTCGTCGCCTGCCTGCGTTGGTCGTCTTAATCGGCGTGCTCGGAGCTGCGCTGCCCGGTGCGGCGCTGGCGAAGGCCGGCCCGCTGCCTTCGGCCGACCTGCAGTCTGTGCGAGCCGCGGTGGCGAAGTACCACAGCCTGAAGCAGGCTGAAGCCGCCGGCTACAGCTTGGCCGGGCAGCCGTGCGTCGACTCGCCGTTCGGAGCCATGGGATTCCACGCCGTCAACATGCGCCTGCTGGCCGACCTGGCGGTTGATCCTCTCGAGCCTGAGATCCTGCTCTACGCGCCCAAAGCCAGCGGCGGATACCGGCTCGTCGGCGTGGAGTACTGGATGATCGCGTTGGCCAACACGGAGTCTGGGCCAGCGCCGTGGCTCGGCACTGAGCCGCCGCCGCTCGGCTTCTTCAACGCTGCACCGAGTCTCTTCGGACAGCCATTCGACGGGCCGATGGAGGGACACGAGCCGGGCATGCCCTGGCACTACGACCTGCACGTTTGGGTCTTCGAGCACAACCCGGCTGGCGTGTTCGCTATGTTCAACCCAGCGCTGAGCTGCTAGGCCTCCTCGCGCTCGACCTTGCTGCGCGGAGCCGGCGCCCGGCGCGGCAGCGGCAGGCGGCTGACCTCGCGCACGAACGACGCCTGGCGCGCCCACTCGACCGACTGTTCCTGCTCCTCGACCGACAGGATGCCCAGCCGGCCGAGCGTCGCGAGCTCGTCGCGGATGTATGTCTTGAGCATTTCCGGGCCGTCGGTGTTGATGGTGAAGCGGACGCCGTTGCGCCGGAAGGTATCGAAGATCCAGCGCAGCTCGTCCCAGCCAGAGACGACGCGCGTGGTCAGGTTGCTCGTCGGGCAGACCTCGAGCGTGATCTCGCGCTCGCGGATCATGGCCATCGTGCGCGGATCGTAGGCGGCCTTCACGCCGTGGCCGATGCGTGACGGCTCGAGCTGCTCGATGACGAGCGCAATCTCCTCCACCGGGCCGGCCTCGCCGGTATGGACGGTGATGCCCAGACCGCGCCGCCGGCAGCGTTCGAAGAGGCGCCGATAGTGGGCCGGGTCGAAGTCATCCGACTCGGGGCCGGCGATGTCGACGCCGACGACGCCGCGATCACGGTAGGCGATCGCCTTCTCGGCGATGATCTCGTTGAGCGCGTAGGGAAACGCGCGGTCGAGGCAGAAGATCAGCCCCGGTGTGACGGGGTACTCGAGCTTGGCGCGGTCCATGCCGCGGATGGCGGCACTGATGATGTGGTCGAGGTCCTGCTCGCCGCCGCGGTTGCGCTTCATCGGGTTGAAGCGCAGCTCGATGGCGGTGATGTTGTTCTTGCGATAGGCACCACCGATGACCTCGTATACCGACCGCTCGACGGCGATCGGCGAGCTCTGGATGAGCTCGGTCCAGTGGAAGAGCTCGAGGTAGCCGGTGAACGAGCGCCCGCGGCGAGCCGAGACGGTGATCAGCTGGCGGAACTCCCAGTAATCCTTCGTCGGCAGGCGGATGCCCTGGGCGTGGGCGATACCCCACATGATCGCCGGCGCGACGGCGCCGCCGAGGTGCGTGTGCA
>CAYRMQ010000072.1:0-14656 GCA_964425305.1 uncultured Anaerolineaceae bacterium | reverse complement strand
GATCCGATATTGACGAGCGCGTAGTTGCCGGGCTTGTCGCCGAGCTGTCGCCACCGCGCGCCCGGCGTGTCGGCGATGATCGCCTCGATGTCGGCCGCGGTCCTGGCGGTGAACAGCCGGGCGACGAGCCCCGCGAGCGTCGACGTGATCATCTTCATGGCTGGTCATTGTCCTCACGTTCCGAGACATTCGCTTCGTTCGGAGCCGGCAGTGCGTACACGCCTCGGCTCAACCGGGTGATCCGATCGGTCTGGCCGAGGTGTGCGACCAGGTTGGTCGGGCTGCCCCGGCCGGGGAGGGCGTACCCACGCCGGATGAACTCGGCGTGGATATCGCCTATCCGCATCGGCACTTTCGCTTCGCGCAGGATCCGCTCGGTGTCGCGGATCACGCGCTCGCGCGTCGAGACGAGCTCGACGTCTGTTTGGATCGCGTCGGGACTGTTCGTGACCGACGCGAGGACTTCGTGCAGCAGCGCCAACCGACGGCGCGCTTCCGCCAGCTGACGACCCACCCGCTCCGCCTCGTCATTGAGTCGCGCGACCTCGGCTTCCGCCTCGGACACCCAGCGACGAACCAGCTCGGGGTCCTGCATCACCACTAGCATGCCCCCGCTACGATGTAGATGTAAAGTTCTAAACTTGCCGCACTATGTCACTCAGCAACGGTACTGCTTCTAAAGAGACGCGCCTCTGCCTGCCCGCGACGCGACCCACCCACCCCGCGTCGACGACCACTCATCCACACCCCGCCGAATCCGGTGGACGAAATTCGTGGATCACCTGCTCGCGAACGCCTGTTCTATTTCGGATGCTGGCGCGGTCGACGGGCCCACCACCCGCGACGGCCAGCCCAGGCCCTCGGGGCTCGACGAAAGCGGAGACATCGCGTCTGTTGGGGCACTGTCGTGCTGAAGCTTGATGCGCTGCTCATGCGCGCGGATATCAGCTGCCTGGAGGCCGAGCGGCCGGACCTCGATCACACCATCGTGCGCGGCCTCTACGAGAACTTCGTCGACTGCCACGGGCGCCAGCCCGACCTCTACGAGTTCCGCGACTACGTCGACCGCATCACCTCGAGCATCGACTGGCTGGACCTCCACAACCACTCATCGAATCGACCGACCGGCGGGGCGCTGACAGCCACGTTGACAGCCACGGCGGTCACACTCGGCGCGACCGGGTGGCGCCGGTGGACGGATGACCGCGCGTGCAGGCTACGGAGGGTGCCTTAGGACGAGGCCGTGGACGAGCTCAGGTGAGACTTTTAATCCTCGTGTCCTGGGTTCGAATCCCAGCCGGCCCTCCAGCACTCCACGCGTGAATCCGGTCGCTCGGCCGCTCGGTCGGCTCGCGATAGGCCGTCCTGACAGCCACGCTGACAGCCACGGCGGTGGCACGTAGTGGACGTCATGGGATGCGGTGGTTGGACCAACGTGTTGACGTTCGCGCCAGGGGCTGCTGGAATCGGTCTCGCTCTGGCAACTCTCAGGCGCATGGAGATGACCCTTCAGCAGCCAGCCAAACGAAGCCTACGTACCGAGATCAGCGGGGGATCCACACGGGCGCCGGGTCGCCAGGGCCAACGCCGAGCGGCTCGCCGATGCCGGTCGCGTCGCCCGGCTGCTGACGTACCTCCTAGATCGCGCCAACGCGCCGTCGCACGAAGCCCGGCCACTCACGAAGGACATCACCAATCTCGAGCGGCAAGAGCGGCTGCGCGCTGATGGGCGCATCGAGCGGCGCAATCGGTTCAAGGGCGGGCCGATCTTCCGCGTCGGTGACCTTGATCTGCATTACCTGTTCATCGACGAGTCGGGGAAGTCGCTTCCCGGCGGCTCTCCATTCTTCGCGCTTGGTGCGATCGCGATGACCGGCGCCGAAGCCCGGAGGTATCGTCGTCGTGCGGACGCGGTCAAACGTCACTTCTTTGGCAGTCGTTGTACGGGCCGAGATGTAGGAAGCCGCCTACGAGGAACTCAAAAGCGCCGCCAAGGGCCGGGTAACTGTGGCCCCCAAAGCCAGGCACTCCCAGTCGGTAGTCCGACACGGCAACGGCCGACCCTATTCGCTCCTTTAGGTCGTCCTCAATGAACCGTGTGCCCTCTGGATCCAATTCGTCTGCGCCTGTACCACGTGCCCAGATCACGTGGACGTCGCTGCACGTTACCGCGCGAGCGACGCGTCCATGAAGCGGAGCTAGGGTCGCTATCAACGCCGCTGCTGCAAGTAAGCACGCGAACCTCGTGCCCGCGCTCGGCTTCATGGCTCTCCCTCCGCTTCCGAATTGCCGTATGCTCGAAGTTCAACGATCGAAACGCCTTCGCGCGCGATCCCTAGCTTCTCCACGTCGCGACCTGGCTCATACACGTATACCGTCACGATGATCGCGCTCTTGGTCGCGTTTAGTCCGCACGAAAAGGCGCTACTACGCGGCGGATCGCAGGGCACGTACTCATCGGCCACTTCGAAGCCGGCGTCGACGAGTAGCGCCTTTGCAGGGGGATACGCCTGGGACGGCTCGCCAGTTATGTAGTAGTAACGGTGCGCTGCCGGACAGTCGAGAAGACCCGGGCCGCACGGGTTGGTGCCGAAAGGCTCTCGGACCCGCTCGTGGGCCAGTTCCCAGCCGGCCGGCACCTCCAGCGAGTCCAAGACTTCGACATAGGGATCAGCACTCGCAACGCGACACGCAGCCACCAGCGCACCGATGACCACGAGGAGGCCGAGGAGGAGGGGCGCCCGCCTCACTGGCTCACAGGTTGGCGGGCCGGCGGCGGCCGTGTAGCCGGCGGCCATGAGCGGAGCGGAGGGCTAGCTCGCTTCATGCCGGCCGTTCCAGCGCGAACGGCTCACACCGCTCGCGAGCAATGCGGCGGTTCCGGCCTACGCGAGCCACAGCTGGCTTCCCCTCTCGGCAACGCTCCCCAGCGTGCTGTGCCCTTCGTTTCACCAGTTGTTCTGGGCGACGACGTGCTCGATCGCCGCCGTGGGTGTCAGCCCAACGGCCAGCGCCACCGCAACGAGCAGAGATGTGACGGACCTCCCCGCACTCTTCATGTGACTTCTCCCTCTCTCGCTAGACCTCCTGCCGATAGACGGTGACCTCGCCACGCGAGTTGACACAGAAGGGCGAGAAGCCGCCGCCGGCGTAAGCCCGTTTGTCATAGCGTCCGTTTCTCGGCCAGCCCTGACCGTCGAAGTCCGGCGCCTTGGGCAAGCGCAGGCCGTTCTTAAAGATGATGTGCGTGTCGTCGTCGATCGCCGGACCGTCCATGTGAAAGCAGCCAGGCCTGACTTCCGGCGCTCGCATCGTCATGCCGAAATACCAAGCCTCGTCGCCGTCGCCGTAGAAGAGCAGCGTGCCTGGGTCGGCGCCGCCATGACTATCCTCGAGAGTGATCGTCTGGTCGAAGTCGATCTCGACCGACTGGCCGTTCTCTAACTCGAATACCGTGCCGACGTTCGTGAGTTCTGTGCTCACGATCACGCCCACGACCGACGGATTGCGCACCGGGGCAGCGCTCTCGAACAGATCGCAGGCGGTCACCACCGCAATTAGGGCGATGAGGGCAACGTGGGCGAGCACAGCTCTGATGGGATCAGGGATGGGGCGGAAGGGTCGCGAAGCCAGCAATCGCGGGCGGACACGGCCAGCGCTAGGCCCGAGCACCAAGGCATCCCCTCTCCGCACCGTGCCTGAGCCGGTGCTCGCTCTTTGTAGCGACACATCGCGTAGCCCCGCAATAGTGACGTATGGGTAGTCGCTGGAGCGGGTCGCGCACGCGCGGAGTCGTCCGCAAGTGTCCACAGGCACAGTTCGTTCGGGTCGCCCGTCGAGGCGCCACGCAGCAGTCGCGCGTCACCCGCCAATAGCTCTTGCAGAACGGCCTCCAACTCGTAAGGCCGCGGCTCCATGGCGAGCAGACCGGTCGCCGTCCGAAGATAGATCACGCCTGCCACGGCACCAACCCTGTCCGCCCGGCGTCAGGCACTGCGGCCAAGCCAGGACCAGCCTCGGAGCGTCGATCATGACCTTCTGCTTCTGCGAGGATTTCGGAGGACCCTGGCCGCCGGCGCGTGGACAAGGCCACGCGGATCATTACCGGCTCGTCCATCACCTGGGGACCCGGCCAGCAGCTATTTCGCGCAGGCAGCGGGCCATCTCGCGCATACCTCCACCTCTGACGGCGCGACGGCCTGCCGCTCGCGGTTGACTCGCTAGCCCGCCAAGCGGCCGAGCAGCGCAACGAGCCGGCCAGGCAGAGCAGCTGACCGACGGAGGAAACGCGCGTCCGTCCGGAGAAAAGGCGCCTCGGCAAAGATCTCCTCGGCAAAAGGCGCCTCGGCAAAGACCTCCTCGGCACAGCGCGCGCAGTACTCGAAGAACCGCCCGCTGCAATATCTGGAGCAGGGCTGCTCCGCGGTATCGCCGCAGCCACGGCAGCGGCTCATGTCCAAGTCCATACCGTCCCCTGGCGGCTTCGCTCGGCTGTCACGGCTCCCCGCTTCGGCCAACGCCGCCACGGGTCTTGGTCAGCATACTCCGCGGGCGCAACGGTTCCTTGCGTAATGGCTCGCTGTGACACGGGCCACCCCCGCTTTATGGACGCTGAAATGGTCGATCGTCAAACTTCCGCTCGGCCGGGTGGCGCACGCTTAGGTGGGATCTTGGTAGTGGCGTTCGCCGGTGGGCCCGGCTGTCCGCCAGGCTGCTTACGACGTAGCAGATAGCGGGCGGCGATCTCTGAACATTTGACTACTGGGGGGAAGGCGCGTTGAGCGAGCAAGGGGATGGACTCGAGACACCGCTTGTGGACGCCGCGCCAGCAGGCAGCGGCCTGCTACGTGCTCACGGCTTCTTGCGCCACGTCGTCGCTTTCGCGGTCGGAGTGACCCTCGCCTTGACCGTCGGCTCGCTGGTCTTCGTGACCCGTGACGCACCGTTGGCAATCGCCGTTGCAAGCGGCGTTGCGGCGCTCGGAACAGGCAGTGTCTTGCGCTGGCTGCCGCGGACGGACGGTAGTCGCTACCGCGGGCTGGCCTCAGACGCTCCCTGGGCCGGCTTGCATGCCGAGCTGATGCGCAGCCGAAGGCACGAGCGACCCTTCGTCCTGCTCGCTGTGCCGGCCGAAGCTCGACAGCAGCAACTTACCCGGTTGCTCCGCGCGACTGATGCTGCCTGGGCGGACCGAGGCAGCTGTTACATCCTCCTCGCCGAGTGCACCAAGGCCGAGGCGGTACGCTTTCTGACCCGCGCACGTGAGTACTTTCCGGCTGCCTTCGCGGACGGTGCAGTGCGCTGGGCATCTTTCCCGGTCGACGGCCTTACGGTCGACGGCCTGCTCGAAGCGCTCTCGCCCGTCGAGGACGCGACCGTCCAGGCGGCCTAACAAGGTTCCGAAGAGGCGTCCCTGCTTCTACGCGCCCCTACTTCGGCACTCGCCCCGCCGCAATCTCGCGCAGGCAGCGCGCCATCTCGCGGACGGCTTTGACCTCTCTGTTGCCGATCGCCGTCCACTCCCGGCTCCTGGCGCCCATATTCGGCCGCTCAGCCGGATCGAATGCGTACATCTCCCAAGGGTTCGCAGCCATCTCCTCGTGAAGGTAGGCCGCCGACCCGCCACCCGAGCGAGGCGTTGGCTTCGTCGAGCTCGGCCCAGGCACGCTCAAGTCGGTCACGGGCGGCACTGCTCGCACAGTCGCATCGTTGTGCCTATCCAGCCCGGCGGTTGTAGCGGCGGATGCTCTCACGCTGCAACCGCCCGAATTCGGCGATCTCGTCATCGGTCAATCCCGCCGCCTCGATCAGGCTGACCAGGTTCCGGTTGAGATCCTCCTCGGTGCCGAGAAACTCGTTAGCCCCCGGCCTCGCCGGAACGCTCGGCAAGGACGAAACCGTCCGACGCAACAACCAGCTCGTTGATCGTCGGCTCGCTCATAGGCTCGTCGAGGATGTAGCCGATGATCGCGGCCATCTTGCCGCTCATGGCGGTGAAGCGATCGGGGCGAAGCTTGGCGGCGAGCGCGTCCCTGGTCGTCATGGAGTCCGATGTTACCTGCCTGCGACGGGATAGTGGGCGCCTATGGCACCGCTGCTCCCGTCTCCGCTGTCCGTCACCGTTTCGGGTTCACGAAATCGTCGGCCTCGTCGAGCGTCACCGCGGGACATGCGGCGTGACGCCGGACACGGTGCCGCGGACGCCGAACCATGGCTCACGGTCACCTGTGGTGGCACTGGCATCCAGACGTCGGCCCAGCCCACGCCCATAGCGATCTCTACCTAGCGGCGCCCGGATTCTGACAGCCACGCTGCCAGCCACGGCGGTCACACTCGGCGCGACCGGGTGGAGCCGGTGGACGGATGACTGCGCGTGCAGGCTACGGAGGGTGCCTTAGGACGACGCCGTGGACGAGCTCAGGTGAGACTTTTAATCCTCGTGTCCTGGGTTCGAATCCCAGCCGGCCCTCCAGCTTTCCACGCTCAGAAAGCCGGCCCGCAAATGTGTGCTGACCGGCTCCAGGGACTGGTCAGCGCAGAGGGGATGGCGTACCGTGGTCCTGTCGCCGGGCCATCGTTGCCCCCAGATGAGGAGTGTGGTTCCGGGACAGGCCCCTCGATGATCAATCTGTCCCCGAACGAGGAGACCCAAGATGCCACAGGATCTGACCGTCATCCTGGTCAACCGCCCGGGCACCCTCGCGGACGCCGCCGAGGCGCTCGGAAGAGCGGGTGTGAACATCGAAGGGGTATGCGGCTTTCCCGCGGGTGGCGAGGGGGTCATGCATGTCCTCGTCGAGGATGCGAACGCGGGTCGTCGAGCGCTCGAGGCGGCGGGCCTCGAGGTGCGGGCCGAACGTGAAGTGGTCATTCTCGGGCAGTTGCCGCGGCAGCCCGGCACCCTTGGGACGACGCTCCGCCGAATCGCTGACGCCGGCGTCAATGTTGACCTCCTGTATAACACCGAGGACGGACGCGTGGTGCTGAGCGGCGAGGACGTGGCGGGGCTGCGCCAAGCGGCGGCGCTGCCGTAGCTGGAGGCCAGGACATAGCGCTCGCAGAGAGGGAGCGTACGGCAGTGACGATGGTTGAGACGGCCGAGGTCATCGGGACGGTCGTGGCGCTTTGGCGTTACCCGGTCAAGTCAATGATGGGCGAGGAACTGAATGCGGCGGATCTGACCGAGCGTGGGGTCCTTGGGGACCGGGCCTATGCACTCCTAGACGCCGAGACCGGTAAGGTGGCGAGCGCGAAGAACCCACGTAAGTGGCCGAACCTGTTCGACCATCGTGCCAGCTTCGTGGATTCACCGAACAGCAACAACCCGATCCCGCCAGTCCGCATCACGCTGCCTGACGGCAGCATGCTCACCAGCGACCAGCCTGACATCGATCGCCGACTGGCGGCGGAGCTGGGCCGAGAAGTGACTTTGACGGCCGCAGCACTGAGCGACCCCGAGCTTGAGGAGTACTGGCCGAACATCGAGGGGCTGGCCCACAACGACCTCGTCACCGATGAGGCGATGCCCAAGGGAACCTTCTTCGACCTGTCGGTCCTCCATATCCTGACGACGGCCACCCTCAACCGGCTCCGCGAGCTCTACCCCGAGGGGCGCTTTGAGCCGCGACGCTTCCGCCCGAACATCATCATCGACCCCAGCCCGGCGGACGGGTTTGCGGAGAACGAGTGGATCGGAAAGAGGCTGGGCATCGGGGCCGATGTTCGGGTGCAGATCACCGGCGGTTGCCCGCGCTGCGTCATGACCACTCTCCCCCAAGCGGACCTGCCGAAGGATCCCGGAATCTTGCGAGCGGCGGCCCAGCACAACAACGTGCACGTCGGCGTCTACGCGGACGTGATCCGTGGCGGCAGGGTGCAGCGGGGCGACCGCGTCGAAATTGGAGTCTCGATGCCACCGACCTGCGGGTCGTAGACGTTTGCAGGTGAAGCGGCCATACCAAGTGGCCCTTCCCATCCGGCTCGAGCGCCTCCGCTACGTCGCGGCATAGGCGCCATCCGGACACCTGACGCCAACAGCGAGCGCCGGCGGCCGCAGGATCTCATCCCTGTACGGCTGGCAGCCACGTTGACAGCCACGGCGGTGTGACTCGGTCCGACGCGGTGGAGCCGATGGACGCGGACCGCGCGTGAGGTGCACGCGGTCAGGCCGCAAGGGACCTCATGAACGCCGACCGGCGAGACTTTTAATCCCCGTGTCCTGGGTTCGAATCCCAGCCGGCCCTCCAAGGTTCCACGCGTGAAATCGCCCTCGTCGCGCTCAGATCCGCGTCATCACAATGCGTTTGACAGCCCTGCTGCCAGCCACGGCGGTGGTATGTGGTGGACGTCGGGTACGGCGGTTCGCGGTTGGGATCAACGGTGTCCCTACGAAGTATCGTGCCCAGGTGACGCTGACTGACGACCACGGAACCCTAGCCGCACACGCCGCCCGTCTGTGCTCGCACCTCGACGCGCAAAACGGCGTGAGCACGGTCGGCAGCACGATGCACATGCAGCACGTTGAGTTCGCCACGCGCGTCCGCCAGCTGAGCAATCACCTCGGGGCAGCGATCGCACTGTCGCGCGCTTACTACTACCCGAGCGCGCTGGTTGTTGTCCGCGCCGCGCTCGACCACCACCTCCTTGACCGGCTCCTGTTCCTCGGCCGCCACTACCTGGTCACATACGGGGGAATCGGAAAGGAGAAGGTCGAGGCCGAGTACGCGCGACTCGCCGCGCTGAAGGCTGGCGAGCGACCCGACATCGCCCGCTACTGGTGGGATGACTCAGGGATGAACGTCGTCATCCGCGGTCTCCACAGCGCTCGGTCGAAGAAGGGTCGGGGTCGCACCCTGTCGCCCTACTACTTCCAAATCGATCAGTTCGATCCCTTTACGGGCGGCAAGACATACGCCACGGACCTTGCTGCTCCGTTTTGGGAGAGGGCGCATCGCGAGGCATGGGCAGCCGAGGCAGCATCGACATGGCGCGAGCATTTCCGGCACGACAGAGTCGTGAAGGCCCTCCGCGCCAATCGTCTGTTGCCTGGCATGGAGTACATCCAGGTGGACGTGCACTACAAGTTCCTGAGCGGTTTCGCGCACCCGACTAAGAGAGGCTACGACGCCGTTTGGGGACGCAACTCGCCGGATCGCATGGGGTCTTTCGACCACTACGCGAGCGAGCTCGTCTTGCTGTACGTGATCACCCTGGCCGCCTGCGAGCTTGACGCCTTCAGGCGCATGGCGAGTCGCGAACCGAAGCTTGGGCTAAGGAGTTGGGATCAAGTCGAGCACGACGTCCGCGCAGCGCGGCTCGCGTCGTCCTACTTCTGGTTTCTCGGCGGCGAGCCGACCATGTTCGATCGCATCGAGACGGTGCATACGCCCCCGAGCGGTCGCGATCCGAGGCCCGGTCGGCCGCGATACGACCCTCGGACGATCAAGCGCGTCCGCTACTACGCCGACCCGATGGATCGACTCGTGCGCCTTCACTCCAGCTTTCAGGAACTCATGACCGGACTCGTCTACCAGTCACCGTTCGAACGCCCCGACGCGCGCTTGCGCTAGACGGCCGCCCGCGAGGATTGAGCGCCTGGCGTGATGCGCGAGGTCACGCCTTTCCGCTCGACGTGCCCTACGACTTCAGCCGGAAGTACGTGCGACTGCCGATGTCGCGGCCATCGAGCTGGTAACGGCCCGAACCCCAACGTTCGGGACGCTGCATGACTGCGTACCAGACGAGCTGGCCGAAGAACTTGGCGGACAGGTCGTAGTCCTGCCGCGCAGCCTTGATGTAGATCGGCGCGAAGGGCGTCCCGGTCCAGTCGCTGCCGGGCAGCCACCCCGCCGTCGCGATCTCGCCGCCCGCCTCGTCGATCAGCTCGTTGATGCGAGCCACCATCGTCTCGAACTCGGCGTCCGAGAGCCGCAGCCGGAGAGCGTTGAACTGCGCCTCGTGCGGCACGTTGATGATGACCCTGTTGGTGTCGACGTCGAACAGCATGTTCTCCCACGGCCGCGTATTTCGAAGCATAGGGCTGTCGAACGACATCGCGGTGCGCCTAGGCCTGACTGTCAGGAGGGTCGAACGTGCCAGTCGGTGATTGTCAGCGGGCATTCGTCGCGGCCGCTCTCGCGGATGGCCTGCATCTCAGCGCGAACCATCCTCCGCCGCTGACCATGACCGGCCACCTCTCGGCGCCCGCCGGTGCTCTCCGCGACGCCTTGCGCGAAATCTTCCGCGCGCTTGACGGCGACGAGCTGGCCCTGGCGCGCGGCAACCACGGCCCGCTTCGGTTCGATGCCTTTCATCCTCGTACCGGCACGGCCATCGAAGTCGACGAGTTGCAGCACTTCACGAGTTGGCGCCTGATCACCCTGTCCAGCTACCCGGCGAGCGTCTCACTCGGTTTCGAGCTCGACGAGTACAGGCGCCTGTGCCGAGAGTGGAGCACGAAGGCCGATCGATACCGGGCATCGAAGACGGCGCGAGGCTTTCCCACCACAGAACGGTCCGCACAGCGCGCCTACTTCGACGCGGTGCGTGATCTGGTGATGCCTGCACTCGGCCATCCAGCCGTCATCCGGATACCGGCCCTCGACGGCGACGGCCGAACTGCGTACTCCCGCAACCGAACCAGTATCCGCGAGGCGCTCGAACCGAAACGCTGATCGACCTGCGCCGACGACACAGCGGCGCCGGCCTGCGTCAATCCGCGTCACGGGCCGTGAACACCGTGGTGGACCGTCTCGCTCCTCCGCCGAGCCTTGCCACTCGCCCGAGTGGTTGCCAGCACCGTCGATCGCGGTATCGCGGCACATCGAGCACACAGGGAGAATGGTTCATGGCCACCAAGGCTCGGAGGCTGCGGCTGCCTGCGGATCAGGCCGAGACTATCGAAGCGACCGCCGGCATCGAAGAGATCTCGATCAACGAGGAGATCCGGCGGGCGATCGACGCCCACATCGAGGCGCGCCGCGCTGATCCAGAGTTTCGTCGGCGGCTGCAGGCCAGCATCGAGCGCAACCGGGAGATTTTCGATCGCCTCGCTCCGTGACCACCTACCTCGAACGTCGGTGCACGTCAACCTGAATCGGATCGCCCCTGACAGAGGGACGTGATCGTGCCTGATTACTGCGCTGGCCTCGCGCTCCGCTCGGGCCCGGCGAGGCGCTCCTCGTATGCCCCGAGAAGGTCGAACAGCTCGGTCGCCGCGTACTGGCGGTCGTAGGTCCCCTCGCTCAACTGGCGAATGACGCCGGCCGCGGCCAATGCCTTGAGCGCCGCGAGCGTCTGCTGCTGGCTGACCCCGATCGCGGCACGGGCGGTCGGCGCCGAGAGCACCGGCAGGGCGGGCAGCAATGTGATGAGCTTGCTCGCGGCGGATCCGGCCCTCGGCCGACCGGCACGCTCGCGCCACGCCGCCTGCAGTCCGGCCACCTGCTCCGCCAGCTCGATTGACATAAGCGCAGCGTGGGTACCGGCACTCGCAAACGAGCCGATCCAGTCCGCGACGCGTCGCTCCCGGAATGCGATCAGTCCCTCCACGTAGGCGCTGGGCCGGGCCGCCAGGACGATGCTGATCGGCGGCACGAAACGAGCGGCGACGCCGCGACGCCGCAGGACTACGTGGATGAGGGCCCGGCCGACACGGCCGTTACCGTCGATGAACGGGTGGATCGTCTCGAACTGCGCGTGGACAACGGCGGCTTGGGGCACCGCGGGCAGGTCGTCGCGGGCGATGAACGCGACGAGGTCCTCGAGCAGCGGCATGACGAGGTCCTCCGGCGGCGGCACGAAGGCGGCGTCGGACGGGTTCCCGAGCCGGCCGCCGATCCAGTTCTGCTCTCTGCGCACGTGGCCCGGCCGGGCTCGCTCGTCCCCCGCCATGAGCACCGCGTGGATGGCCAGTAGGTCGTCGACCGTCACGGGCGAGGTGCGGTCCCCGATGGCGATCGCCTCCTCCATCGCCGACACGTTCGCCGCGACGGTCTTGGCGCTGCCCCGCGCCGCCCGGGGATCGATGAGCGCGCGGGCCAGGTTCAGCGAGGAGACGTCGTAGCCCTCGATCCGGGACGACGCCACCGCCTCGGATCGCAGGAGCAGCGGGCCGATCTGTTCCAGGCCGCCGACTGAGGCGCGTTCATTGAGCGCCCTGATCGCCGCCTCCGCATCCGCTGAGAGATCGGCAACCTCGAACGGGACGATCGGGCTCAGCGCGGCGATCTTGTCAGGGACAAATGCCTCGTATTGGAACGAGGCCCGGGCTCGGCGGCCGCCCAAGGCGCCAGGGTCTCCCTCCCACCTGCGCTCGACCGTTCTCGGCACACGGCCTCCCTCTGCAACCCTTCAATGTCTCGGCCTGAATGAAGGGATGGGACGAGGATGCGCCTCTAAACCTTCAATGTCAACTGAACACTGAAAGACAAACCCATCAGGTTCACCCGCCCAGAACGGCCTCCATCGCTTGAGCCACCGCCTGATTCTGGCTGTATGGCCCGTGGGCACGACTGGTGGCGAGCCGACGTAGCGCAACCGCGCCCACGGGATGGCAGTTCACCGGCCTACCAACGCCTTCTGAAGAAGGTCGAGAACTTGGCAACGACAGCGGCGTCGCGAGCCTCGCTGTGTCCCTGGCTCCCGGACGGTGATCAGTCTGTCTGGCGCGGGTGGCCGACCGTGGCGAGAGTGAGGTACACGACGCGTCGTTCGTCGTCGATGCAGTACCAGATACGACCAGCGCCGGTGACCTCGTATTGCCACTGCTCGAGCAGCTGGCCGCCGATCGAACGTGTAGCGAAGTCACCTTTCAATGGATGCTGCCGCTGGCTGCGAGAGCGCGGATCCGCCCGGAGCGCCTGCCAGGCCGACAACGCCGGTCCGGGTGCGTGGGAACACAGGCGATCCCAGCCATCAGCTGCGCTGCTGTCTGCGAAACGAAGATCGCACTCCCCAGGCCGCGGCGGCGGCGCGACGCGGTCTCCGCGCT
Source organism: uncultured Anaerolineaceae bacterium (assembly GCA_964425305.1). Lineage (GTDB taxonomy): Bacteria > Chloroflexota > Limnocylindria > Limnocylindrales > CSP1-4 > JALYGJ01. The sequence goes on along the minus strand of CAYRMQ010000072.1, from coordinate 1,665 downwards.
TGGGCATCGCCTACTCGGCCGCAGGTGCAGGCACGTGATCGCCATCTCCGGCCAGCGGTCGCCTGAGCTCGGCTGCCAGCTCTGGGTCGGCGTAAATCACCGCTGTCGCCTGCCATTCGCGAAGGAGCTGCGCGAGAGGCGTCATCACCCCGAGTTCGGCGGCCGCCTCCGCCGTTCCGAAGAACTCGGTGATGAACAGCTGGCGCTGCTGCGCCGGCAGGAAGGAAAGCCACGGGATCGCCTCAACGCTGGCTTGGAGACGGTCACGTACCGCGGGAGCGGTCAACGCGGCGCTGAGCACGCGCGCCAGAAACCGTACGCTCTCCGCGACGGCTTCAGTTCGAGACTCGAGGGAAAGGTACAGATCCTCCGCATTGCGCCGATGGAGAACCACGTCGACGTGCTCCAGCCGATCGACGATCGCCTTTGGGTCGCGAAGGAAGTCGGTGAGTGTGGCCTCTGCGGTCTGGCTCATGCCCGGACGGTAGTATGATGAACATCAGATGTCAATGGTCCAGACCCGCCGCAGGCCGGCCAGCTCATCGAGACGCTGACTCGGGGCTACCTGCGCGTCCTGCCAGCCACGCTGCCAACGCCACGAAGGCGTCTTGCATGGGCCGCCTGCACCAGCCGGCCGAGCTTGCGGTACGACAAGGCCCCCAAGAGGCCACCGGCCGACCCGTGTTACCCTTACCAGTAAGAAGGAGGACGCTGTCGATGCGAATCACCTCGAAGGGCCAGGTGACGATCCCCCAGGCGGTGCGCGAACAGGCGGGGCTACTGCCCGAGACCGACGTGGAGTTCGTGGTGGAGCCCGATGGGGTTCGGATCGTCAAGACGCCAGCTACGCGTCGACCGAGCCGCGGTGCCCGGGCGGTCGAGCACCTACGCCGGAGCGCCGGGCACGTGTCGATGAGCACCGACGAGATCATGGCCCTGACCCGCGGCGGACCGTGACCCCGGTCATGGTCGACAGCAACGTCCTGCTCGACGTCGTGACCCATGATCCAACCTGGGCAGCCTGGTCGAGCCAGTCACTGGAGCGGGCGGCGGACGAGGCGATTCTGCTTATCAACGCGCTCATTTACGCCGAGGTGTCGGTCGGCTTCGATTCGATCGAGGCGCTGGAGCAGGCGCTGCCACCTGACCTGTACCGCCGGGAGCACCTGCCCTATGAGGCCGCATTCTTGGCCGGTAAGGTATTCCTGCATTATCGGGATGGCGGCGGGGCCAGGCGTTCGCCCCTGCCGGACTTCTACATCGGCGCTCATGCCGCGGTCGCTGGCTACCGTCTCCTGACCCGCGATGCGACCCGCTACCGGACCTATTTCCCAACTCTCGAGCTGATGGCGCCGGTCAGCTGAGCAGCGGTGGCGTCGCTGCGAGCTTCGGGCTCGGCCTGCCAGCCACGCTGCCAGCCACGGCGGTCATACTCCGTCCGACGGGGCGGAACCGATGGACTGGGACGATGCCACACAGCCATGCTTACGCGAAGCCAGCTGCAGTGGCCGGACTTCAGCGCCGGAGCACGACGCGGCCTGGATACGCACAAGATCGAGCGCGAGTGCCAGGCCATCCGGCGCGGCAGCTTCGAGAGCATGCGAGCCCTGTCGGCCGCCATCGAGCGCTTCACCCGCGAGTGGAACGCATCGGCCACGCCCTTCA
>CAYRMQ010000071.1:0-14718 GCA_964425305.1 uncultured Anaerolineaceae bacterium | reverse complement strand
CGCGCACGCGCTAGGCCGTCCTCCTTCGACGCGTAGCGATCGTTGGGCCGCAGCTCGCGGTTCCAGCGCGCCGCTGCAGCCAGCCGCGGCTAGACGGCACCTGCCGGCAGAGCCCCGTATCGGCCGAAGCTCCGGTTCCGTGTCCGCCATCAGGTAAGCTTCCCGCCCGTGTCCGCCTCGTCGTCGCCCTCCAGCCTGGGTAGCGCAACGAAGGTCGCGTCCGGGGCGTCTTCTTGCATGATCTCTGCGGCCAGTGGTTTGAAGGACGAGGCGCAGCGGTGGGACACTCGGTAGTCGAGGCTCGATCGTGGGACACGCTGTTCGACCGTATCGTGACGGCGCTTCCCGCGTGAGGACACAGGCGGCCGCTGTTGCGATCGCGCTCGCCGGCTGCGTGGCGCTACTGCTACCCGCAACACCGGCGGCCGCCGCCGAGCCGGAGGCTGGGCCAGACTCGTCGGTCTCGATCGCGGCCGAGCCATTGCTCGGCGGCACGTTCAGGCCCGGCGCGTGGGCGGCGGTGCGCGTCCGGCTGGAGAACGGCGGCCCGGCCCTCGACGGCGAGCTGCGCATCTCGAGCGCCGGCCAGCGGGCCTCGACCTTCGGCATCGCCGTCCACCTCGCGCCCGGTGCTCGGCAGGAGCACATCCTGTACGGCCAGACCGCGCCGTTCGGGAGGGGCTTCACGATCACTCTCGTCAGCGGCGGCGCGGTACACGCTACCGTCCCCGTGCCCGTCGCCGTCAACGCCGCGCGGTCGGCCGGCATCTACGTCGTTGCAGAGCGGCCGGAAGCGCTCGCCGGGCCCATCCACAGGGCGGCCTTCTCCGGCCAGCGCGTTGCGCCACAGGTCGTGACCATCGGTCCCGAAGACCTGCCTCCGCGCGCCGAAGCCTGGTCGTCGGTCGACCTGCTCGTGTGGCAGGATGTCGACTCGAGCCGGCTCACGGGGGACCAGGTGGAGGCGCTGGAGACGTGGCTGACGCTGGGCGGACAGCTCATGATTCTTGGCGGCTCCACCGGTACGACGACGCTCGGCGCCTTCCCACCCGCGTTGCTTCCCTACCGGCCCGTGAGCGCCGTCGAGGTGAGCGCCGCGGACCTGGCGGCGCTGCTCGGCAGTGTTCCCGACGCGGCGGCGCCGATCCCTGCCGTCGGTGGTCCACTCGAGCAGGGGGTCGCCCTCGCCCGCGCCGGCGAGTACGTCGTCGCGGCGCGGCGCTCGTACGGACAGGGCAGCGTCGCCCTCATCGGCATCGACCCGTCGGCGCGGTGGCTGGCCGGTTCGAGGGCGGCGGATTCCTTCTGGGCCCGCACGTTGCCGTCGACGTCCGCCGCGCCCGACCCGCGGTCGGCGACAGGCGACGACTTCATCGTCTACGCCCTGGGAACCCTGCCCGCGGTGCAGGTCCCGCGGATCCATCATCTGGCGCTGCTGATGATCGCCTACGTGCTGGCCATCGGGCCCATCAACTACCTGCTGCTGCGTCGCCGTGACAGGCGCGAGTGGGCGTGGTTGACGATGCCGGCCACGATCGCGCTCTTTGCCGTCGCGGCATATGGTTTCGGCGCTCTGCTGAAGGGCGCTAACGTCGTCGTCAACGAGCTGGCGGTCGTGCGCGGCTCGGTCGGCGCCGATCACGGGCTGGCCGACATCCACGTCGGCCTCTACTCGCCGAGCCGGTCCAGCTTCGATGTCGAGGTCGGCCCCAAAGCACTGGTCTCCGCGCCGGCGACGGATTCAGCCGACCGGCCGGGCGAGCGGCCACTCGACGTCCTGCTGGGCGACCCGGCCACGCTGCGTGGGTACGCGGTCGGTTTCGGGGCGCAGCGCGCCTTCCGAGCGCAGACTTCAGTCTCGACGCCGCGCGTGGAGGCCGAGCTGAGGCTCGTCGGCGATCTGCTCGAGGGAACGGTCACCAACGCCGCCGACGTTTCGCTCGAGGACGTCAGCCTCGTATTCGGGGAAGCGGCGTACGTCCTCGGCGAGTTGGAACCGGGCGAGTCGCGCAGCATCGAGCTCTCCACGGTTCAGCGGGGCGGGTTGGAAGGGCGGCCGTTCTCCTGGCGCCTCGTCGCGCCGGCAGGTACGAATGACGCGGCTCGCGTGCGCACGGTCGCCGCGCGGCGCGCTCTCCTCCAACACGTCGCCGGCGGGTGGAACGAGGGCGTGGGCCGATCGCCCGGGCTCCTCGCCGGCGGCCCGCTGATCCTCGCCTGGCGGCCGGGCGGCATCCTTCAGATCGATGCCGGCGTGCCGGCCGAGCACGTCGGCGAGACGCTCTACATCCTGCCCGCGCGGGCCACTGTGCTGGGCGAGGTGGTGTTCGAGGGCGCCGCTGTCCGGTACTCGACGCTGGTCGTCGACGCGCTCGAGGCTTTCGACGAAGGCGGCCTCTTCTACCTCGGTCGCGGGACGATGACCGTCGAGTACCGACCGGTCGGCTTCGACGGCTCCTTCGCGGTGAGCGGCCTGTCGGTGCGCCTGGGTCTCGGGCGCAGCGCGCCGTCAGGCGCCGGTGGCGAAGAGTTGCCGCCGCTTCCCGCCGCCGAGCAGCCCGATCCCGATGCTCCGCTCGCGTCCGACCCTCGCCTCGGCGACGGTCTGTCAGACCTGCCCCGCCTGCAGCTGTTCGATCGGGCGAGCGGGACGTGGGTCGAGTTCGAGCCCGCCCGGGCGTCGCGCACCTACCGGATCGCAGACCCGTCGCGGTACGTCGATGAGGCGGGCGCGGTCCGTGTCCGTTTCGTGCGCCGAAGCAACGACTTCACTGAGTTCGGGTTCGTGGTGCGCCTCGAGGGGACGGTCGAGTGACGGCGGCGGTCCAGCTGCGCGGGCTGACCAAGCGCTACGGGGACACGCTGGCCGTCGCCGGCGTCGACCTGGACATCGGGACGGGCGAGATCTTTGGCCTGGTCGGGCCCAACGGAGCAGGCAAGTCGACGACCCTGCGCATGCTCGCAACGCTGCTCGAGCCGACGGCCGGTGAGGCGCAGATCTGGGGCCTCGACATCCGGACCCGGCCGAACGCCGTGCGCCGCGTCATCGGCTACATGCCCGACACCTTCGGTGTCTACGACGACATGCGGGTGTGGGAGTTCCTCGACTTCTTCGCCCACGTCTACGTCATGCGCACCGCGCGGCGCAGGGTCGTCGTGAACGACCTGCTCGAGCTGGTCGGGCTCACCTCCAAGCGCGACGCGTACGTGCAGTCCCTCAGCCGGGGCATGCAGCAACGGCTGTGCCTCGCTCACGCTCTCGTCCACGACCCGCGCGTCCTGCTCCTCGACGAACCGGCGTCGGGCCTCGACCCGCGCGCGCGGGCAGAGCTGCGCGAGCTCCTGCGCGAGCTGCGCTCGCTGGGCAAGACGATCGTGATCAGCAGCCACATCCTGCCCGAGCTCGAGGAGGTGTGCACGGCCGTCGCCATCGTCGACCGCGGTCGCGTGCTGGCCGCGGGCTCTGTCGAGCAGATCGAGGCGAGGTTCCGGCGCGGCTCAGTAGTGCGGGCGCGCGTCGTGGGTGACGGCGACGAACTGCGCTCTGCCGAGCAGTTCCTGCGTGCCCAGCCGGAGGTCGCGGCGCTGGCGATCATCTCGGACGGCCTCTTCGAGCTGGCTCTGCCGGGCAGCGAGGATGCGGCCGCGGCCGTGCTCTTCCGGTTGATGTCGAACGGGCACCGCGTGTCCTCCTTCGCGCCGGTTGCCTCCGACCTCGAGGAGCTCTTCCTGCAGATCACCGATGCGACGGAGGAGGCCGCATGACGGCCGAGACGACAGCCGGCCACGAGCCGGCGGGCGAGCAGCTTGTGCTCCAGGAGCCGAGCCAGTGGCAGAGCTTCTGGGCCAGCCTGTCTGCGCTGGTCGCCAAGGAATCGCGCTGGCGGATGCGCGGCCGGCGCGCGTTCGCGATCATCACGGTCTACGTCGCCCTGCTGGCGCTGCTCGTCGTCGCCGCCTACCAGGTGATGCATGACCGAGCCGTTTTTATCGGTGGCTTTGAGCAGATGCCGCCGTCGGACTTCGTCTCCGGCTCAGTGTCGGTTGAGATCGGCAGGGTCATCTTCGGTGCCATCCTCGCCGTCCAGACGCTGCTGACGCTGCTGCTCGCGCCGGCGCTGACGAGCGGCTCGATCTCGATGGAACGCGAGAAGCAGACGCTCGAGCTGCTCATCACCACACCGGTCAGCACGCTCGGGATGGTCGTCGGCAAGCTCATCTCATCGCTCGGTTACGTCTTCCTGCTGATCGTGGCGTCGGTGCCGCTGATGAGCTTGGTCTTCACCTTCGGCGGCGTTGCTCCCGACGATGTCATGCGCGCATACGTTGTGCTGTTCGCCATGACCGTCGGGATCGGCTCCGTCGGGCTGTTCATGTCGGGCCTGATCAAGCGCACGCAGATAGCAACGGCGCTGTCTTACGTGGTCGTGCTCGCTCTGACCGTCGGCTCACTGGTCCTCCATATCTACCTCGATGTCACCTCGCAGCGGATGGCCAGGTTCGCCGACGGAGTGGACCGTTCCGGCGCGCCCGAGGTCATCCTCTTGCTCAACCCGGTGATCGCCGACGTCGACCTGGTGTGCACGGCCTTCGCCGACAGCTTCGGCGCGTGCGCCTACATCGCCAGGATCACCGGCCAGCCGCTCGATCCAGCCAACCCGCCGCGCGACCTGTTCTGGCCGCGCTCGGTGGCGTCGTTTATTGTGCTGGGTGTTGGACTGACGCTGGCGACCACACAGCTGATCGCGCCGTCGCGACGAATACGCAGAGAGCGGCCCCCAGCGGCGATGCCTGCATCGCCAGTTTGGGAAGCGCCCGTTGACGATGCCGCGCCGGTCGACGACGGTCCGCGCCTGGCAGTCGAGACCGAGCCGGTCCAGCGGCGGCCGACCAGCTCGCCCGGCGGGCCGGAGTAGGTTGGCCGGCCGCCGGCTGGAGGACTTCGCAGTCGGCGAGGTCATCGATTCCAGCGAGGAATACGAGGTCACGCCCGAGCGACTGCACGCCTACGCCAGCGAGTACGATCCGCAGCCGATCCACCTGGACGCGGCCGCGGCCGAGGACGAGATGTTCGGCGGCATCGTCGCCTCCGGCTGGCACTCACTGTCGGCGACGATGCGGCTGATGGTCCGCTCGCGCATGTTCGACGGCGGCCCGATCGTCGGCGTCGGCATCGACGGCCTCCGCTTCCTGCAGCCGGTGCGCGCCGGAGACGTGCTCCGCGCCAGGGCCGAGGTGCTCGAGCTGCGCCCGTCGCGCACGCGGCCCGACCGCGGCTATCTCGTCGCGCGCATCACCACGCTGCGCCACGATGGGACGCCGGTGCTGACGCAGGATTGGACGCTGCTCCTACCGCGACGAGCGGGCTCTCCCTGAGAGCGACTCTTCCTGGCTGCGCAGCTCGTCCGGCGGCCCCGGGCCGCGCCGCTGGTTGAAGCGGTCGGCGGCCCGGCGGCCCCAACTGGTCAGCGCGTCGAACAGCGCGGGGAGGCGCGCCTCGACGAGCTCGCCGCGCACGCCGCCGGGACGCGGCGGGCGTCGGTCGGCGCGGGGCAGAGCGACGGTGTTGACCAGCGCCGTGATGTCGGCGGTCAGGCCGGGAAACAGCCCGTGGAAGCGCTGCGCCAGCCAGGCCGGCCAGCCGACGGCGACGTCGGTCTCGCCGCGCTTCGCTGCCCGAACGACGCGGGCGGCGGCGCGCTCGGCGTCGACCGACAGCAGGGGCAGGCTCGCGCCGAGCGCGAACCAGGTGAACTCCGACTCAGCCGGCTCCTTGAAGACCGCGCCCAGGTACGAGCCGGTGCGCATGAACCACGGCACGACGGTGGTGACCGCGATCCCGTCGCGCGCCAGCTCGACGCGCAGCGCCTCGGACAGCCCGACGGCGGCGAACTTGGCCGCGGTGTAGGGGGCGAGGTGCGGGCCCGGCAGGCGGCCGCCGATCGAGGTGATGTTGACGATCCGGCCCGCACCCCGGGCACGCATGCGGGGAAGCACGGTCAACGTCGGGTACAGCGTCGCCCAGAAGGTCGACGCGTGCGCCGCGCGGAAGTCGTCGACCGTCATCTGCGCCACCTCGCCGACCTGCATGATCGCCGCATTGTTGACGAGCACGTCGATCGGACCGAGGCGCTGCTCGACTTCCGCCACCAGGCCGCTGACCTGCTCGACGTCGCCGGCGTCGCACGGTACCGCCAGGACACGATGGCCGTCGGCGACCAGCCACTCGCGGGCGCGGGCAAGCTCTTCCCTATCGCGAGCGCAGACCGCCACGCGCGCCCCTTCTCGGGCGAAGTCCCGCGCGAGGAGCAGGCCCAGGCCCCGGGAACCACCGATGATCAGCACCGTCCGACCGCTCAGGTCCAGCTCCCGCAGGCGGGCGAGGGCCTCCCGCGCAAGGAGCGCCGTACCGCCCAGCGCCGCCGCGACCGCCACCGGATGTATCCGCATGCGGGCCAGCCTGCCGGGCCGCCGGCAGCGCGGGCCAGTGACGCGCACGGCCAAGCGTGACAGCCGGCTCTCAGAGCCCCTGTGTGCTCAGAGGGTCGGCTTGGTCACCATCAGGAACACTATGACGACGACGATGACGGCGAGGACCACGCCGGCGAGCGCGCCGCGGCGGGCAAGCGCCCGGTATTCGTCCGTTTCCGCCTGGCCCGCTTCGACGAGCGCGATCTGGCGGCGCAGCGTCGGCGTGTAGATCGCCAGGCCGCCGGCGACGAGCACAACCCACAGTCCGATCGAGGCGGCGATCCAGAACGTCTCGAACGGGATGTTGCCGGCGACTGCCGTCAGCAGGCCGGTTACCAGCAGCAGCATGTAGGCCGGATTGGCGAAGCGGTCGTCGAGCGTCTTGATGCCGCGCAGGACGTGGCCGAGGTGCTGCGGCTCGCGCGCCGCGCGGGCCAGCCAGATGCCGTAGCTGGCGTTGAACCCGACGGCCACGATGGCCAGCACCACGTGGACGAACTTGAGCAGGCTGTACGGTTCGAGCACGTCCGCGCCATGGTAGTCGGCGGCTCCGATTCCGGAGCGAGCCGACTACGCCAGGAACGCGCGCGCCGTCTTGCGCCGCAGGAACTGGCCCCAGCCCTTCTCGCCCTGCCACTCGCCGTTCTCGACCACGATCCGGCCGCGCGAGAGGACGACGTCCGAGCCGCCCTGCACCTCGCGGCCCTCGTAGCACGAGTAGTCGACGTCCATGTGGTGCGTCCTGGCGCTGATCACGTGGCGCCGCGTCGGGTCATAGACGACGAGGTCGGCGTCGGCGCCGACTGCCACCACGCCCTTGCGTCCGGCCAGCCCGAACATGCGCGCCGGCGCGGCTGATAGCACCTCCACCCAGCGCTCCTTCGTCAGCCGGCCGCCGACCACCCCGCCGTCGTGCAGCAGATCCACCCGATCCTCGACCCCCGGCAGCCCGTTGGGCACCTTCCGGAAGTCGCCCTGGCCGAGCTGCTTCTGGGTCTCGAAGTCGAAGGGGCAGTGGTCGGTCGAGACGACCTGCAGATCGTCCTTGACCAGGCCGCGCCACAGGTCCTCCTGGTGATCGGCCGGGCGGAGCGGCGGCGAGCAGACGTACTTGGCGCCCTCGAAGCCGTTGCCCAGGTCGTCGAGCGACAGGAAGAGGTACTGCGGGCAGGTTTCGGCGAAGGCCATCGCGCCACGGTCGCGGGCGGCGCGCACCTCGTTCAAGGCGTCTCTCGCCGACAGGTGCACGATATAGACCGGCACGCCGGCTGCCTCGGCCAGGCGGATGACGCGGTTGGTCGCCTCGCCCTCGAAGATGGGATAGCGCACGACGCCGTGGTAGTAGGGGTCGGTCTTGCCGTCGGCGACGTACTGCTCGGCGACGACGTCGATGGCCAGCCCGTTCTCGGCGTGCATCATGATCAGCCCGCCGTTCCTGGCCGTCTGCTGCATCGCCCGGAAGACGGCGCCGTCGTCGGAGAAGAAGACGCCCGGGTAGGCGGTGAAGAGCTTGAAGTCGGTGACCCCCTCGGCGACCAGCTGGTCCATCTCGGCCAGCGTCGCGTCGTTGACGTCGGACATGATCATGTGGAAGCCGTAGTCGACGCAGGCGTTGCCCTCGGCCTTGGCGTGCCACGCGTCCAGCCCCTCGCGCAGCGACCTGCCCCGCGACTGGACGGCGAAGTCGATGATCGTGGTCGTGCCGCCGAAGGCAGCTGCGCGCGTGCCGGTCTCGAACGTGTCCTTGGCGAAGGTGCCGCCGAAGGGCAGCTCCATGTGGGTGTGGACGTCGATGGCGCCGGGGATGACGTACTTGTCCGAGGCGTCGATGCTCTCGTCCGCCGCAACGTCCAGGTCACGCCCGATGGCGGCGATCTTCTCGTCCTCGACGAGCACGTCCGCCTCGCTCGAGCCGTCGGCGTTCACGACTGTGCCATTGGTGATCAGGATGCGCATCTGTCCCTCCTCTGGAGCGTCGGATGACTCGCCCGTCCCGTAGCCAGCGTCGCCGTAATCCTAGCCCGCGGCCGGCGACGCATCGCGCTACCTCTCGATGTCGATCACGAGCTCGGCCGACCGACCCGCCGCGCCCTCCTCCCAGCCGGATGCAGCCAGGTTGAAGCAGCCGCTGCCGCCGACGCCGGCGACGGCGACGACGCCGCTGCCCTCGTTCGAGATGATCACGCCGTCGACCGCGCCGACGCGCCCGATCTCGAACCGTCGTCCGACGCCGCGGAACTCGGGCGAGAAGCTGACGACGACCGCCGTCTCGCCGTCGCCCGGCGGATCGATGCCGAAGCGGGACTCTGCCTCATCGGCGGGCATCGCCTCGACCGAGACGCTCGCCGCGCCGTCGGCCGCGCCGGCACGGTAGACGCGGAAGAGCAGCCGCGTCGAGCCGCCCTGACCGGTCAGCTGGATGTCGCCGCGGCGTGTCGCCATGCGCCAGGCGCCCGGTCCCGGCGCAGTCACCGTCTGCGGCTCGCACGACCCGGCGCGCGGCGCTCGGGATGGCGTCTCACCCGCAGTCGACTCACCGCCCGCCGGCGGCGTCGCGCCCGCGCCCGGCGATCCGCCACGCCCGCCGCCGAGCAGCTCGCCGATCTGGGCCACGACGAGGGCGACGGCCAGCACAACCACCGCCACGCCCGCGCCGGCCGCGAAGTAGCTCAGTTTGAGAAGCCGGCGCCGCTGCCTGTGCCGGCCGGCTGGCGGCGTCGGCGGCAGCAGCTCCGGAATGGGCATCGTCTCGGTCGGCCGCTCGGCCAGCTCGGCGGCGGCCAGGTCCGTGGCGCACGCCAGGCACACACGAGCGCCGGCGGCATTGATCGCGCCGCACGCCGGGCAGCTGACAGCCTCGTCCGCACTCAACGAGCCAATATTCTGTCAGCGCGCCGTAGAGCGGCCTCTACGGCGTCTCCAGCAGCTCGTAGCCGACCTGGATGATGGCGTTGCAGAAGTCACCCTCTGCGCAGGTCATCGAGTAGTTGACGTTCGTCCGCGGCGGGACCATGTGCGCCGGCGCGTAGGTGTGCGGGTACTCGATGGTGACCCCCAGATCGTGCGTCACGACGGTCAACGGCGCGTCGCCGATCAGCAGCCGGATCGTGCCGTTGCCGAAGTTCGGGTCGGGAATGATGACGACCTGGTGGATGCACCACACCTCGTCGCGCCGGACGCGGGCACGCGTCTCGCCGCCGGAGAGGTTGGCCCAGTGCGTCGGCACGGTCGACGCGTTGCAGTGGATGGGCGTCGGCGGGGGAGTCGTCGGCGGCTCGGTGACGGGCGGTTCGGTCGGGGCGTCCGCCGGCTCATCGGTCGGGCTATCGGTTGGAGCCTGCGTCGGCGGGTCGGTCGGGGGCTGGCTGGGCTCGATCATCGGCGGTATCGAGGGCGAGACCGCTGGCGACGGGCTGACCGCCGCAGCGTCCGTCGGCGAGGCCGCCGGCGCGCCGCCACCGAGCATCATCGTCGCGGCGCCGGCTGCCAGCAACAGGACGGCAAGCATGCCCAGCCCGATCGCCGTCAGCCGCGCCCGGTTCGAGGCCGGCCGCGCCATGTCGCCGCGGCCGCCGCCGAGTGAGCCGATGCTCAACCGCTCACCGCAGCGCTGGCAGAACGCGCGGCTGCTCGGGTTGCGCCGGCCGCAGTTCCAGCAGGCGATCGCGCCGTAGGTAACGCCGGGAGCGACGGGCCGCGCCATGCGCGGTGGCTCGTGCGGATCCGATGGCCCGTACGCCTGTGCGTGCGGCGGCGGTGGTGGGACCGGCTCGTAGTAGGTCGGGTGGAACTGCGTCTCGTCGTCGTCGGCCGGCGCCGGCTGCTGCACGAGGAACTCCCCGCACGATCCGCAGAAGGCATCAGCGGGCGCGTTCTCGAAGCCGCAGTTCCGGCAGATCATTCGGTGCTCCCCTCCAGGCTCGCCGCACGCCCAGGTGCGGAGTATAGGCATGCCTCGGCCAGCGGATGGGCCGCCCGCCGCAGGCTCTCGCCCATCGTCGCGAAGTCGCAAGGTCGCCGCCTTGGCCGCCGGCGCAGCTGCTTCGCGCCGGCCTCCAGGCTGGGCGCCAGGAGGATGCCATGGACGATGCCGATCTCCGCCGCGACGAGGAAGAGGCGCCTGACAAGGAGCTTGAGCCGGCCGACGCCGCCGAGCAGGACTTCGGCGCGCGCAACGTGATCATGTCCAACGCCCTGCAGGGCGGAGCGTCGCCGGCGGTCGGCGGCGTCACCGGCTCCGGCGGCGAGCTGGGCATGCAGCCCCAGACTGACGAGGAGATCCTCGACGAGGAAGGGGAGGAGGGCCTACCGCCGCACGAGACGCGCGAGCGGCGGAGGCGCGACTAGCAGGCGGCCCGTAGGCCCGCTTCAGTCGGGCCGGCTGACGGGCTCGAGCGCCGGACCGGTTTCCTTCGGCGTGCCGCGCCGTGACGGCGCCGGGCGGTGGGCGATGTCGAAACCGGAGGTGTTGTCGAGCACGTCGGTGTTGCCGTTGCGCAGGCGCAGCCGGACCGCGCCCTGGCCGACACGCAGGTCGCTGATCGTCAGCGCGGGCAGCCAGCTGGGCAGCAGCGGGTCGATGTAGAGCCGCGAGCCGTCGCGATCGGTGCGCGCGTCGAGCCCGCACAGGACGGCGATGAAGCGGAAGACCGATGCCGCCGCCCACGCCTGCGGCACATTTGCGCCGAGATACTGCACGGGGAAGGCGCCCGCGTCGCGGGGCAGGCCGGCAAACAGCTCGGGCAGGCGCGTGGCGGCGAAGCACGCCGCCGCCTCGAACATCGCCTTGGCCACCTGTGCCGCCTCGGCGGCGTAACCGTAGCGACGCATGCCGCCGCAGATGATGGCGTTGTCGTGCGGCCAGACCGAGCCGGTGTGGTACGAGAACGGGTTGTACGCGCGGTGGTCCGACGACAGCGTGCGGATGCCCCAGCCCGACCACATGTCGGGGGCCATCAGCCGCTCGACCACCTTCCCCGCGCGCTCGACCGGCACGATGCCCGACTGGAGCAGGTGGCCCATGTTCGAGGCGACCGATTCGATCGGCTTCTTGTCGCCGTCGAGCCCGAGGTAGTAGGCGCCCTCGGCCTCCCACCAGAACGCGTCGTTGAAGCGCTCGAGGAGCTCGCGCGCCTCCCCGCGCAGCGCCCGCGCCTCCCCTGGCCGGCCGATCGTCTCGTACATCTCGGCGGCGCGCAGCTTGGCGTCGTAGACGTAGCCCTGCAGCTCGGACAGCGCCAGCGGCAGCGGCGCAAGCGTGCCGTCAGCGTGCGGGATGGCGTCGCCGGCGTCCTTCCAGCCCTGGTTGTAGTAGCCGTGCGACGAGCGCGTCTTGTACTCCTGGAGGCCGTCGCCATCGCGGTCGCCCCACTCGTCGATCCAGCGCAGCGCGGCCTCCATGTTGGGCATGTAGCGCTCGACCAGCTCGCGGTTGCCCGTCCAGTGGAAGAGGTACGAGACGCAGATGATGAAGAGGCTCGTCGCGTCGTGCGTGCCGTAGTACGGCGAGTGGGGCAGCAGCCCCAGCTGGGCCAGCTCGCCGTGGCGGATCTCGTGCAGGATCTTGCCCGGTTCCATGTCGCGCTCGGGGTCGTCGTCGGTCGCCTGCAGGTCGGCCAGCCGGCGCAGCGCGCCCGCCGCCAGCTCGGGATAGCCGGTGATGCCGTGCATGCCCACGATCAACGCGTCGCGACCGAAGAGCGTCACGTACCACGGTATGCCGGCCGCCGGGATGAACAGGCCGGGCGCCGCCTGCGGGTCCTCGAGGTGGAGCGCCTCCATGTCGCGAACCGCCTGCCGCCAGGCGGCGCGGACGATGTTGTTCGGCGTGTCCACGTTGACCGCCGGCAGGTGGGGTGGCCTGAAGCCGGCCTCGCCCTCGGTCAGTGCGTTGCACGGCAGCGTCGTTGGCGGTTCCCCTTCGTCGGTGATGGGCAGCCACTTCAAACAGGTGTGCCAGACGTCCTTCGGCGCCAGCTCGAAATCGAAGATCAGCCGGCCGTTGGCGAACTGCGGCTGGCAGCCCGGGCGCTCGACCCTGACCACCAGCTCACGCCGCCAGCCGTCGTTCTCGTACGAGGTGCGCAGCTCGCAGTCAGCGCGCTCCCAGTCCGTGTTGATCTGCCCGCGGCGGATGATCTTGCGCCCGCGCACCTCGAAGACGTCGGCGAAGTCGGACACGATCTGGATCTCGAGCGTCAGCGTCAGCGGCCGCTGGCCGTAGTTGACGATGTCGTAGTCCTCGTGCACACCGCCGGCGACGGTTCGATCGAGGCGGAGCGATACCTGCTGGCGCGGGATCTCGCCACTCACGTCGATCATCTGCGGATTGGCGAACTGGTAGCGCGCGCTGAAGTGGCGCACGGCCGAGGCGTTGAGCAGCAGCGGGCGCTGGCCGTTGAGCCAGAAGCGGTAGCCCGAGACGAAGCGCGTGTCGCGGGCGTAGAAGCCCTCGTCCTCGGTCGGCCTGACGGCGCCGTCGAGGTCTGTCACCAGCACGCGGTCGTCGCGGTTGATCGTCACCGTCGGTGGGCCGACGCGGACGGGCAGCGACATCATCGAGGCCGGCATGTCAGCCGGGAAGGGCCTGCGTTCGGCGCTGCTCGAGCCTGTCGGCGGCGGGCAGCGTGTAGCGCGTCACGACCAGCGCGATGTACGCGACTGAGATTGTCAGCAGCGCGGCGAAGAGGACCGCGCTGACGGCGAGCACGGCGAGCATCAACAGCAGCAGCATACCGAAGCGGCCCGGCGAGATGAGCACCAGCAGCGCCGCCAGCCGCAGCCGTTCGCGCAGCGGCTCACCCTCGCGCAGCGGGTCGGTCAGCAGCGACCAGAAGGGCAGCGCGACGGCCCACACGGCGAGCAGCGCCCAGAAGGCGAGCGTGGCGATGACCCACAGCACCGGCTCGCGGTTGGCGATACCGATGACCAGGTTGAAGGCGAGCACCGACGTGATCCCGACCAGCAGCGCACCTGCGATCAGCGCCGGGCGGAAGAAGATGCGCCAGGCGGCAAGGGCGTCGCTGAAGGAGACGGACTGCTCGCGCACGATGAGCGTCGCCAGGCGGAAGATGCCGGCGGCCGGCACGGCCAGCGCGATGGCGATGAGCGGCGCGGCAACGGGCGCGACGGCAAGGCTGCCGAGGGCGATGAGCAGGACGACCCCCCACAGCAGGTTGGCCGGCACGAGGCGCCAGGAGTTGAAGTAGAAGTCGACCAGTGCCGCGCGCAGCGAGGAGCCCAGCCGGGGAGGGTCGGGGACGCGGTACTCCCGCTCGTCGTCGAGCGCGGTCACCCCTTCACACCGGCCGCCGCGATGCCCTCCACGAAGTAGCGCTGGAAGAAGATGAAGATGATCAGGATGGGAATCGTGGCAGTGACCGACATTGCCATGAGGGCAGGATAGTTCGTTTCGAACTCGCGCCTGAACAGCGACAGCGCAAGTGGGAGCGTCCAGTTCTCGCGGCTGGCCAGCAGTACGAGTGGCCAGAAGAAGCCGTTCCAGGCGCCCTGGAACTGGAGTATTGCGACGGCGGCGATGGCCGGGGTCGCGAGAGGGAGCATCACCCGCCAGAAGGTCGTGAAGAAACCGGCGCCGTCGATCTTCGCCGCCTCCTCCAAGTCGCGCGGGATCGATAGGAAATACTGGCGCAGAAGGAAGACGCTGACCGCCGCGATGGCCAGCACCAGGATCACGGCGAAGTACTGTTGCGGGCCGCGCTCGGTCAGGCCGACAGAGCGCATGATCTGGTAGACCGGTACGAGGCGCAGCTGGTCGGGGATCATCATCGTCCCCAGGACCAGCAGGAAGAGCGCCTCACGGCCGGGAAAGCGCAGGCGGGCGAAGGCGTAGCCGGCCATGCTCCCAAGGACGACGTTGGTCACGGTGACGGCACCGGCAATCAGCGCGCTGCTGAAGAAGAGCTTTGGGACAGCCGGGTTGACGCGAGTGAAGGCGAACTCCCAGCCTTCGAGAGTAATCGGGTCCGGGATAAACGTCATCCGGACCGAGTCAGGAATGGTCTTGAACGACGTGATCACCGACCACGCCGCCGGCACGAACATCAGCACGGCGTAGGCGATCAGGAAGCCGTAGGCGATCCTCCTTCGCCAGATCTTGCCGCGATCCCCAACCGGGGCGACCTCGACCGCGCTTTCCGGACGAAGCGGTTCGGCCTTGGCTTCAGCCACGCGACATCGCCTCCTACCAGCTGGGTGCCTGGCCCATGAAGCGCCGCTGGATCAGCG
>CAYRMQ010000070.1:0-14740 GCA_964425305.1 uncultured Anaerolineaceae bacterium | reverse complement strand
GCGGCTTCCGCGAAGGGCGGGCCGGTAGCTCAGCGGCAGAGCAGGGGACTTTTAAGTCACTCCGACGTATCGCTGTGCCCGCCGAGCGTGGAAGTCGTGCGTAAATCGCCGAATCCCCTGCTCTAAGACGGTCGCGGCTAACACCGGATCTGCCTGATCAGTGGCCATCCCCCGATGCGGAGGGGCCGCCTGCGGACCGCAGCGCGCTGAGCCCCAAAGCGATCACGGCGGCTGGTGCCAAAGCCAGGTCGCCGAATCCAACGGAGTTTGTTGCCGTCCCCGCGTAATCCAACGAAACCGGGCTTATCGTTGTACTATCTCCACGTGAACCCAACGAGATTTGTATCTCCAGAGATGGGGAGGGTTATCCCCGTCATCCATCCGGACGGGCTCTATCACGCGTTTGTGCCCGCACCGATCCCGAGGCAACTGACGTTGGAGCCCGCAACTGTCATGGCTCTGGCGGGAGCGGCTACCGCCCTTGGGCGATTGGCCGGAGCGGGCCGCCTCCTACCGAACCCGCACATTCTCGTCAATCCGTACGTCGCCCGGGAGGCTGTGTCGAGCTCGCGCATCGAGGGGACGCAGGCATCCCTGTCCGATGTATTCGGAGCGCGGGCCGAAGGACAAGCGCGCCGCGAGGACGTCGAAGAGGTACAAAACTATGTCCAAGCCCTCCAGACCGGGCTAGTCCGGCTTGAGACTCTGCCGATCTCAAAGCGGCTGGTCAGGGAGATCCACGCGATCCTGCTTGAAGGCGTGCGTGGTCGAGAGAGAACGCCGGGAGAGTTCCGGCGCGGACAGAACTTCATCGGCTCGCCCGACGATCGCCCACAAACGGCGACGTTTGTGCCTCCGCCCGCCGGCGAGGAGATGGAGAGAGCGCTTGCCGACTGGGAGTCCTTCCATCACGAGCACATACAAATGCCTGTCTTGATTAGATGTGCCTTGTTGCACTACCAGTTCGAGACCATCCACCCATTCTGGGACGGGAACGGGCGCCTGGGTCGCCTGCTGATCGTCTTCTTCCTGGTCGCTCAAGGGGAACTTCCCAGTCCGCTGCTCTACCTCAGTAGCTTCTTCGAGCAGCGCAGATCGGAGTACACCGACCACCTGCAGGCCGTCCGCGAACGCGGCGAACTACAAGAGTGGCTCCAGTTCTTCCTAACCGGTGTAGAGCAGCAAGCTTCAGACGCCGTCACCCGGGCCGAGCGCCTGGCAGACTTGAGGGAGACATACCGCCAGCGGCTGGCCGGCAGCCGAAGCCGGGCTGGCGAAGTCGTCGACCTCCTCTTCGATAACCCGATCATGAGCGCCCCGCTGGTGGTGGAACGCCTGGGCGTCACTAATCAAGGCGCGCAGAACCTTCTGCGGCAACTGGAGGGTTGGGGGATCCTGCAGCCGGTCTCCGGCCTCGCCTCGCGGCGTAGGCGTTGGCTAGCGCCAGAGATTTTCGACGTGATCGCCAGAGAGCCCGCACCCGCTCGGCTCCCCGGCCCCGTGGAGGCGACGCAGTGGGAGCGGCAGCGCACGGGTGCAGCTGCAGCCACTTCCTGATCGATGCGGCGTATCGGGGTGAGTTCGTCAAGAGCACATACGACCAGGGCGAAGTGGGTATGCATTCCTGTCGCGACACTCGCCCTATTGGCCGCATGCAGTGGGCCGCCAAGCCCAACGTTCCAGGTGATGACTGAGGCGGAACTGCGCGCCTGGAACGAGGCGAGGACCGGCATCGTGGACACCATCAGCAAGCCGTCTGTCGAGCCCGAACAGTGGATCTTCGCAGCACTCGTGCGACTTCCCGCTCTGTTTGACATTGACAGCCCGGGCTCGCCGGTCCGGTTGGAGGCTGTAGGCGGCGGTGAGTGCGAGGAGTGGCAGATCCCTATTGTGAAGGTGCTCGATCCGCTACATCCCGATGCCGTCGAGCCGGCGTTTGCGGCCGAGGCGGTATACGAGGCCGAGCCCAAGCCTGGGGCGTCGTCAGCCCCAGCGTACCGTGGCTGGGTCACCTGGCAGGTTAAGCGGCCGATGGATGGATGCACGGCATCGCTGCACGTTGTCGTGCAATTGGCGCTGTCCGATATTCGTGTCGAGTCGAAGACACGCTGGACGATGGGAGACGACGGCACTGTCAACGAGTTCGAGTAGGTGCCCCTGGCCTACCACACGCTGAGCAGGTAGCCCAAGTCGAGCTGGCCGCCAAGCCAGCGCGAGATCCACGAGATGTCACGTAGATGGGTGGGTGCTGGGGGTAGTGGTGTCGGACTTCCGGCGCGTCGCTGATCGAGCACGAGTGACTGTCGCCTCCATGTTCACTCAAGTGTCATGGCCCGTGCCGGCGCAAATGCCGCGGGCGCGATCAGGGACGCGATAGCCGAATTAGCGCCGGCTACGACCAGACATCGCGGCCCAGGTTCCCGACGGCCGTCAGCACACGGTCATCGAGCGCCTCTGGTCCGTAGTCCTCGAGCAGGCACTGCGGGCCGACGAGAGGCATCTCCCAGGGCGCCTCGAACGACTCCATCTCGCCGACGGCGACAGCCCGTCCGTCGGGCGCACGCCAAACCGCGCCGAAGGGCATGGCAGTTAGCTCCGAGCAGACGGCGACCCAGCACGGAATCTTGCGGTGGCCCGGCAGCTCGTACTCGTCTAGCCACGATCGTAGCGACTGGCGAACCGCGGCCGCACGCCGCGGCGCCTCGACGACGAAGCCCACATTCACGCTTTCGTGACGGCGCAGCCGATCGGAATAACTGCGCGCCTTAACCCTCAGAATCTCCCCGCGCTCGGTGCCGAGATCGCGCTCGATGAAGATGGCCACAAGCCGATCACGGACGGCGAACAGGGCGAGGGCATCCGGTCGGACCGAGCTGAAGGCCAGAGAGGCGGCGCGCTCGGGCGCCCAGCCGGCCAAGTAGGTGCCGTTCGCCGCCGGCGCCCGCATCAAGGCCACGAGGAGGTCATGCGTCGCCAGCTGGTGGATGACGGGTGGCGGTGCCTCGACCTTTTCGGGCTTCTCGAGGCGACCATCCCAGATCATCTCCTCCAGCCCAGTTCGCGCCGACTTGGTGAGCGCGTACGCGTAGCGGCCTCGGGGACGCTGCGTGTTGGCCGACCAGAAACCGCGCAGCAGCCCGTACTCGACCAGCTTGGCCAGGCGCCGCTGCGCCACGCGCAGGTGCCCGTATGCCATGACCGCCGCCATCTCCGCCGTGATGACGCCACCCATTACCAGCCAATGGAGTACCCGCTTGTCGCGAAGCGGCAGTGCGCTCCATGCTGCCAGGCCGGGCGGTCCGGAGACTACTCGTCGGCGCTTCGGCCTCCGCGGTCCAGCGCCGTCACGGGCCATGGCCTCGGTAACGTTTCCGGCGCTTGGCACGTGCGATAGCGCTCTGACGTGCCAGCCGAGCGAAGTAGGCCGCCCGCGCATGAGCTGCCCGCCGCCGGCGCTCGCCAGCCGGCAGGCTGCCATCCGGATCGACCTGGCGCTCGAAACGGGAGAGAAACGCAGCACGCGCCCGCTCAGTCAGGAGCCGGGAGTCGTGCGTGGCGTGAAGCAGGTGCGCGCCGATACGGCCGCGGAGCGCCAGCTCCGACGTCACCCGTCCCAGAGGCTGCGTGCGTGTCACCATGCGCCAACGCTAGCCCTCGCCCGCCGTGGCATCAAGAGAAACTGCGTACGTTTGTGTGCACGTTCCAGCATTGCGCCGCGAGGAGCTAACGTCACGAAGTGTGGAAATTGGCGCCGGGCCAGCCCGCGAGGGCAAAGAGGAACGGCGTACCCTTCCGAGGTCGTTCAAGCCAAAGAAGGAGACGCCGCTCATGGAAACGTACCACGCCCTGACCCCCCGTCGCCCAGCCCCAGCCGCCGACGAAGGCCGGGCTCGAGCGCCAGGCGATCGCGCCCGTCGTGCTGTCGGCAGCTGAGCCCGAGCCCAGCGCGCCAGAGGAGCAGCCGGCGGCGATCGTCAACCAGACATTGGAAGAGCTGGCCCGCGAGGGCGCCCGGCGCATGCTCGAGCGGGCCCTGACCTGCGAGGTCGACGAGTTCCTGGGCCGCGCCCGCTACGAGCGCCGCCTGTTGGCCGAGCAGGGCTATCGCAACTGCTACGGTCGGCCACCGCCGGTGGCCATCGGCACCTGGCCGCTGACCGTCCGCCCGCCGCGCATCTCCGACCTGCCACTCGATGCCCTTCCGCAGCTCGATCCTGCCCCGTCGGCGGATGCTGTCGGCCGAGACCCAGCGCCTCTTCGCCCGGCTCTACCTGGAGGGCCTCAGTTCGGGCGACTTCGAGCCGGCCTTCCGCGAGCTGCTGGGCGAGCAGGCGCCGCTGTCGCCCTCGACGATCCTGCGCCTGAAGGAGGAGTGGGCGGCCGAGTATGCCGCCTGGCGGGTGCGCCCCCTTAGCGCTAGCTACGCCTATATCTGGTCAGACGGCATCTACCTGGGCGCCGGCCTTGAGCCCGAGCACAGCTGCCTGCTGGTCGTCGTCGGCGCCCGCGAGGACGGGCGCAAGGAGCTGCTGGCCATGGAGCTCGGCTATCGCGAAAGCGCCGAGAGCTGGGCGGGCGTGCCGCGGGGCTGCGTGACCGCGGCCTACAGGCACCGCTGCTGGCCGTCGGCGACGATGCCCTCGGGCTTGTGGGCCGCGCTGGCCGAGATCTTCCCCGCCACATCCCACCAGCGCTGCTGGAACCATCGCGCGCTGAACGTCCTGGACAAGGTCCCAAAACGGCTCTGGCCCGACGTCCGTCGCCGGCTGCGTGAGACGTGGAGTGCCGAGACACGGGCCGAGTGCGAGTTACGCCGCGACGCCCTGGTGCGCTGGCTGGAGGCGCACGAGCAGAATGCGGCGGCCGAGACCGTGCTCCGCGATTGGGACGACTCCGTGGCCTTCTATGACTTCCCGGCCGAGCACTGGACTCACCTGCGCACCAGCAGTCCGGTGGAGTCGCTCTTCGCCGGCGTTCGCCTACGGACCGACGTGGCAAAGAGGATGCGCCGCCGCGAGAACGCGCTCTACCTCGTCTTAAAGATCGCCCAGCGCCTCGAGCGCTCTTGGCGGCCGCTCAACGGCGGGCAGACGGTGATGACCCTGCTGCTCGGCGGCGCCAGGTTCGTCGACGGCGTCTACGTGCCACAGCTGAAGGAGGTGCCCGCCGCCTGAATCAGGTTCGTTTGGGGAAGGGAATTTCCACGCAGCTTGACGAAAGCTCGGCCATAGAGGTTCAGGTCCCAGGGCGTAGGCCGTTCTGTCAGACGTGATCGCGAGCGAGTGCTGTGAGCCTGCCGAGATATCGATGACGTTCGCCAGCGAACTGACCGCGACGGGCGTCGTGCGCGAAGTCGTCGTGCCATCGCCCAGCTGGCCGGCACCGTTGCCGCCCCACGCCGACAACGTGCCGTCAGCCTTCAGCGCCAGCCAATGGGTGGTGCCGCCAGCGACGGCGACCGCGCCGGTCAGACGGACCACTTGCATTGGGCTGGTGCGGGCACGCGTGGTGCCATCGCCCAGCTGGCCCGGGCCATTGGCGCCCCACGCCCAGACCGTGTCATCGGAGCGGACCGCCAGGGAATGGTCATCGCCGGCGCCGACGGCCACCATGTTGGTCAGGCTGCCCGAGCGGACCGGCGATGACCGGCGCTGCTCGGAGCCACCGCCCAGCTGGCCGTCACGGTTCTTGCCCCACGCCCAGACGGTGCCGTCGGACTTGTCAGTTGCTCCCTGCACCGGCGTCGAGAAGATCCTGGCTCAACTCGGCTCGGCACCGGTCGAGGAACTAGCCGAGTTTTGAGGAGTTTCACGCAATGAAGGAACGCATCCATCGAACAAGACTGCTTGTACTTGCCGTCAGGCATGAGTAGGAAGCTAATAGCCGAGTGCCACAACCCCCAAGTCATCCGGTGACAGCACCCCCAAGTCAGTACGCTCGACAGAAACTGCGATGAGGTGATGGCGATGGCCAAAAACAGCCGCCCAGCGGCGGCTCGAGCAGAACCGTCGCCTGATGGCCGAGCTGGTGCGCAGCGGCAGCTCGATGCGCACCCTGGCGAGCCGCTTCGGGGTGAGCCTGCTGACCGTCCAGCGGTGGGTCGGCCGGGCAGCCGATTGTGCGCTCGACGAGGTCGACTGGTGTGACCGTCCCTCGGCCCCGCGGCGGACCAACCACACGCCGCCAAGCGTCGAGGATGAGATCGTGCGGCTGCGCTCGGCGCTGCGCGAGAGCGTCCTCGGTGAGTACGGCCCGGCCGCCATCCACAGCGCGCTCAGCGCCACCCGGCCGGACCGGGCCGGTGCCCTCGGCTAGGACCATCGCCCGTGTCCTGCGCCGCCGCGGCATGCTCGATGGCGCAGCGCGCGAGCGGCGACCGCCACCGCCGCGCGCCTGGTACCTGCCCGACGTCGCCGCCGGCCACGCCGAGCTGGACAGCTTCGACGTCATCGAGGACCACTACGTCGGTGGCATCGGGTTCGACGTGCTGACCGGCATCTCGCTGCACGGTGGCCTGGTGGCCGCATGGCCAGGTCCGCCACTGCGTGCCCAGTCGATCGTTGACCTTCTCGTCGAGCACTGGCGGCTGGTCGGTCGGCCGGCTTACGCCCAGTTCGACAAGGACAGCCGCTTTTGCGGGCACCAGCGCCTACACCGACCATCTCGGCACGGTCGTGCGGCTGTGCCTGGCGCTGGCCGTGGTGCCCGTCTTCGTGCCGCCTCATGAGCACGGCTTCCAGGCCGCCGTCGAGCACTTCAACGGGCAGCGGCAAAAGCGGGTCTGGGCGCGCCGCCACTACCAGCACCTCGGCGAGGTGGTGACCGCCTCGGCGGGCCTTTGTCAGCCCATCGAGCGCGCCACGCCGTGCGCATCGAGGCGGCGCCCGATCGCCCAGCGATGCCCGCGCTGCTGCCAGCCATCGGTTCGCCCCACGGGCTGGCCATCTTCGTGCGCCGCACGACCGACGCCGGCCGGGCGGAGGTCCTCGGCCGCAGCTACGAGGTCGATCTGCGGTGGCCTCATCGGCTGCTCCGCGCGGAGCTCGACTTCACCGCCGGCCGGCCTTCCTTCTTCGCGCTGCGTCGGCGCGAACCGACCGCTCAACCGCTGCTCGCGGCGCACGACTATGCGCCGATCCATCGCCACGTCTGACTTGGAGTGCTGTCACTTCTGCGTCAGATGACGTGGCGAAGTGACTTGGAGGTGCTGTCATCTGGCCGCTAATCGACCATTCGTCTTCGGGAATATATATCGTAGTCCGAAGATACGACCTTGACCCAACCTACCGCGATCTCGCTCGCGCTCATCGCAACAGTAGGGAAACGCTGGTGGCCAACTCCGGACTCATCGGCGACGAAGATCGGCGCGTCCCATGTATCGGAGGATGAGGTGTAGTACGAGCCCCAGATGTCCCTGGTTCCGGCCCTTACATCTTCCCAGACAACATAGCCGTCGCCATCCATACGAATGGCGAAACCAACCGATGTGGGCTGCGCTTCCAGGTCGCTGACGCGGACGCTCGGGATCCACGCGCCCGTCCCGCCAGCCCGTCTCCGCGCCCTAACCTCCCTGGCGCCACCTGTCCGGTCATCTAGCCAGACGACGGTCACGTTCCCGAGTCCGTCGACTTCCACACGCGGAGTGTGCTGAGCTGCCGTGGTGTTGTCGTCATTGACTTTTTCGTTAGCCGTCCAGCTCGAGGAGCCCGGCGGCAGAACTGCATACCAGATATCCCAGTCACCGTCACGATCGTCGGCCCATACGGCAAAGGCCGTACCATCCTGACCAATTGCCACGTCAGGTGCGCGCTTGCGGCTCGATGTATTGCTCGTCACACGCATATCTGATCCCCAAGCAGTTGCTCCGGCGACGAGCCTGGCTGAATAGATATTCCACTGGTTCGAGCGCCAGTCGATCCAGACGGCCACTGCGGTCCCGTCGCTCGTAACAGCGATTCTCGGCTCTGTTTGATCCGGAGCGCCTTGCTTGTCACTATTCACCCGGAGGTTCGTTGTCCAGCCGCCGGTTGGTGATCGCTTGGAGAAGTAGATGTCGTAGTCGATGGAGTTCTTTCGGCTGTTACGCGGATCTTGCCAAACCGCGTAGACGTTGTCGGAGCCATCGACAGCAAGTGC
The DNA here is from genome assembly GCA_964425305.1 of uncultured Anaerolineaceae bacterium. Lineage (GTDB taxonomy): Bacteria > Chloroflexota > Limnocylindria > Limnocylindrales > CSP1-4 > JALYGJ01. Next base: position 6,604 of record CAYRMQ010000070.1, on the reverse strand, counting down.
CGCGTTCCACTGCGTCCGTGCGCCAACGTCATCGTTGACTCTCTCGTTCGCACCCCATACCTGGGTGATCGGGTCACGGCGCGAGAAGTAGATATCGGCGTAGGTGCCAGCCCGATAATCGTCCCAGATCAGATACGCGGCGCCATCGGGACCGAGAGCGATATCTGGTCGATGTTGCTGCGTGGTTCCGGTGTCGTCGTTTACACGGACGCTGTCCGACCATTCACCGCCTGAAACCTTCTGGGTCATGGCATCGGCCTGCGCCGGCACCTCCTCTCGATTCCCTGCAAGATCGATCGCGACGCTATAGAACTCGTAGAAGCCATCGCCGTTGGCGAAGGTGTACGGGATGGGCGAGCTTGTCGCCGTAGGCCCAAGCGTCCAGTCTGTCCAGCTACTGCTTTCGTCCGGCCGGTAGCGCCACCAGAGTTCCACGAAGTCGATTCCGGACAGGTTGTCAGAGGCCGTAAACGGAACGTCGATCGTGTCTGTCGTGTATTGGGACTCGAGTGGTCCGGCGGTCGACTCGGGCGGCGTCGCATCGATCAGGATCACGAAGCTACTGCCCACTCGTGACTCGTTGCCTGTGGCATCGCGAACCTGCGCGAAGATGAAGTGCTCGCCGAGCACGGGTGGGATGGTCACGCTGGCGAAGCCCGAGAAAGGCATCCACCCGGCGCTAGCCAATTCTTCCACGGAATTAGCCAGCCGCATCTCGGTCACCGACTCGGTCAGATCCGTGAACGTGACGCTGACCTCCGTATCCGTGGTCTGCCAGCGTCCTCCATTGAGAGTGATGCGGAAGTCCGGCGGTGTGACGTCCGCAACCACGGTTACGGGGCCGGTCACGTAGGGGATGGACTCGGCGCCATCGGCCATCACAGCCACGGCAAAGTAGATGTACTCGCCGTCGGGCAGTGGTCCGTCGGTGATCGTCGCGCCGGCCCCGTCATGAACCCCGAGGCCCGTCGTGCCGTCCGGGCCGGTGCGGAAGAGGTGCACCGAGCCCGTGCCGGTGCCCGTGACGAGATTTACCTCGACCAGGTTGCCGTCAAGCGCTCGAGCGCCGAGGAGAACGTTCTCGACAAACCGGTCGTCGTCCGCGACCAGCGGATCACGTCCGGCCGCCAACTCGGATCGATCATTTTCCTTGCCGCCATCGGTATCCCACGAGAAGGGGTCGGTTCCAGCCGATAGCTCGTCAACCAAGCTCAGCCCGTCGCCATCGTGATCGATGCTGGGATCAGTGGGGTCCAAGGGGTCGAGACCAAACATTGTCTCGGCCGCGTCGGCCACGCCGTCGCCATCGGTATCGGTCTTGGGACCGAGACTGACGGTGGCCGAAGCCTGACGCTGAACGGGTGCTCCAGCGGACGTAGTGCCGGAAGCGGTTACGTTGATCAGGTATGTGCCCGACAGATCCGTCGCCCAGACCCGCCTGCCGTAGACGCCATCGTTGCTGTCGGTATCGCCGTTCGCGCCGTCGTCCAGGAGCGGGAAGGTACGCGTCGTGCCGACCGGATCGGTGACGGCAGCCACAACTTCCCCCTCAACGATGCCGCCGGTCGGTTCGCCGAGGCTGAAGACGACATCGAGGGGGAGACCTGCCTCAGCCTGGTCAGCTACGAATAGCTGGCCAAGAAGCGGCGCCCCGCTCTCACTCACCTCGTAGCTGACGGGCTGCGGCGCGGGCACGTCGCTGCCGAAAGCCTCCAACTGCCAGGTGCCGGCCTCTGGCGCGGAGACAGCGATGCTGACCGACGTTGCACTGTGGGAAACCGTCACATCAGGATCGTTCGAGTTCTCGTCGATGACCCGACCGGACGGCGCGGTCAAGGTGAGGTCGAAGTCGGAGCCCGTCCACTCAATTTGGAAGGTGGCCTCTGCTGCGCCCGGAGTGACTATGGCGGATGCGCTGGCCGCCTCTCCCTGACCGAGTTCCCCAAAGCTCCCTGCTCGGATTAGCTGTGGCGGCGGCTGAACGGTGTCTTCGATGACCAGGCCGCCGGGCACGTCGAAGTCGGCCTCGGCGAACCTGACGATCATCGGGTAACTGCCAGGTCCTAGGCTGCCTGGGGCCCAGACCGTCAGATGGTAGACGCCGTTCTGGAACGTCATGCCGCTCAAGGTCGCGTCAAGTTGGCCGACGCTCACTTTGAAGGCGGAGCGGGGCAGATCGCCAGGAACTGGCTCCCCGTCCAGCGTCGGTACGACCTCGAGCAGGATCGGCTGCGCCGTGCTTGCGATCCGGTGAGGGTCGGCACCCGTCGGGTCAACGAATTCCATTCCCGGCTGGCCACGTACGGCCTGGGCAGTGACCTGGTAGTCGGCCGCAACGCTGTTGCCGTTCACGAACGCGATCGCCAGCCGGTCGCGGCCAACTACTGGGATGCGCTTCTCTATTGGCCGGAACACGTTAGGCCCCTCGGGCATCAGCTGCGGGTCGAGAATGAACTCTTCGCCTGGATTGATGGGCAAAATCGCGGAGAGGAAACCGCGGTTGAGTAGACCGCTCCAGCCGCTGTCCAGATGCAATGCGACGTGCGTCGCGTCGCTCGGTATGTTGATGATCTCGACGACGTCGCCCTGCCATGGGCGGAGTGAGACCATAGTGGCGCCGCCCGCAGACAGATCGATCTGCACCGGCGCCACCAGCGGCGCATACTGACCAGCCGGGCTCCCTTGGCCAGCCGGTTGTCCGTGTGTAGTCTCTGCATCCAAGATGGCGTATTCGGCATTGACAGCCGCAGAGATGTTGCTGGCACGTAGCCCATAGTGGGCAATGTAGTAGTCCCTAAGGCTCGGTAGCGCATCCGATCCGATTGCCTCAGAGTACGCGTCCGGTTGGCCTGCAGCACCGATCAGTACCTTGGCAAAGTCGGCGACTCGGCGCTCGAGGTTCGGTTGATCTTGCGGCCCGAAGCGCTCGCCCCAGTACTGGAAGATACCAGGTGCATCGTAGCCAGCCGGATCACCCCACCCCTGAATATCGAGGGACGGCTTCGTAAGTGCGAATCGCGCCACCCTCTGGAGATACTCACTTTGCGCTAGGTCATCTGTGTCCGGAAAGAGATCCTGAGCGAGTACGGCGGGGCTCTCGATGAGAGTCTGCTCCTGCAACAAGAAGCGGGTCAGAAGTGATCGGTATTCGAACTGCACAGTGTGGAAGACCTCGTGATCGATGAGGTTCTTCCACCCTGCGCCGTCCTTGTCCCAGTTGCCGCCGGCAGGAAAGCCGGTGATGGCTGCCGCGCCAAGCTCATTCTTGATGCGCTCCAACCGCAGCTGGATGTGGCCTGGGCCTCCGACGAACCCATCGGTGTCAATTGGCAGCGGCCCGAACATTGGCTGGCAGACTATTTCGATCAGGACGGCCTCGGGCAACTCGAAGCCCAATCCCTGCTCGCCCTGCACGAGGCCTTTCGTGCCGTACCAATCGAGCGCGCGCTCGGCCCGCTCCTGTAGCTTCTCGGCAATCGCCCGAGCCTCGGCTGCGAACAGGTCGCGGCTCTCGTCAACCAGGAAGCGGGCATCATAGCGAACGGTCACACGTCCGCCCTGCGTGGGCAGTACCTCGCCGAAGGCACCCGACAGGTTCTCCGTGCTGCAGTCGCGCACTGTACTGGTGCCCAGTTCCCCGAAGATGGCCAGACCGAAGACCGTATTTGACGGAGTGCCTGTGTTGAAAGAGCTGAGGAGGTCGCCAGAGAGGATGTCGAAGCGGTAGACGTTGGAGGTGCAGACGTCGGCGCTCCAAAAGCTGGTGGCGTCAGGATCGAGATTTAGCGCGAACCAGCAGTCCTCGCCCGGCGCATCGTAGCCCGTCGTCGACAAGCCGAAGTGCATGCGCCGTATGTTCTGCGTGCTCGCCACCAAAAGGTCTGGATCGAACGGATCGTCGGGCAGGATACGCAGCGCGAAGGAAACCGTCAGGCCGCCTCCCCAATCTCCCAGCTGAAATGGGTCGCAGACGTCATAGCGCAGTACACGAGTTCCCTCGGACGTATAGCGCAGGCGGCACTGGTTAGGTTCCAGGTCAATCCAATCGGCTCCACGACGCTCGACAGCGACATCGAACCGGGCCAAGAGGTTGCCGTCGGGGGCGTACTTGAGAACGTCGCGGCTGCAGCCAGCAAGGCCGACGTACATGTCGCCGGCTGCATCGAAGACGATCGACTCGGGCTGACAGTCGGTCGACTCTACGGTGGCGAAGACGCCGACCAACTGACCCGAGGTGTCGAACTCGTAGATCTTGCCGGTCGAGAATCCGGTGACGAACAGGTGACCGCGGTCGTTAAAGGCCATGCCTGTGGTGAATCCGCCTTCGCCGGTGTCCAAGACCGCATTAAGAGTTCCGTCGGGAAGGTGCCACTGAACGCGACCGTCTGATACGGCAACGAAGACGTCGCCCCGCTGAAATGTGGCATGAACCTGCTGCATCTGGAGGATCTCGCCTGCTTCGAGTGTGCCCGTGCCGCTTTGCTGGATCGGATTGCCTGCAGGATCGACTGGGTCCGACGCGAGGGCTAGTTGAGCCGATGGCGCGAGGAGGCAGACCGACGCAAGCATCGTAATCAAGCGTTTCATGGCGACGATCTACCTCCCTCTAAGGCCAAGGGATACCGAAAACGAAGCCGTCTGGATCGACGCAGAATGGTCCGCCCTCAGTGCCCTCTACACCCATGCGATAGCGGCCGGTCTCCGGCGAGATGAGCGAAGCGGGGACATCGAAGTCGGCGCGCTTCCGCAGGCGCAGCCCGACATCTCGCCACGCTCCAAAGACGAAGATGACCGCGTCCGGGTCATCGAACGCGGCACCCGCAGTTACCGGATAGCAGTCGCGTGGAGGCGAGTCTTCCCTGCCGAGCGGTGGCGCAAGTGCACTCGTCAGATACCACGTTCGGCCGCCGTCGTCTCCGTAGAGAAGAAGCATGTCCGGTCCGATACCCGGGCCGTACAAGTCGAGAGCAGAGCCGGTGTCGATCTCGATCGACCGATCGTCGAGGTGCGCGGTTACCAGCCTGCCAGCCGTACGCTCCGTCGAAACGATGACGCCCACGGCATCTGGCTGGATGAGTGTGCCCGGCTTGGAAAGCCCGCAGCCGCAGATAGCAATGGAGACGAGGATCGGGAGGGCCAGCGTCGCGGCAGCCCGTCTTCCGCTCTCGGCGCTAGCGACCTCACCGTCGCGACCAGAGCGCAACGCGGCGATACTCAGGCACCCGTAGACACTGCGACGGGCGATTGTTGCGAGGTGGCTCACCAAGTGCGCGCCCCAGCTCGGTACTAAGGAGCGGTGGAGCGTTGATGCTGCTTGAGAGCGGCAGCGGACAGCCATCCCCTCCTCGACGTGCGTCGTGGTGCCTTTTCTACGCTGGTCCAGACGCAAGGCGCAATAAGTCAAACGGCGTAGTACAGCAGGTACACTGTTCCAAGACACGTTCTGGAGAGCGAGATGGCGCCGCAATCCCCTGCGATCGTTGGCAGAGAAAATCGAGCGACTTCGATGGAGGGTCGAGGTCAGGATCGCAGCCGTCGATACGCCTCGTGGGCACGCTCATCGGCGGCCGAGGCACCATAGCGGGAGAGCATCTCACGCGACCTCCAGCCGGCGAGCCGCATGAGGTCGCCCTCCGTCCCGCCGTCGGCCAACCATTGATGAGCGAACGTATGGCGGAATAAGTGCGGGTGGAGCTTCGGCATCCCCGCCTGAGCCCCTCGCCGGCGGAGGAGCTGAGCCAGGCCGGTATCGGTCAGGCGGCCCTTCTTCCCAAGCCATAGCCAGTGGGAGCCAGCGTCGAAGTGGCGGGCGCGCACGCGCAGGTAGCGATCCAGAGCGCGGCTCGTCTGGCGGTCGAAGGGGCAGGCGCGCGGGCGGCGGCCCTTGCCGAGCACCAGCGCCACCTCATGGTCGAAGTCGATGTCCTCCACGCGCAGACCTACGCATTCGCCACGGCGCATGCCGGTCGATGCCAGGAGGCGGACGATGGCAGTGTCCCGCCGATCCTCGAAGGAAGTGCCAGCGCAGGCCGCCAGCAGTCGCTCGAGCTCCTCCCTCCGAAGGACTGGTGGCGGCTCGTCTGGCACGGCGGGAGGGCGCATGCGCGCCATCGGTGACTCACGGATCTCGTCCTCGTGGACCAGCCAGCGGAAGGCCTGCTGGAGGGAGCGATAGCGGTTGGCCAGCGTCGCCGGTCGGTGACCGGAGTCCTGGAGGGCGACCAGGAAGGCTTCGATATGTTCGCGGCGAATGGCCGCGACGTCTGTCGGCATCCCCTGCCGCACCAGGTACGAATTGAGCTGATGCAGCGCCTTCACGTAGGTGGCCACCGTCGAGGGGGCGAGGTTCTCTGCTCTAAGATGGCGCGTGAAGGAGCCGACAGCATCGGCCAGATCGAGGTTTGCGTGAGCGTTGATCGCGGCTTTCGAGGTCATCTATCAGCAGGAGACTCGGCGGGTTGGTCGTCGAAGAAGCTCGCCGAATCATGTGCTGTTAGAGCGGTGTAGTCAAGCCTACTTCGAGTCATGTGCTCTAATTGAGCACGGAACGGCGGGCCGGTAGCTCAGCGGCAGAGCAGGGGACTTTTAATCCTCGTGTCCTGGG
>CAYRMQ010000069.1:0-14754 GCA_964425305.1 uncultured Anaerolineaceae bacterium | reverse complement strand
GCTCGACGAGGACATGCGCCTCGAACTCGCGCATGACCTCGAGCTCGAGGCCGAGCGGCTCTACCGGCTGGTCGAGGACCTGCTCATCCTGGCGCGCACCGAGCGCGGCACGATCGAGCTCGGCGACGAGCCGGTGCTGCTCGTCCACGTCTGTGACCGCGTCGTCGCCTCCGAACAGGAGCGCTGGCCGTCGGCCAGGTTCGAGACGCGAGCCGAGAGTGTGGTCGGCGCCGCGCGTGGCGACGACACCTACATCGAGCAGGTGCTGCGCAACCTGCTCGGCAACGCCGCCAAATACAGCCCGCCCGACGCGCGCATCGAGGTCGTCGTCGACGAGATCGAGGAGGGTGTGCGGGTGCGCGTACTCGACGAGGGTCGCGGCGTCGATCCGGAGGAGGCGGGCAAGCTGTTCGACCTCTACTACCGCTCGCCGCGGACGGCCGGCGCGGCCGGCGGCGCGGGCATCGGACTGTTCGTCTGCCGCACGCTGGTCGAGGCGATGGGTGGTCGGATCTGGGCCGCGCCGCGGCCGACGGGCGGCTCCGAGTTTGGCTTCGTGCTGCCCTTCTACGAGGAGGACGGCGCGCGCGAGCGGGAGGTCAGAACGGCGGCCACGGAATAGCCGGCCGGGTCGGGTCGGGCTGCGGCAGGCGACCGCCGTCCAGCAACCGCTCGGCGCGAGCGGCGGTGGCGCGCACCTCGGCCGGGCTGAGCACCTCGCCGAGGCGGTCGCACAGCTCGCCGCGGAGGGCATCGAAGACGCGCTGCACGACGGCCGTCTCGCTCCCTTCGAGCGGCTGGCCGCGCCACGCCCACAGCACGGTCCGCAGCTTGGGCGCGACGGCGAAGCAGACGCCGTGGTCGATGCCGTGAATGTGTCCGTCGGGGAGGGGCAGCAGGTGGCCGCCCTTGCGGTCGGCGTTGTTGGCGAGCACGTCGAAGACGGCCACCCGGCGCAGTCGCGGGTCGGGCGCCGTGACCATCGCGACGACGTCGACCTCGGGGTCGGGCTCGACCCACAACTGGACCATGCCGCGCCCGAAGGGCCCGTCGCGCAGGACCGTCGGCGGGACTATGCCCCAGCCCGTTGCCTCCGACAGCAGGAAGGCCGCCCGCTCGCGATTGGCGAGGGTGCCGTGCGGGAAGTCGTCGAGCGGCCGCTCGCCGCGGATCGGCTTGTAGACGCACGTCACCTCCAGGTCAACGGCACTGACCGCTTCGGCGCCGCCGGGCGTGAGCCGGCACAGGAACGTCGCGTTGGAGGCGTCGAGCAGGCGTCCCTCGACGTGCAGATGTCCCTCGCTCAACAGCGCCTCAGCAGCCGCGGAGTCCACGGCGGAGCGGTCAGTGGGTATAGCCGTTGCGCCGCGCGCAGAAGTGGCCGCTAGCGTCGAGCGGCTCGCCGCACATCGGGCACGGCGGCCGGCCGGCCTGGACGACGGCGACGGCGCCGTTGACGAAGGCGTGCGCGACGGCCGGCTCGAGCAGAACGCGGACCATGTCGGGGCCGTCGGCTGCACCGGGCCCGGCCTGCCCGCCGAGCAGGCCGAGCTCGCGGAAGCCCTGCGCCGCCTGCTCCTCCTGCGCCGCCTGCTCCTCCTGCTCCGCCTGCTCCGCCTGCGCCTCGTCGTCTTCGTCGGCGGCCGTCATCTCGCGCGCCTCGATCACCACGCGCTCGCGCTCGCCGTCCCAGGCGAGAGTCAGCGCGCCGACGCGGAACTGCTCGACGACCGGCTCGATGAGGTCGGGCACCGCCGGCTCGCCGGCGAGCAGTTCGTCGTCGGCCAGCTCGACGCCGCGCTCGCGCAGCGCCAGCAGCAGCAGCGCCAGGCGCTCGGCGAGGACGGCGACCTGCGCCTTCTCGAGCGCGACCGACACCACCTGCGGGCCCTTGGCGACCTGCAGGAAGAACGTGCGCCGGCCGGGCTGGCCGACGGCGCCGCAGATGAAGCGGTCGGGCGGATCGAAGCTGAAGATGCGACGGCTCATCACTCTCCGGACTGAACTGCGTGGTTGCATTGACTCTAATACTCTTCGCCTTCCGACCCACTTCCCCAGGAGGTTCGACGCTTGCAGTTCCGGACCATGGCCGAGGCCGACCTCGAAGCTCTCGATGCTGTCATCGTGCCCGTCTTCAAGGACGGCAGCGGTCCGCCGACCCTGGCGCCCGAGGTGCGGCAGCTGGCCGAGTGGATCGCCCGCGAGAGCGGCCCGCAAAAGCTCTTCACGCCGATCACCCACCTGCGCCAGGCCGGTGAGGGGGCGACGGCCAACGGCGCCACGCGCCTGATCGTCGTCGCCGCCGGCGAGCGCGACGACGACGACGCCGAGCGGGCGCGCAACGTCGCCGGCGCCGGTGTCCGCGCCTTGTGGCGCTCGACGACGCGCCGGCTGGGCGTCGCGCTCGACATCGACCGGCTCGACGAGGGGCCGGCCGTCGAGGCGGCCGTCGAGGGGGTGATCCACGGCCTGTGGCGGCCGACGACGCACCGCACCGGCGAGGACGAGCTGCTGCCGCCGCCGCTCGAGGAGGTCGAGCTTGTTGGTGTTGACGAGGCCGCGGCCGCGATCGAGCGCGGCGCGGCCGTCGGTGAGGCCGTCAACTGGGCGCGCAGCATGGCCAACGAGCCGGCCAACCTGCTGATTCCCAGCCGGCTGGCCGGGCAGGCCCAGGCGCTGGCCGAGAGCAGCGGTCTCGTCTGCGAGATCCTCGACGAGGACGCCTGCCGCGAGCTGGGCATGGACACGTTCCTGTCGGTCGCCCGCGGCAGCGACGAGCCGGCGCGCTTGATCGTGCTGCGCTACCACGGCCGCGACAGCGAGGGCTACGACCTGGGCCTCGTCGGCAAGGGCATCACCTTCGACTCGGGCGGCATCTCGATCAAGCCCGCCGACGACATGCACGTGATGAAGTACGACATGAGCGGCGCGGCGGCCGTCATCGCTGCCTGTGCCGCCATCGCCCGCCTCGGCGAACGGGTCAACGTCATCGGCGTCGCACCGTGCACCGAGAACCTGCCCGGCGGCCACGCGACCAAGCCCGGCGACGTCGTCAAGAGCCTCAACGGCAAGACCGTCGAGATCATCAACACCGATGCCGAGGGCCGGCTGGTGCTGATCGACGGAGTCGCCTACGCCGAGCGCGAGGGCGCCCGCCGCATCGTCGACGTGGCGACCCTCACCGGCGCCATCCGTATCGCCCTCGGGCTGCACTACACCGGACTTTTCGGCCGGCCGGAGGGCTTCGTGGCGGCGGTCCGGCGGGCGGCCGAGGCGGCCGGCGAGCGGCTGTGGCCGATGCCGCTGTCAGACGAGTATCGCGACGAGATGAAGAGCGAGGTCGCCGACCTGCGCAACAGCGCCGGCCGGCTGGGCAGCGCGATCAAGGGCGCCGCTTTCATCGAGGCCGGCGTCTCGCCGGAGGTCGAGTGGGCCCATCTCGACATTGCCGGCAGCGCCTGGTTCGAGGAGGACCGCCCGTTCGCGCCGAAGGGGCCGCAGGGAGCCCCGGTGCGCACGCTGGTCGCCCTCGCCGGCCAGATCGCCGCTCGCGGTTGAGCCGCGCCGGGCTGCCACAACAGGTAATCGAATCTTGATCGCGTCTCAGTCTTTGGACAATATTGAGGCGCCACGATTCGAGCGCGGCCGGCGATCCCGGCCCAGTTCGGGACCACGCGCGGTCACAACACTGTTCTGATCGTCCGCGTCGCCGTGGCGTGGTCGCTCACGCCGCGCGGCGCCGCCAGAAGGGGAAAGATCGACGATGCGACGTCTGTTGCTGCCCACACTCCTGGCCGGCGTGCTGCTGGCCGGTCTCGCGCCGGCGACGGTGGCGCAGGAGGTCCTTACCGTCACGACTCGCTATCCGGCCGTCACCGTCGACCCCGGCGGCACGGCCCGCTTCCCGCTGCTCGTCTCGACCGACGTGCCGGCGCGCGTCGACCTGGCGGTCGCCAGCGCGCCCGACGGCTGGAACGTGCGCCTGCGCGGCGGCGGCTCGACCGTCTCGGCGGTCTACACCGCTCCCGATGAGCCGCCCGAGGTCAACCTCGAGGTAGAGGTGCCCGAGGCCGCGGCGGCCGGCAGCTATCAGGTGACGCTCGAGGCGCGCGCGGGAGCCCTGCTCACGCGGCTGACCGTCGACCTGACTGTCGAGCAGCGCGAGTCCGGGGCCGTCACGCTGACCTCGCAGTATCCGGCCTTGAGCGGCCCGTCCGACGTGACGTACCAGTTCGACCTCGAGCTGCGCAACGACACGAACCAGGAGACGACGTTCAGCCTCGAGACACAGGCGCCGCGTGGCTGGCGCGTCGAGGCCCGGCCGACCGGCGAGGAGAGGGCATCGACGGCCGTCGTCGACGCCGGCGGCACGGCGCGCATTCGGGTCAGCGTCACGCCGCCGGTCGGCGCCGTCGCGGGCGTCTACGACATCCTGGTGCGTGCCGCCGGCGGGCCGGAGGCGGTGGAGGTGCAGCTCGCCGTCGAGATCACGGGCACGCCGTCGGTCAGCCTGACGACCGCCGACCAGCGGCTCAACGCGCGCGTCAACGCCGGCGGCAGCACCGTCGTCCGGCTGGTCGTCTTCAATGACGGCACGGCGCCGCTGACCAACCTCGAGCTGAGCGCGACGCCGCCACGCAACTGGCAGATGACGTTCGAGCCGCCGACGATCACGAACCTGCCGCCCGGCGAGTCGGCGACGATCGAGGCCACGCTCACCGCCGCCGGCAACGCCATCGCCGGCGACTACAGCGTCGCCGTCACCGTCCGCTCGGAGGACGTCCGCCAGGAGATCCAGCTGCGCACGACCGTCGAGACCTCTCCCCTCGGCGGGCTGCTCGGGTTGGGCCTGTTGGGCATCGTCGTCGTCGGCCTCTTCCTCGTGTTCCGCCGCTATGGCCGACGCTGAGGTTGCCGCCACCGCTGCGGCTGCCGTCGAGCCAGGGACGCCGGAGCCGATCATCCGCACGCGCCGGCTGACCAAGCGCTACGGCACCTTCACCGCCGTCGACCGGCTCGAGCTGGAGGTCTACCCGGGCGAGGTCTTCGGCCTGCTCGGGCCGAACGGCGCCGGCAAGACGACGACGATCCTGATGCTGCTCGGCCTGTCCGAGCCGAGCGGCGGCAGCGCGCGCGTCCTCGGCCTGGATCCCGCCCGCCGCCCGCTGGAGGTCAAGCGGCGCGTCGGCTACCTGCCCGACGAGGTCGGCTTCTACGGCTCGATGACCGGCCGCCAGAACCTGCGCTACACGGCGCGCCTCAACGACATCCCTGAGGCGGAGGCGAACCCGCGCATCGATGCCCTGCTCGGTCGCGTCGGGCTGGCCGACGCCGCCGATGCGCCAGTGGAGACGTACTCGCGCGGCATGCGCCAGCGCCTCGGCCTGGCCGACGTCCTGGTCAAGGATCCGGCAGTGGTGATCCTCGACGAGCCGACGACGGCGATCGACCCGGCCGGCGTGGCGGAGGTCCTCGAGATCGTCCGCGACCTGGCGCGCGAGGGGGTAGCGGTACTGCTGGCGAGCCACCTGCTGCACCAGGTCCAGCAGGTCTGTGATCGGGTCGGCATCTTCGTCGGCGGGCGGCTGGTGGCGATGGGCCCGATGGCGCAGCTGGCCGCGGAGGTCGCCGGCAGCGCGATGGTCGTCGAGCTGAGCGTGGACGGTCCCACCGAGCGGGCGCGCGAGGTGCTCGGCGCGGTCGACGGCGTGACGGCGGTCGACGCCGACGAGCGCGACCCGCGCCTGCTGATCGTCCGTACGGAGCGCGACGCGCGCGGCGCGCTGACCGCGGCTCTCGTCGCGGCCGGGTTGCCGGTGATCCAGATGCGCCGGCGCGGCGACCAGCTCGACGAGGTCTACCGGCGCTACTTCGCGCGCGAGGAGGCGACCGATGCGCGTGCCGCGTAAGCGCGGACGGCGCGTCTCGCCTGTCCTGGCAAGCGCCGCTCCGGGCACCACGGTCGGCTCGGCGACCGTGCCGGCGGCACGCCTGCCGCTGACGCGTGCCGCCGAGCCGGCACCGGTCCGGCGTCGCGGACGCTGGCAGATCGTGGCGGCGAAGGAGTTCGCCGACCACCTGCTCAGCGTGCGCTTCCTGGTGCTGGTGGTGATCCTCGGCCTGGCCGCCGCCGGTGCCGTCTACGCCGCCGCCAGCGCGATCCGCGACGTCGCCTCGGACGTGGCCGGCCAGCCGTCGCTCTTCCTCAAGCTCTTCACCGTCGCGCCAGAGGAGCGCTTCCCGCCCTTCTACGTGCTCGTCGGCTTCCTCGGTCCGCTGCTCGGCATCGCCTTCGGCTTCGACGCGGTCAACGGCGAGCGCGCCGAGCGGACGCTGCCGCGCCTACTCTCCCAGCCGATCCACCGCGACGACGTCATCAACGGCAAGTTCGCGGCGGGACTTGGCGCGATCGGCCTGATCCTGGTGGCGATAACGCTGATCGTGGCCGCCATCGGCATCCTCCAGCTGGGCGTCATGCCCACGCCGGAGGAGCTGCTGCGGCTCGCCGTCTGGCTGATCCTGGCCAGCGCCTACGTCGGCTTGTGGCTGGCCTTCGCCCTGCTGTGCTCGGTGCTGCTGCGCCGGGCGGCGACGTCGGCGCTCGTCGCGATCTCGGTCTGGCTGGTGCTGACGCTCTTCGCCGCGCTCGTCGTGGGCGTGATCGCGGCCTTCGTAGCGCCGCTGCCCAACGACCCCTCGCTCGCGCAGGAGCTGGCCAACCTCAACGCCCAGCAGGAACTGGCGCGGCTCTCGCCGGGCCGGCTGTACGAAGAGGCGACGGCGGCCATCCTCGATCCCAGCGTGCGGACGGTCGGGCTCGTACTGGCCGTGCAGGTCGACCGCGCCGTCGGCTCGATCCTGCCCCTCGACCAGAGCCTGCTCGTCGTCTGGCCCCAGTTCGTGGCGCTGATCGCGCTGACCGCGGCGGCGTTTGCGCTGGCCTACATCTCCTTCATGCGCCAGGAGGTTCGCGCGTAAGGCGGGCGCGCTATGCTGCGCGCATGAGCGGCCACTCGGGGGCACGCACGTGAAGGGCGATCGCGTCGAGGCCGTCGTCGACACTGGCCAGGGCACCCAGACCTTCGAGATCGTCGCCACCCGTGCCGGCCGGCGCATCGAGATCACCACCGCCCGCGGCATCGTCGAGGTGACCGAGGTCACCCGTTCGGGCACGCCCGTGCGCACCGGCCGCTTCATGGCCAACCGGCTGATTGCGCTGGTCGAGCATCCCGCGCTGGAGGGCGACGGCGCGCGCGTCGACGTCGAGACGCGCCGGCGGATGGGCGTCGACCGCTCGTCGGCCGCCCTCAACCGGCGCCAGCCGGAGTCGGAGAACGTGCACCAGCTGACGGTGCTGGGGGCCGACGAGGAGCAGGCGCCCGACGACGAGGGCGGACCCGAGGACGGCGCCTGACCTCCGGCGCGCAAGCCTCCGGCTAGAAGACCAGGCTGAGCGTCCCGTTGACCGACGCCGAGTACGAGATGCAGCGTCCGAACAGCCACGCCCGGTGGTGGACGAGGGTCGCTTCGAGGTAACCACTGCCCACCTCCTCGCGATCAGTTCGTGACGCGCCGGCGAGGATGCCGCGAACGACGTGCGTCTCGTCGGTGCAGCCCGGGCCGTCGTTGACGAGCCAGACCGTGCCCGTGGCGAAGCGGCCGCTGATGCGCACGCCGTCGAGGCGGTACAGCGTCGCCCAGCCGCCGTTGATCGTGCCGGCCGGCGAGATGACGCCGCTGTGCTCGATCGAGCCGTACCATGCCGACAGCGCGCCGGTCGGGCCGTTGCCCGTGCCGGCAAAGGTGCCGACGGTCGGCGCGAACCAGATCTCGTAACCGGTCAGGGTGTAGCTCTCGTAAGTCGACGCGCGGGCGGGCGCGGCGAGCGCCGCGTGGACAGCCAGCAGCAGCGCCAGGCTCAGCCCGAGACCGGACGCGATGCTGCCTCGGATCTGCCTCCCCGTGATGTTTGCCCCCGGTGCTCGCATTGGCCGGACTTTAGCCGACCGAAGCGAATCGGGCAGTGGAGCGCGATGCGGAAGGGTCAGCCGGTGGTTTCCGTCGTGCCGCCGCGGCGGCCGCTGATCAGCCCTTCTTCGGTCAGCGCGTTCGTCGCGTCCAGGTGAGCGTCGTCGTCGACGCCGACGCGCAGCCGATAGACCAGCTCACCGCCCAGCCACGCGGTCACCAGCGCCAGGCCGACGCCGACCACGCCGAGGATGAACGGAAGCAAGTCCGGCGCGTAGGCCGGATTGGGCTGGCGCAGGAACCAGCTCGATGCGAACAGCAGGACGATCACGACGTTACCGCCGCCATGGATGATCCCTACCCGCTTGGCGCGCGTGCCCGACGGTATGGCCAGCCAGTCGATGAGGCCGAAGACGGCCGCGGCCAGGCCGCCGAGCACACCGAGGGCGATGTTCCAGAAGGCAAGCTGCGCGAAGAGCTCGTCGCCGACGACGAGGTAGACGATGTCGAAGACGACGGCGATCGACAGCAGGCCCAGCGGCAGGACGATCAGCACCGGGTGAACGGGGTGACCGAGGATCTTGAATGGGCTCTCCATCGGCCGATGATGGACGCCCACTTTCGCGACATCGCTCCAACGGTCGGCGTGTTTCTATGACAAGCGTCTTGCACCGGTAGAGGCGCAGAAAAGGCCGCCGGGGAAGGTCGCATGGACCCTCGCCCGGCGGCCGCGCTGCGGGCTCTCTAGATCGGCGCGACGGCCGGTCGCAGCTCACGAACCGGGACCTTCTCGGGGCGCGTTGCCCAGACGAGGCCGAGCCCGGTCAGGACGAAGGTGAACCCGACGCCGGCGAACAGCCCGGCAAGGCCGATGCCCATCTGCAGCGAGGAGGCGGTCACGGTGCCGACGCCGAGCTCAGCGATCAGCGCATGGGCGACGCCCGTCCACGCCTGCGCCCGCGCCGGGCCCTCGATCGGGTGCGCCCGGTCGAAGTCGGCCCAGTAGCGGCCGTCGACGGCGAACTCGTACGTGCCGGCGGGGAAGAGCTCACCCTTGTACTCGACGTCCTCGGCCAGGACGACGGTCTGGACGCCGTGCAGCGTGTGGTAGGCCACCGTCGCCATCTGGAACATGTACTCGCTGCCGGTATTGACCAGCGGATCATTCGGATCGAGCTCGGCCGCCTGGAGTGGGAAGCCCCATTCCTCGGTCAGCAGCGCCATGATCGCCTGCGCGCCCTCGGTCGTGCCGCGGTCGGTCAGCTCGCCCTGCTCGTTGTAGGTCAGCCTGACGTTCTGCGCCTCGCTGAACATGTTCAGCGAGCGCTGGCCTTCCTGGATCTTCAGGAAGGCGTAGCCGCCGGCGACGATGAACGCCAGCCCGAAGAGCGTCAGGACGATGCCCAGCTTCTTCAGTCGGTTGGTCATTGAAGTCTTCTCCTCGATGTGCAGCAGCCGTTCTCGGCGAGATGAACTCTCGCGGCTGCCGGCCTCGAGGGCAGGTGACAGACGGACCGAACGTGCGGGCCATTGATCACTTGCTGGCGCTGACCGAGATGGTGCCGGTGTATGCCTGCGGATCCAGCACCAGCCAGCCGCGCACCTCGACGCTCCACGTGCCGGCGACGAACTCGCCCGGCGCCAGCGGATCGGAGCTGGTCGCCGTCGCTTCCTCGGACGGCTGGCCGGTGTCCGGGTTGAAGTTGGTCGAGCTGCCGACGACCTTGCCCGTGGCGTCGTAGATGTAGAGGTCGATGTCCTGCTCGGGGTCGGCCCAGTCAATGCGGGCGGAGACGGCCGTCACGCCTTCGGGCACCGTGAACTCGTGGAAGCTGCTGTCGTGGACGGCATCGGCGGAGTAGGCGACCTCGCCCGAGATCGACTCGGTCGTGGTGGTCGTGCCCTTCGTCTTCTTCGGCATCGTCTCGCGGTAGAGGCCGTAGAAGCCGCGGTAGTCGGTCACCGTGTTGACGCGGCCGACGACCTGGATCGTCCAGGTGCCGGGCGTCGGGTTGGTCGCCACGACCGTCCGGAAGCTGATCGGGATGTCGGTCAGGCCGGCCGACGCGGCGACCTCGTTGCCGTCGGGGTCGTAGAGGAAGAGGTAGATGTTCTCGGCCGGGATGAGCCACTCGATCTCGGCGTAGATCGCATCGACATCCGACCCGACCTCGACCTCGATCTCGTCGGCGAGCGCGTCGCTTACCGGCAGCAGGGCGTAGCCGGCAGGGAACACCGTCCCTTCCCACTTGTCGCTCAGCAGCAGCTCGTAGACGGGTGACTTGCCCCTGGTCGACGGCGGGAACTGGGTGCGTCCCTTCTCGGCCGCGCGCACCGCGGCGTGGGCGTCGACGAAGCCGGCGCCCACCTCCCACAGCTCGTAGTCGGGCATGTTGACGGCGGTGCCCTCGAGGATGTCGATCACGTTCTGCGCCGTCAGCGACGGCCGAGCCTCGAGGATCAGCGCGATGACGCCCGACACGTGCGGCGCCGACATGCTCGTGCCGCTCGCATACGTGTACAGCGGGTTCTCGGGATCGAGACCCGGAGCCATCACGAAGCCCATGGAGGAATGGGCAGCGGAGATGTTGACGCCGGGTGCCGTGACCGTCGGACGGTAGAGCCCGTTCTCGTCACGGACCATGTCGCCGCCCGGGCGGCCGGTCGACGAGAAGGACGCCTTGGTGAAGTCCTTGTTCGCCGCGCCGACGCTGACGACGTAGGGCGAGACGGCGTTGCGCCCGAGCTTGTTGGGGCCGCCGCCATTGCCCGCCGAGAACACCGTCACGATGTCGTTGTCGTAGGCCTTCTTGGAGAGGACGTTGATCGGGTCGTCGGGGTTGTAGTCGGATCCCCCGCCGCCGCCCCAGCTGTTCGAGATGACGCGGATGTTGTGCTGCTTTCCGTTGTCGATGACCCAGTCGAAGGCGCGCGCCGCCCACCACACCAGCACCGACGCGCCGGCACCGACCTTGAAGACGTACAGATCTGCGCCCGGCGCGACGCCGGTGTACTGCCCGGCGCTGGCCGCGCCGGTGCCGGCGACGATGCTCGAGACGTGGGTGCCGTGGCCGTGCTCGGTATCGGTCTGGCGCGCGCCCTCGACGAAGATCTGCGGCTCGCCCGGTCCGAGCGCGTTGGCGGCGATGTAGAAGTTCTTCTTGACCTTCGTGCCGTAGGGCAGGTCGGGATGGAGCGCGTCGACGCCGGTGTCGAGGACCGCGACGCCGACGCCGGTGCCCAGATAGCTGCGCGACAGCTTCTCGCCTTCCCAGACGCGGTCGGCCTTGACCATGCGCGTCCCCTCGTCGAGGTGGAGCTCGAGCTCGTCGTTGGTCCAGATCGAGCGTGTCTCCGGCCACGAGGCAACCTCGCGGATGTCGGCGGCGGAGAGTGCGGCGAGGGCCATCGGCACGGTCGTCAGCTGCTCCAGCCAGTCGACCGTCTCGTGCAGGCGGTCGATGCCCGCCGCTTTGCGGAAGGTAACGATGACCTCGAGGCGATCGTCAGGCCCGCTGCTCGCAAGCCACTCGCTGACGGTTGGCGCAAGCGTCGCCGCCGACGTCTCGTTGTCGGTGGCGGAGGCCGCCGGGACGACGGCGAACAGCATGATGAGGGCGACGAGGACTCCCGCCAGCCGTAGACGTGGGCTCGAGTGCATTTCCGACTCTCCTGGTTTGTTGGCATGCAACCACTACCCGTGGTGGCGCTTGATGAGATCGTAGCACTCGGGCGGCGAATGACACAACTGCCAGTGGTGTCAAACGCATATCAGTTTCGGGTGTGCGACGGAAGGCAGGCCTCCTACGATGGCTCGGTGCAGCGCCTCGTCCTGGTGCTCGTCATGGCAACCGTGGTGGTCATAACGACTGGCTGCAGCCAAGCCTGTCCCGTCGCGCTGCTCACCGGCGTACTGGTTGAGCAGGACGCGGAGCTGGTCGTCATAAGCGAACCGGGCGGTCGGCCGGAACGACTCCTCTGGCCGTGGGACTACCGAGTCCGGCGCGAGGGGGCGAGGCTGGTGGTGGTCGACCTGTTCGGCGTCGTCAGGGCACGCGCGGGCGACAGGGTGCGCATCGGTGGCGGCGAAGTGGAGGACGGAACGTGGCTTGCCTGCGGTGGGATCGAGGTCGTCCCGCAGCCGACGTGAGCAAGAAGTGGCTGGCGCGCCAGGATTCGAACCTGGAACCCCCTGATCCAGAGTCAGGTGCTCTACCGTTGAGCCACGCGCCAGCGGCGCCCGTGACGGGCTGAGTCGAGTCTACTACGGCGCGCCAGATCGACCGGTCCGCTGTTCTCTTGCCTGGACCTTGGCCCAGGTGTCCTTGAGGGTCACCGATCGGTTGAAGACGAGCCGGTCGGCGGTCGAATCGGGATCGAGCGCGAAGTAGCCCAGGCGCTCGAACTGGAAGGTCTGGCCCGCCGATGCGTCGGCCAACGACGGCTCGACGAAGCACCCATCGAGGACGACCTCGGAGGCCGGATTGAGGTCGTCGAACAGGTTTCCCGTCAGCGCGCCCGGGAACGGCGACGCGAACAGGTGGTCGTACAGCCGGACCTCCGCCGTCAGCGCGTGGGCGATCGACAGCCAGTGGAGGGTGGCCTTCGGCCGGCGACCGTCGGGTGAGTCACCGCCACGCGTGGCTGGATCATACGTGCAGCGCAGCTCGACCACTCGGCCATCGCCGTCCTTGACGACGTCGGTGCAGGTGACGAAGTAGGCGCCGCGCAGGCGCACCTCGCGGCCGGGGGCCAGGCGGAAAAACTTGGGCGTGGGCTGCTCCATGAAGTCGTCACGCTCGATCCACAGCTCGCGGCTGAAGGGCACCGACCGCATGCCGGCGGCGGGGTCCTCCGGATTGACCGGCACGGACATCTCCTCCACCTGCCCATCGGGATAGTTCTCGATGACGAGCTTCAGCGGGTTGAGGACGCCGAAGCGCCGCGGTGCCGTTCTATTGAGCACGTTGCGGACGGCGTACTCGAGCTGGCCGAACTCGACGACGCTGTCCGCCTTGGCGACACCGATCATCGCGGCGAAGTCGCGGATGCCTTCCGCCGGGAAGCCGCGCCGGCGCAGGCCGGACAGGGTGGGCATGCGCGGGTCGTCCCACCCGCGCACGTGCCCCTCGGTTACGAGCCGCAGCAGCACGCGCTTGGACAGGACGGTGTGGGTCAGGTTGAGGCGGGCGAACTCGATCTGGCGCGGCCGCGACGGCACGGGCAGGTTGGCCAGCAGCCAGTCGTACAGAGGGCGGTGGGCCTCGAACTCGAGCGTGCAGAGGGAGTGTGTCACACCCTCGATCGCGTCGGACTGGCCGTGGGCGAAGTCGTACGTGGGGTAGATCGACCAGGCGTCGCCGGTCCGCGGGTGCGGCGCGTGGACGATGCGGTAGAGCACCGGGTCGCGCAGGTTGAGGTTGGGCGAGGCCATGTCGATCTTGGCGCGCAGCACACGCGCGCCGTTTGGAAACTCGCCGGCCCGCATTCGCGCGAAGAGATCGAGGCTCTCCTCGACCGGCCTGTCGCGCCAGGGACTCTCGCGCCCGGGTGCGGTGAGCGTGCCGCGGTACTCGCGGATCTCGTCGGCCGACAGGTCGTCGACGTAGGCCTTGCCGTCACGGATGAGATGGATGGCCCACTCGTAGAGCTGCTCGAAGTAGTCCGACGCGTGGTAGAGGTGCTCGCCCCAATCGAAGCCCAGCCAGCGCACGTCGCGCTCGATGGCCTCGATGTACTCCTGCTCCTCCTTCAGCGGGTTGGTGTCGTCGTAGCGGAGGTGGCAGCGACCGCCGAACTCGGCGGCGATGCCGAAGTTGAGGCAGATCGACTTGGCGTGGCCGATGTGCAGGTAGCCATTCGGCTCGGGCGGGAAGCGCGTGACTACGGCGTCGTGCTTGCCCGAGCGCAGGTCGGCGGCGACGATCTCGCGGATGAAGTCGATTCTTTCGGGGACGGCGTGCGCCGGTCGCGGCGCGCTATCGATGCTCACGCGTGAAGTACACCAGAGAACGGTACGGGAAGTTGGCTTAGCGTCAGCCAGAGATCGTCTCGACCTCGACACCGAGCGCCTCGTAGACGGCGCGGGCTCGACCATCCCCCGAGAGGAGCGGCCGTCGCTTCTGTCGTGCGGCGGCACCAACCAGCGCATCGTAGACAGACCCGCCCGAGATGCCCAACCGTGCGAGCTCCGCACCCAGTTCTCGCGCCTCCGTCTCAGCCAGGAAGGTAGATGCCGGAAAGTTCGTGGCGAGCAGGCGCAGGGCGTCGGCAGGCGACCGGCGCAGGCCGGGTGGCAGCCGGCTAAGGACTGAGTAGGTCTCAAACCAGGCGTGGCCTGCGAGACCGAGCCGACGCCCCCGTGCCGCGGCGAGCGTACGGCGGTGTGCCTCGTGGTCCTCTACGACGAGGGCGATCGCTGTGCTGGTGTCGAGAAGGACTACGGGCCGTCGGTCAGGACCGATGCCGGTCGGCATCGATCAGCTCGCGCACCGCCGTTTCGTCGATCTGCCCTCCGCTGGAGGGGATAAGCAGCAGGCCATCCTTGTCGCGCAGTTGTCTGCCCGATACGGGCTCGATGCGGATGCCGGCCCCATCGACCTCGACCTCCACCTCGCCGCCGCTGCTCATGCCGACGCGATCGCGAATCTGGCGCGGGATTACCAGACGGCCAGCCTTATCGATGGTAGTCCGCATGGCATCAACCATACCACGGCGTTGGCTGGCGAGGAAGTGTCTGAGTTCAGGACATAGGCGACACCTGATAGGCGACAGGTGAGTCGCGAC
>CAYRMQ010000068.1:0-14755 GCA_964425305.1 uncultured Anaerolineaceae bacterium | reverse complement strand
GGAGCGCCCTCGGGCGCTGCTCGACGTCGGGTTCGAGGCGGCCCTCCGGCCCGGTGGCCGGCTGCACTTCACCTACCCGCGTGGCCTCTCGCGCCGCGAGGCCGACGTCGTCCGGCTGTCGGTCGAGGGATCACCGGCCGCCGAGATCGCCGCTGCCCTGGGCTTGGATGAGGCGGCGGCGAAGCGCCACCTTTCGTCGGCGATGGCCAAGCTCGAGGTGTCCGACCCCGCGGAGCTGCCGCGCGCCGCTCGCCGCCACGGCCTGGGCGGCGGCCTGTAGGTGACTGACCGTCGGCCTATTCCGTGCCGTGGCGGTGCGTCGACTGGGCGCGCTGGAGCTCGCGCGCCAGGTCGGCGACGTTGACCACCCGCTGCGTGCCGGCCTGCAGGTCGCGCAGCTGCACCTGGCCGGCGTCGAGCTCGTCGCCCACGACAACCGCGAAGTGAGCCTGCTCGCGGGCAGCTCCCTCCAGCTGGCGTGACAGGCGGCGTGGGGCGAGGTCCGCGCTGGCCGGGATGCCCGCCGCCCGAAGGTCGGTCGCCAGTCGTAGTCGGACGTCCGTCGACGCCGGCTCCGCCCCCACCACGACGGCCACCGGGGCTGGCAGCTCGCCCGCCGCCGCGCCCGAGCCGGCGACCGCCCCGGCAACCCGATCGATGCCGATGGCAAAACCGATGCCCGGCGTCGGCCGTGCGCCGAGCAGCTCGAGCAGCCCGTCGTAGCGGCCCCCGCCGCCCAGCGCCGACTGCTGACCGCGCGCGTCGGGGCTGTAGTACTCGAACGCCGTGCGCCTGTAGTAGTCAAGCCCGCGCACCAGCCAGGGTGCGTCGCGCACCGGCACATCCAGCTCGTCGAGATGACGGCGCAGGCCGGTGAGGTGCTCGCGACAGGCGTCACACAGGAAGTCGCCGATCCGCGGCGCGCCGGCCAGCACCGCCGCGGTCGCATCGTCCTTCGAGTCGAGCACGCGCAGCGGGTTGGTTTCCAACCGCCGCCGCTCGAGCTCGGGCAGCCGCTCCCGGTGGGCGCGCAGGTGGTCGGTAAGGGCGGCGACGTACGCCGGTCGGCAGGCCCCGTCGCCGATCGAGTTGAGGTCGACCTCGACGTCGGCCAGCCCCGCCCGGCGCAGGAAGCGAAGGCCGAGCTCGATGATCTCGGCGTCGATCGCCGGCCCCCCATCGCCGATGGCCTCGACGTTCCACTGCCAGAACTGGCGGTAGCGGCCGGCCTGCGGGCGGTCGTAGCGGAACATCGGCCCGAACGTCGTCAGCCGCACCGGCTGATGCGCGGTGTGCATGCCATGCTGGATGTAGGCGCGCGCCACACCGGCCGTCGCCTCCGGCCGCAGCGCCCAGCGGTCCTCCTCGCCGCCGGCCGCGCGGATGCGGAAGAGCTCCTTCTCGACCACGTCCGTGCCAGCGCCGATGGCGCGCTCGAAGACGGCGCTGTCCTCGAACAGGGGGGTCTCGATCGGCCGGTAGCCGTAGACGACGGCCAGCTCGTTGGCGAGCGCCTCGAGGCGCTGCCAGACGGCCATGTCGGACGGCAGCAGGTCACGCGTTCCGCGGGGTGACTGGTACCTGGGCACGGAACGGAGTCTAGCGAGTGACCCGTCGCGTGACGGTGCGGGGGTGCGGGATGCGAAGATGAGCGCGTGACCGACCCGAGCGACGTGCCGCGCCACCGGCTGATCGTATTGCCCTTCGTGCGCGCGTTCGCACAGCGCTTCATCCTGCCCAACTGGCTGGCCATCACTCTGGGCCCGCTGATCATCAGCTGGCGGCCGCTGAGCCCGGTCGAGCTCGCTCACGAGCTCGCCCACGTCGGCCAATGGCAGCGCTACGGCCTGCGCTTTCCGTTCCTCTACTGGCGCGCGTCGGAGCGGGCCGAGGCGGCCGGGCTCAATCGCTACCACGACAACGTCTTCGAGGTCGAGGCGCGGGCGGCCGAGGATGCGGCGCGGGCGGCCGAGGATGCGGCGCGGGCGGCCGACGGCGAGGGCTGATCCGCGCTCTGGGGCCGACGCGGCGCCGCAGGGCGCTCGGTTACCGCCAAATGTGCATTTTCAGGAACACGAGGACGGCGGTGGGCGGCGGTCTCCGCGCAGATGTGCGCCGAGCGGCACAAATGAGGGCAACCTGGCCAACCAGCGGGTCCAAATCGGCGAACTCGTCGACCTCGTGTGCCGACAAACGGACATTTGAGGGAAGACGTCGCGGCGCGGGGCGGGCGGCGCCGCCCGGATGGCGCGGGCGCCGAACCCCGCTACATCAGGTCGCGCTGAACGCTGTAGACGTCCTTCAGCTGCTCGATGCGCGACAGCACCTTGGCCAGCTGCGCGACGGAAGCGACCTGCAGCGTCGCCTGCACGGTCGCGGTGTGATCGGGATTGACGCGCACGTTGGCGGCAACGATGTTGACCTTGTTCTCGGCCATCACGTTGGTGATCTCCGACAGGAGCCCCGTCCGGTCGTAGGCCTCGACCCGGATGGCGATGGGGTACGTCTGCTGGTCGGTGCCCTCCCAGTCGACCTCGATCAGCCGGCCCACGTCGCGCTCGTTGACGACGGTCGTGCACGTCGGCAGGTGGACGGTCACGCCCCTCCCCCGCGTGATGTAGCCGATGATCGGGTCGCCGGGGATCGGGTGGCAGCACTTGGCGAAGCGGATCATCAAGTCGCCCACGCCCTTGACGCGCACGCCACCGACACGCGCCGGGGTAGGCGGCGCGACCTGCGGCAGCACCTGCTCGTTGGCGTCGTCGGCGACGCCCAGGCGCATGACCACCTGCTGGGCGCTGACCGCGCCGTAACCGATGGCGGCGAAGAAGTCGTCGACGCTGTTGTAGCGGAACTGCTCGGCCACCTCGGCGACGCGCTCGGCGCCGACCTTCTCGAGCGACGTCCGCGCCAGCCGGCGCAGCTCGCGGTCGAGCGACTCGCGGCCGTGGACGATGTTCTCGTCGCGCTGCTGGCGCTTGAACCACTGGCGGATCTTTTCGCGCGCGTGGCCAGTCTGGACGATGTTCAGCCAGTCGCGCGACGGGCCGTGGGCGATCTTCGTCGTGACGATCTCGACGATGTCGCCGTTCTTCAGCTTGTAGTCGAGCGGCACGAGCCGGTTGTTGACCTTCGCGCCGATGCACGAGTGCCCCACGTCGGTATGGATGCGATAGGCGAAGTCAAGCGGCGTCGCGCCGGCGGGCAGATCCTTGACGTCGCCGCGCGGCGTGAAGACGAAGACCTGGTCCTGGAAGATGTCGAGCTTGAGACCCTCGACGAACTCGGTCGCGTCGGACACATCGCGCTGCCAGTCCATCAGCTGGCGCACCCAGGCCAGCTTGGCGTCGTAGTCGCGGTCGCTCTTCGAGCCCTCCTTGTAGCGCCAGTGGGCGGCGATGCCGACCTCGCTCAGGCGGTGCATCGCGTGGGTCCGGATCTGGACCTCGAGCGGCTTGCCGTCGAGCGCCACGACCGCCGTGTGGAGGCTCTGGTACATGTTGTTCTTGGGCATCGCGATGTAGTCGTCGAACTGCCCCGGGATGGGTCGCCACAGCGAGTGGACCACGCCCAGCGCGGCGTAGCAGTCACGCACGTCGTCGACCAGCACGCGGACGGCGTGAACGTCGTAGATCTCGCCGAAGTCGGCGGACTTGCGCTGCATCTTTCGCCAGATGCTCGAGATGTGCTTGGGCCGTCCCGACAGCTCGGCCTTGATGCCCTGCTTCTCGAGCGCCTCGCCGAGGACGGCCATCGCCCGCCGGACGTACGCCTCGCGCGCCCGGCGGTGGGTCTCAAGCTGGTCGGCCAGGTGGCGGTATTGCTCGGGCTCGAGGATCTTGAACGACAGGTCCTCCAGCTCCCATTTGATCTGCCAGATGCCCAGCCGCTCGGCCAGCGGCGCGTAGATCTCGGCCGTCTGGCGCGCGATGCGCTGCTGCTTGGCCGGCGGCAGCGCCTGGATGGTGCGCATGTTGTGCAGCCGATCGGCCAGCTTGATCAGGACGACGCGGATGTCCTCGGCCATCGCCAGCAGCATCTTGCGGATGCTCTCGGCCTGCTGATCCTCGTGCGTCCGGGCACCGAACTTCTCCAGCTTGGTGACGCCGTCGACGAGGCGGGCGACCTCCTGCCCGAAGCGCTCCTCGATGTCCTCCAGCGCGTAGTCGGTGTCCTCGGGGATGTCGTGCAGCAGGGCGGCCATGATTGCCGCCGGGTCGAGGCCCAGCTCGGCCAGCGACTGGGCGACGGCCATCGGGTGCGTGACGTACGGCTCGCCGCTGGCACGGCGCTGCTCGCCGTGCGCCTCGACGGCGAACTGCCACGCCTCCTTGACCTTGGCCAGGTCGGCCTGCGGGTGGTGCGCCGCCAGCTCCTCCTCGAGGCGCCGCTCGGCGGCATTCAGGGCACGTCGCGAGAAGCCGCTCGGCGCGGCGCGGGCGAGCCTCTGGCGCGCCGTGCCGCGGCCGGTGCGAGCGGGCGGCGTGGTCAGCGGTTCGACGGACACACGGCCAGTGTAGCGTCATGCACGCCTCTCCCCGGCCGTGGCGGCCGGTGCATCCGCACAATCGCGCCGTGTCGTACAGCCTGTTGTACCTTGCACGCGGTGGCCGGCAGGCACGGCTGCGCCGCCAGATTGCCCGCCCTGCTGAGAACAGATGCCCCCAACGACCCGACGCCTGTTCGTCCCCCTGCTCATCCTGCTGCTCGCCGGCTGCACCGTCGCGCCCCTGCCGACGCCGACGACCGGCGCGCAGGCGACGGCCAGCCCAATCCCCTCCCCTTCGCCGGCAGCCAGCCCGACGCCCGCGCCCAGCCCCAGCCCCAGCCCGTCACCTTCACCGACGCCCAGCCCGTCGCCATCGCCCAGCCCCAGCCCGTCGCCGGCCAGCCTGGCCGAGGCCTACGGCGCCCAGCTGCAGGCGACGCTCGAGGAGCAGCTCGAGATGCGGCGCATCCCGGGCGCCGCCGCGGTCGTCACCTTCGCCGACGGCAGCCGCTGGTCGGGTGTGGCGGGGCTCGCCTCGATCGAGCCGCCGGAGGAGGTCGCGACCGACACGCCGTTCGTCGTGGGCAGCGTTACCAAGACGTTCGTGGCGGCGGCCGTGCTGCAGCTGGCCGAGGAGGGCGTGCTCGATCTCGACGGGCGCCTCTCCGACTGGCTGCCCGATTACGCGCGTGCGCGGCGGATCACGCTGCGCCAGCTGCTCAACCACACCAGCGGCGTCTACAACTACTTCGAGCACCCGCTCTACGAATCGCTCGTCTTCGGCCGGCCGGGCCACGAGTGGACGCCGGCCGAGATCCTGTCCGAGTTCGAGCGCGAGCCTTACTTCCGGCCGGGCGCCGGCTACCACTACTCGAACACCGGCTTCGTGCTGCTCGGGCTGGTCATCGAGCAGGCCACCGGCGCCGACCTGGCCAGTGTGCTGCGCGAGCGCTTCTTCGACCCGCTGGCTCTCGACGGGACGTACTTCCAGGGCGAGGGCGCGCGACCGGGCGTCGCCCACGGCTACCTGCGCAGCCCGAACGGCCACCGCCACGTGACCAACGAGAGCGACTACCGCCCGAGCACCTCGGCGGCGACGGTGGCGTGGGCCGCCGGCGCGATCGTGTCGACCGCGACGGACATCGCGCGCTGGGCTGAGGCGCTCTACGGCGGCGACGTGCTGAGCGCCGAGTCGCTGGCCAAGATGACCGACTACCGCTACTCGCCCTATCCGCGCGGCACGTACGGGCTGGGCACGCGCACACGGGTCGTCGACGGCGCGCGGGCCTTCGGCCACACCGGCTCGCTGCGCGGGTACATGGCCGCGATGTGGCACTTCCCGGAGGAACAGGTGACGGTCGTCGTGCTGACCAATCTCGGCCGCTTCGACGGCAACCGCGTGTCGGACCGGCTGGCGGCGATCGCGCTCAGCGCCGGGCGCCGCCCGCAGCCCGGCGCGAGCCCTTCGCCGGTGCCGACGACAGAGCCGTCGCCGTCGGTCTTCGACCCCTACGGCCCGTAGCCCAGCTCGGCGAGCGCCTGCCGCGCGGCGGCGGCCTCGTCCCACGGCACTGGACCATCGGCCATCTCGATCGTCTGCTCGTGGCCCTTGCCGCACAGTACGACCACGTCGCCCGGCCGGGCCTGGCCGACGGCCCTGGCGATCGCCTCCGATCGGTCGGGGACGAGCAGCAGGTCGTGGGCGATACGCCGGCCCAGGCGCTCGGCGCCGGCCGCGATCTCGTGCAGGATCGCCAGCCGGTCCTCGCCGCGGGGATCCTCGTCGGTGAGCACGATCAGCCGGCAGCGCTCGGCGGCGACGCGACCCATCGTCGGTCGCTTGAGCGTGTCGCGCTCGCCGGCCGAGCCGAAGACGCAGACCAGCCCGCCGCCGCCGGCCGCCGCCAGCGGCGCCAGGTTGTCGAGCACCTTGGCTAGCGAATCGGCGGTGTGGGCGTAGTCGACGATGACCGTGAAGGGCTGGCCGGCGTCGATGCGCTGCATCCGGCCGGGCACGCCGGCGACCGATTCGAGCCCGGCCCGCACGCCCTCGGCGGGCAGGCCGAGAGCCTCGCCGACGGCCGCCGCGGCGAGCGCGTTGTGGGCATTGAAGCGGCCGGCCAGGCGCAGCCGGACGGGCGCCTCCCAGCGCGGCGTGCTGATCACGACGAGCAGGCCGCCGGCGTCCTCCTCGACGCGCGTCGCGCGGACGTCCGCCGCCGGTGAGGCGCCGTAGGTCAGCCGGCGCGCGCCTGCCCCATCGGCCGCCGCCAGGAAGTCGTCGGCGACCCCCTCGTCGAGGTTGACGACGGCCCACTTGCCGAAGCCCTTCTCAGGATTGGAAGGTCCGACGGCCAGCCGTTCGAACAGCCGCCGCTTGGCAGCCTGGTAGGCCTCGGGCGTGCGGTGGAACTCGAGGTGCTCGTGGGTCAGGTTGGTCAGCACCGCGACGTCGTAGGCGACCTCCCCGACGCGCTCCTGGGCGAGGCCGTGCGACGTCGACTCGACGACCGCGAAGCGGTCGCCGGCGGCGATCATCTTGGCCAGGCCGGCCTGCAGGTCGGGCGCCTCGGGCGTCGTCTGGCGGCCACGGCCCACGACCTCGCCGCCGGCGACGGTCTCGATCGTGCCGATCATGCCGCTCGGCCGGCCAGCGGCCTCGAGCACCGCCCGCAGCAGGTAGCACGTCGTCGTCTTGCCGTCGGTGCCGGTCACGCCGATGACGCCCAGGCGGTGGCTGGGAAAGGCGTGATACCACGCCGCGGCGAGGGCCAGCGCCGGCCGCGCAGCGGGCACGAGCAGCTGCGGCACGCCGAGGCGGGCAGTGGCGCGCTCGGCGACGACGGCGACCGCGCCGCGGGCGACGGCGTCGGGGATGTAATCATGACCGTCGGCCCGCGCGCCCGGGACGGCCACGAACAGGCTGCCCGGCCGGACCGCGCGCGAATCGAAGTGGACGCGCGTCACGCCGATGGCGGCCAGCGGCCGCTCGGCGGCGCCGAGCACGCTGCGCAGCAGCCCGCGCTCCTCGAGCAGGCGGACGAGCTCGGCCAGCGTTCGGGCGGCCGGCGCGGCGTCGCCCCGACCGGCGTTCGCGCCGCTCATTCGCTGCGCAGCCCGCCGCGCGCCGCCGAGCGCAGCAAGCTCAGCGACTGGCGCAGCTCGGGCACGTTCAGCAGGCGGCTGTAGATCGCGTAGACGAGCGCAGCCGCGGCGGCAGCCAGCAGCACCTGGCCGAGGAGCAGGAACGTGCCCGGATCGATTCCGATCGCCAGCTCCGTCGTGCGCACGACGAGCAGTGCGGTGACGCCGGCGAGCAGCGCGCCGCCGCCGAACGTCAGCAGCGGGCGGGTGATGTTCTCGAGGCCGGCGCCGGGCGTGCGCTGCCACAGGATGACGCCGAGCAGCGTCGCCTCGAACCAGGCCCCGGCGGCGATGCCGAGGGCCAGGCCGGAGAGGCCGAGGGTGCCGACCGTCGTCACCGAGATGCTCACGTTGACCGCCACCGACAGCAGCGCCACGATCACCGGCGTGCGCGTGTCCTGGCCACTGTAGAAGGCACGCGCCAGCACGACCACCATCGAATGGGCGGCCAGCCCGGCCAGCATCAGCAGCAGCGTGTTCGCCGTCAGGTCGAGCGCGCGCTGGTCGAAGCCGTACTCGAAGAGCAGCGTCACTATCTGCCGGCGCAGGACGATGGCGACAGCCGAGATGAACAGCATCACGTAGAGCAGCAGCCGCAGCGAGCGCACGACGAGCTGGCCGAACTCGCGCACCGAGCCGGCGGCGATGGCGCGCGACATCGACGGCAGCAGCACGACGCCGAGCGGAAAGCCGATGATGCCGAGCGGGATCTGGAGGATGGTGAAGGCGACGTTGTAGGCGGTCACGGCGCCGACGCCGACGCCCGTCGCGAGCAGCGTGTTGATCATGAACGTGATCTGGTTGGCGCCGAGGCCGATCGCGCGCGGCGCCATCAGCAGCAGCACCTGCCGTGAGGCGGCGTCGCCGAGGTCGATCGTGAACGACAGCCGGAAGCGCTCGCGGGCGAGCGCCGGCAGCTGCACCGCCAGGTGGAGCAGCGAGCCGGTGACGACGCCGATGGCCAGCGACTCCACGCCGAAGTACGGGCCCAGCAGCAGCGCGCCGAGGATGATCGACAGGTTGTAGAGCAGCGGCGCGACGGCCGACGCGGCGAAGCGGCCGCGCGCGTTGAGGACGCTCGAGGCGACGGCGCCGAGGGCGAGGAAGATCGGCGACAGCAGCATCAGCCGCGTCAGGCGAACGGTCAGCTCGGTCTGGACCATGTCGAAGCCGGGCGTGATCAGCGGCACGATCGTCGGCGCGAAGATGGCAACCAGCGCAGCGAGGCCGGCCAGCACGAGCAGGACCAGGTTGAGCACGGTCGAGACGACGCGCCAGGCACGCTCCTCCTGCTCGCGCGTGAACAGCCCCGACAGGACCGGGATCAGCGCCGAGCTCAGCGCGCCAGCGGCGACAAGCTGGAAGATCGCGTCGGGCAGGCGGAACGCGGCGAAGTAGGCGTCCAGCTCGGCGCCGGCGCCGAACAGGTTGCTGATGACGACGAGCCGGATCCAGCCGAGGACGCGCGAGACGAAGAACGCGCCGGCGACGACGAGCCCCGCGCGCGCCAGCGTGCGCGCCGTCACGGCCGCTGCTGATCCGGCCTGGGCCGTTGGGCGCGAGGGTGGGCGCTGCGGTAGACGCCGCGCAGACGCGAGGGGGAGACGTGCGTGTAGACCTGTGTCGTGCCCAGGCTGGCGTGGCCCAGCAGCTCCTGCACGACGCGCAGGTCGGCGCCGCCCTCGAGCAGGTGGCTGGCGAACGAGTGACGGAGCGTGTGCGGCGAGGTGCCTGCCGGCAGCCCCGCCCGCTTGACGAGCATGTCGAGGCGGTAGCGCAGGCCGCGTACGCCGAGCGGCCCGCCGCGCGCATTGAGGAAGAGGCTGCCCTCGTCGTGCGCGCCGGCGGCGGCGAGCAGCGCTGGCCGGCCGGCGGCGAGATAGTCGGCCAGCGCCGCGCGCGCCGGCCGGCCGAGCAGCCCGATGCGCTCCTTGCGGCCCTTGCCCACGACGCGCAGCTCGCCGCGCTCGAGGTCGAGGTCGGCGATGCGGGCGGCGGCGAGCTCGCTCGCGCGCAGCCCCGCGGCGTAGGCCGTTTCGACCAGCGCGATGTCGCGCCTGATCAGCGCGCCGGCAACGTCGTCACGTGCTCGGGTGCGGCGGCGCGGCTCCTGCCGCGCGGCGTCGAGCAGCCGCTCGACCTCGTCGGCGGCGAGCACGCCGGGCAGTCGGCGCGGCAGGCGCGGCGTGACGACCGCCGCCCAGGGATCACCGTCGACCAGGCCCTCGCGCCGGGCGTGCCGGTAGAACGAGCGCAGCGCCGCCAGCCGGCTGCTGATCGAGCGCCGCGACAGGGGCCGCTCGGCGAGCGCCGCGAGGTAGGCACGCAGAACGTGCCGCGACGGCGCGCGCCAGTCCGCGCCGCGGCCGGCGAGCCAGTCGAGGAACTGCGCGACGGCCGTGCGGTAGGCGCGACGGGTGTGGTCGGAGGCGTCGCGAGCGGCAAGCCCGCCGAGGAACGCGTCGAGCGCCTCGGCGCCGGTCACGCGCCCGAGCGTCTCACGCCGCCGACCGCGTCCGGCGGCGGCCGTTGCCGCCGCTGCGGCGGGCCTGCCGCCGCGGCGCCGCGAGGGCGGCCGGGTTGGGCTCGCCGCCCGGCAGCCTGGCGCCCGGCACGATCTCGGCGGGAAGCTCGATCGGCGCGCCGCAGCGCAGGCAGATCGCGCCGCTCTCACCCTCGCGCGCGACGGCCCCCGCGTCGGCATCATGGACCGGCCCGAGCGGCTCGCGCGAGGTCGTGAAGTCGCACTTGGGATAGCGCGAGCAGCCCCAGAAGGCGTTGCCCGTGCGGCGCGCGCGGCGCGCCACGAGGTGGCCCTGGCCGCACTTGGGGCATTCGACCTCGAAGGGCAACTGCGGCGGCGGCGGCGGGCCGCTCTTGCGGATGTAGTCGCAATCGGGGTAGCGCGAGCAGCCGGCGAACGGGCCGAACCTGCCGCGGCGGGCGACCAGCTCGCCCTCGCCGCACTGAGGGCAGCGCTCGCCCACGCCCTCGACGGCGGGCTGCTCGGCCTCCTCACCGGGCAGCGGCCGCGTCTCGCGGTGCTCGGGGTACAGCGAGCAGGCGAGGAAGCGCCCGTTGCGGCCGAGGCGGATGACCATCGGGTGGCCTTCCGAGCAGACCTCGTCGGTCGCCTCCGTCGTGAAGTCGCGCCGGCGCAGCTCGCTCTTCTTGGTCTCGACCAGCTCGCTGAATGGGCCGTAGAACTCGCGCAGCAGCGGTACCCACGCCCGCTCGCCGCGGGCGATCTCGTCGAGCTCCTCCTCCATCCGCGCCGTGAACGCGACGTCGACGAACTCGCCGAAGTGCTCGACGAGCAGGTCGGTCACGACCTCGCCCACTGGCTCCGGGCGCAGCCGCCGCTCGACGACGCTGACGTAGCCGCGCTCGATGATCGTCGAGATCGTCGCCGCGTACGTCGACGGCCGGCCGATGCCGTGCTCCTCCAGCGCCTTGATCAGCGACGCCTCGGTGTAGCGCGGCGGCGGCTGGGTGAAGTGCTGGCTCGGCGTCACCTCGCGGACGGCCGTCCGGTCGCCCTCGGCCAGCGCCGGCAGGCGGCGCTCCTCCTCCTCGGCGGCGTCGTCGGTGCCCTCGGTGTAGACCGCTGCGAAGCCGTCGAACGTCGTCCGCGTGGCGCTGGCGCGCAGCCCGTAGCCGGCGGCGGCCAGGTCGACCGCCGTCGTCTCCATCTCCTTCGCCGCCATCTGCGAGGCGAGCGCGCGCTGCCAGATCAACAGGTACAGGCGCAGCTCGTCGGCGCCCAGCTGGCCGGCCAGCGAATCGGGGTCGCGCCGGAAGCTCGTCGGGCGGATCGCCTCGTGCGCCTCCTGCGCGCCCTTCGAGCGCGTCTTGTACGTCCGGCCGCGGGGCATCGTGTAGCGCAGCCCGTAGCGCGAGGCGATGACGCCACGCGCCTCGCCCATCGCCACGCCGGCCATCTGCGTCGAGTCGGTGCGCATGTAGGTGATCAGCCCGACCCGCCCCTCGGCCGTGTCGACGCCCTCGTACAGGCTCTGCGCGACGCGCATCGTCCGCTTCGGGTTGAAGCCGAGCTTGCGGCTGGCCTCTTGCTGCAACGTGCTCGTCGTGAACGGCGGCGCCGGGTTGCGCTTGTGAGCGCGGCTGGTCACCTTCTCGACGATCGGCTCGGCCCGGCGCAGGGCGGCGGCATGGCGCTCGGCCGTCTCACCGTCGCCGATCTCGGCCTTCTCGCCGTCGATGCCGACGAGGGCGGCGCTGAACGTGTCCCCGGCAGGCGTGGCGAGCAGCGCCTCGAGCGTCCAGTACTCGCGCGGGACGAAGTCGCGGATCTCGCGCTCGCGCTCGACGACGAGGCGGACGGCGACCGACTGGACGCGGCCCGCCGACAGGCCGGCGCGGACCTTGCGCCAGAGCAGCGGGCTGAGCGTGTAGCCGACGAGGCGGTCCATTATCCGCCGCGTCTGCTGGGCGTCGACGAGATTGACGTCGATGTCGCGCGGACGGGCGAAGGCGTCGCGGATGGCGTCCTCCGTGATCTCGCTGAAGGTCACCCGCCGCGCCTTCTCGGGCGGCACCCCGGCCGCCTCGGTGACGTGCCAGGCGATGGCCTCGCCCTCGCGGTCTAGGTCGGTCGCCAGATAGACCGCATCGGCCGAGCGCGCCGCCTTCTCGATGCTCGCGACGTGCCGGCGGCGATCCTCGCTGACCACGTATTCGGGCGTGAAGTCATGCTCGACGTCCACGCCGAGCTTGTTCTTGCCCGGGTTCTCGGGCAGGTCGCGAACGTGACCGTACGAGGCCAAAACCTTGAAGTCGGGACCGAGATAGCGCTCGATCGTGCGCGCCTTGGCCGGCGACTCGACGATCACCAGGTTCTTCGTCATCGGCGCGGAGTGTAGCACCGGGTCTCCGGCCGGCCGGAGGCATCGGCGGGCGCAGGTGAGGGGCGGATCAGAGCTCGCGGATGCGGCGGATCAGCTCGTCGGTGGCATCCGAGTCGGCGTCGGCGGCCGGCTCCGGCGTGTCGTCGACAGGCACCAGCTCGGCGCCGGGCGCGGGCAGCCCGAGCGGCACGACGGCGTGGCCGTTGCCGCCAGCCAGTCCATCCTCGCTCGGGGCGCGCGTGCTCGCCGGCGCCGAGGCGTCGCTCAACCGCACGCCGCTCTTCGGGATCTCGACGAAGCGCAGCGTCACGAGCGGGATCACGTAGACGCCGTCGGGGTGCTCGATCGAGGGCGGCCGCTTGCCGTCGATCGTGCGCAGGTTGGTGCACATCAGGCTGATGTCGCCCGGTTGCGGCTCGACGACGAGGTCGGCCAGCATCGGCTGGTCGCCGACGGGATGCAGGACGGCGTTCTTGATCATGAGCGAACTGTCGCGCCGGCGGCGGCGCCGGCGCAACGGTACGGACGTCCCACTGCGCGCTCATCCGAGGAGTGGCCCGGCCGGCAGGTACGCCGGGCCAACCGCCTGCACCCAGCCACGCATCAACAGCAGCGTCACCGCCCCCGACACGGCCGCCGGCGCGAGGTCGGTGTCGTCGATGAGTGCGTCGAGGCCGGCCGGGCCGCGGCAGATGCGCTCGGCGACGGCCCGCTCGACCTCGCCGAGCATGGCCAGCGCCGCCGCGCGCGAGGACGCACCGCGGGTCGCAGCGGCGGCTGCGCCCTGCCCATCCGGCGGGCCAAAGTAGCCGAGGTCGGTGACCAGCTCGTCGAGGCCGACCAGCGGGCGGGCGGGCGTCTCGCGCAGGAGCGCCAGCGCGCCCGCCGTCGACCAGTCGCCGACTCGTCCCGGGGCGGCGAAGACCGGCCGGCCCAGCTCGAGCCCGTGGCGGGCGGTGATCAGCGCGCCGCTGCGCAGCGGCGCTTCGACGACCAGCACCGCGTCGCCGAGCGCGGCGATGATCCGGTTGCGCCGCGGGTAAGTCCCTCTCGTTGCGCCGACGTCGGGGTGGTGCTCGCTGATGACGGCGCCGCCGCCGTCGAGGATGCGCGCGCGCAGGCCGGCGTGGGCGCGCGGGCCGGGCGACGCGTGGCCGGCGCCGATGACCGCCACGGTCCGCCCCGCGTGCTCGACGGTCGCCGCGTGGGCGGCGCCATCGATGCCCACCGCCAGACCGGACACGACGGCCGCGCCGCACTCGACGAGGCGTGCCGCGACCCGCCCGGCAAGCAGGCGGCCTGCCGGCGTCGGCCGGCGCGTGCCGACGAGGGCGATCGCGCGCGGGCAGGCCAGCGCGTCCAGATCGCCCCAACCGTGGATCACGTTCGGCGGCGGATCGAGGTCGCGCAGCCGTCGCGGATAGGCAGCGTCGAGCGGCGTCAGCGTCCACAGCCCGAGGCCGGTGATGCGGGCGAGGCGCGGCGAGGGATCGGCGGCCACCTCGGCGACGGCCGCCAGCACCGGCGCGCTCAGGACGGGCCGTCCCTCCGCCCGCCGCCGCTCGGCGTTCCAGCGGCGGAGGCGCCCGTCGCCTGCCGCGCGGAGGGTTTCGGCGGCGCTGCCGAAGGCAGCCACCAGCCGGCCCATGCCGATCTCGGCCAGGCCGCCGACCGAGGCGAGGGCAACCCACGCCTGCCGCTCGAAGATCTCGGCCATCTCACGCCGCCGCCTGGCTGTCCTCGTCGTCGATGGGCATGTTGAGCGAGCCCGCAGATCGGACGTGCCCGTCGGTGACCGTCTCGCACTCAGCCAGGTCGGCGATCGTGCGCGCCACGCGCAGCAGGCGGTGGACGCCGCGCGCGCTCAGATGGCGGGCGGTCGCGACGTCGTCGAGCTGCGCCTGCGCGGGCGAGTCGAGCGAGCAGGCCTCGACGACAGCGTTGCCGCCGAGGAAGGCGTTCGGCCGGCCGGCGTTGCGCTGCAGCGCGCGCCGGCGGGCGGCCGCGATGCGCCCGGCAACGACCGTGCTCGACTCGGGTGGCGTACCGCTCAGCAGCTCGGCCGGCGGCAGGCGTGCCATCTCGACGCGCATCTCGATGCGGTCGAGCAGCGGCCCGCTCACGCGCCGCAGGTAGCTGTCCGCGTCCGACCGCGGGCAGCGGCAGGCCCGTCCGGGGTCGTTGCGGTGCCCGCAGCGACATGGGTTCATCGCCGCGACCAGCTGGAAGCGCGCCGGGTAGCGCACGTGGCCGC
>CAYRMQ010000067.1:0-14955 GCA_964425305.1 uncultured Anaerolineaceae bacterium | reverse complement strand
CCTTCCCGAGCAGGCTTTCCAGCACGGCCAGCTTGTTCGAAACCTTCGCTCCGCCGATGAGCGCGGCGAACGGCTTCTCGGGCGATTCGAGCAGGCGCGACAGCGCCTTCAGCTCGGCCTCCATCAGCAGCCCCGCGTAGGCCGGCAGGTGGCGTGCGATGCCGACCGTCGAGGCGTGCGCCCGGTGCGCCGTCCCGAAGGCGTCGTTGACGTAGACGTCGCCGTACTCGGCCAGCGCATTGGCGTACTCGGGATCGTTCTCTTCCTCCTCGGCATGGAAACGCAGGTTCTCGAGCATCAGCACCTGCCCGGGCTTGAGCCGCGCAACCGCGTCACGCGTGCCGACGCCGAGCGCGTCGCCGGTCACCGGCACGGGCCGGCGCAGGAGCGCGCTGAGCCGCTGCGCGACCGGCCGCAGGCGGGCCGACTCGACGACCTTGCCCTTGGGCCGGCCGAGGTGGCTCGTCAGGATGACCGCGGCGTTGCGCTCGAGGAGATAGCGGATGGTGGGCAGGGCGGCGCGGATGCGCGAGTCGTCCTTGACCTTGCCGTCCTCGATGGGGACGTTGAAGTCGACGCGGACGAGGACGCGCTTGCCCGCCGGATCGAAGTCGCGAACGGTGAGCTTGTCCATTCAGCCGGCCCTCGATGCCTCGGCCGGCTTGGCCTGCGGCAGGCGCTCGCCGACGTAGGCGCAGAGATCGGCGACGCGGCAGCTGTAGCCCCACTCGTTGTCGTACCAGGCGACGACCTTGACCATCCGCTCGCCGATGACCATCGTTGACTGCGCGTCGACGATGGCCGAGCGCGTGTCGCCCTTGTAGTCCATAGACACCAGCGGCTCGTCGCTGACGCCGAGGATGCCCTGCATCCGTCCCTGCTCGGCGCTGCGGAAGGCGTCGTTGATCTGTTCCGCCGAAGCCGGCTTGTCGAGCTGGGCGGTGAAGTCGACGACGCTCACCGTCGGCGTGGGCACGCGCAGGCTGAAGCCGTCGAAGCGGCCCTTCAGGTCGGGGATGACGAGGGCCAGCGCGCGCGCCGCGCCGGTCGTCGTGGGGATTATGTTCTGGCCGGCGGAGCGGGCGCGGCGCGGGTCCTTGTGGGCGACGTCGAGCACGCGCTGGTCGTTGGTGTACGAATGGATTGTGTTCATCAGCCCGTAGGCGATGCCGAGCTCGTCGTGGACGACCTTCGCCACCGGCGCCAGGCAGTTGGTCGTGCAGCTGGCGTTGCTGATGACGTGGTGCGCCTGGGGGTCGTACATCTCTTCGTTGACGCCGAGCACGAGCGTCACGTCTTCCTTCTTCGCCGGCGCGCTGATGATCACCTTGCGCGCGCCCGCGTCGAGATGGGCGGAGGCCTTCTCGGCGTCGGTGAAGAGGCCGGTCGATTCGACGACGATGTCGACGCCGAGGTCGCCCCACGGCAGCTGGCCAGGATCCTTCTCCTTCAGCACGCGGATCTCGCGGCCGTCGACGATGAGCGCGTCGTCGGTGTGGTCGACGTTGCCCGGATAGCGCCCGTAGGTGGAGTCGTAGCGGAACAGCAGGGCGTTCATCTCGGTCTCGACCAGGTCGTTGATGGCGACCACCTCGACCCCCGGCGTGCGCTCGATGATCGCCTTGAGGGTCTGGCGGCCGATCCGACCGAAGCCGTTGATGCCAACTCGTACCGTCATGCCTGTGGTCCTCCGCTGTGCCCGCCGGCCGCGGGCGCTGCGCCTCCCCCGTCAGCCGACGACGGCGGCGCCCGGTTGCTCTCGTTTGTCGCCCACATGCTCGCCGATGCGGGCAGACCTGGAAAGGGCCGATCGGCCCCGACTCATTTCGCCTTGCTCTAGCTCGGCCTGCTCCTGCCGCGCCAACCGACCGAGGGGCAGCCCGCCGAGCAGGCCGACGTCGTCGCCCAACCCGGCCGGCACGAGCTCGGCCCGCCGGGCCTGCGTCCGGAAGGCCGTCTCGCGGATGGCGGCGCGCGCCGGCCCGAAGAGCCGCTCGCCCTGGCCGGCGGCCACCCCCCCGCCGACGATGACGCGCTCGGGATTGAAGACGTCGACGATCGACACCAGCGCGGCGGCGAAGCCCAGCCGCGCTCGTTCCATTATGTGTGCCGCGACGGGGTCGCCCTCGTCCTCGGCGGCGGCGACGTCGATGCCGCCGAGCGCGGCTGCTCCCCGTTGTGCGGCGAGGCGGCCGAGGGGCGTCGCCGCGCCTACTTCGCCGGCCTCGATCGCGCGCCGCGCCTGGGCCGCGATGCCTGTCCCCGAGGTCAGCGCCTCCAGATGGCCGCGCGCGCCGCAGCCGCACGGCGGGCCGTCGAGGTCGACGACGAGGTGGCCCAGCTCGCCGGCCACGCCGTCGGGCCCGCGCAGCAGGCGACCGTCGACGACGGCCGCGCCGCCGACGCCGGTCGACACCGTCAGGTAGACGTAGTCGCGCAGGCCGCGCGCCGCGCCGAAGGCGCCCTCGGCGAGGGCCGCCACCTGAGTGTCGCGCTCCAGCGCTGCGGGCAGGCCCAGCGTCTCGCTCAGCCGCTGGGCGAGGGGGTAGCCCCACAGGCTGCGGTCCATGTTCGGCGGATCGATGACCGTGCCCGTCCACGGGTTGAGCGGACCCGGGGCCGAGATGGCGAGCAGGGCCGGCTCGATGCCGCTTCGGCCGGTTCGCTCCCTGCGCGCCGCGTGGAGCGTCTCGCGAAGCTGGTCGGCGCAGGCTCGCACGAGCGCGTCGGCGTCGACGGGCGGCGTGCGCGTCATGCGCCGACCGGCGAGTGAGCCATCGGGCAGGGCGACTGCCGTGCGAAGGTGGGTGCCGCCGAGGTCGAGGGCCAGCACGGGCTCGGTGAAGCGTTCGCGCTCCTCCGCGCCGGAGCCGAACGCGGCATCTGTCATCGCGATCGATTGTAGCGACGGGCCAAAGCAGCCCGCGATCGGCTACAGGTGCGAATCAGTGGGGCCCCGGCTGACCGGGGCCCCTCACCTCCCTCCCGAGGATCTGCGAATCAGCCGCCGATGCGGAAGACGCTATTGCCGCACTTGGGACAGGTTCCCTTGACCGCCGGCTTGCCGTTCTTCATGGTGATCTGCTGCGGGTTCTGGATCTCGACCTTCTGCTTGTCCTTCACGCAGTAAGCCTGAGCCACGTCTCCTCCTTTCCGGGTTGAGCTCCCGGTTGCCTGAGCGGTCCGTGGTCGTCTGCCCCGGCTCCGCAGAGATTTCCCTCTCAGGATGCCATCCCGGACACCCACAATGAGGGCCGCCAGTGCAACGCCTCGGCGGCGCGCACCGCGTCATCCATCTCGGCCAGCAGGCGCAGCGCCTCCAGCCCCGTCTCGATACAGGCGGCTTCCGCCCGCTCTTTCTGCTCCCCCTGGACGAAAGCCCCGCTCACACGTTGAGCGTACGCCGTGCAGACGACGCCTGCGCGGCATTCTGCCAACCCGGCCAGCACGAGCAGCGCCGATGCCTCCATCTCGAAGTTGATCACGCGCTGCCGCGTCAGCTCGTCGGCGAGGCCCGGGAAGCGGATGGGCAGTTGCGGAATGGGCCGTGCCTGGGCGCCGTAGAAGCCCGGCGCCGTGGCCGTGATGCCGACGTGGGCGCGATGCCCGAGCGAGTGCGCCGCCTCGACCAGCGCGGCCACGGCCGCGTAGTCGGCGACCGCCGGGTAGCCCTCGTGAACGAAGTACTTCGTCGTCGACTCGAGCCGGACGGCGCCGCTGGTGATGACGAGGTCGCCGAGCGCGATGTCGTCGCGCAGCACGCCGCACGACCCGACGCGGATGAACGTCGGCCTGCTGCTGACCGCCAGGAGCTCGGCGACGACGATCTCGACGTTGTCGGTGCCGATGCCCGTCGAGACGACCGACACGCGCCGGCCGCGGTACGTGCCCGTCACCGACGCGAACTCGCGGTGGCGGCGCTCGACCTCGATGCCGTCGAGGCGCGCCGCGATGCGGGCGGTACGGTCGGGATCGCCGGGAAGGAGGATGTAGTCGGCGACCTCGCCCGGCGCAAGGTCGATATGGTATTGGCGATCGGTGTCCGGAAGCGCGGTACGGCGGTCCGCGATCGGCACTGTTCTCCCTCGTTGCGGCCCGCCTGGCGTGCGGACACGCTGCGCACGATAGGTCCACGCTCAGCCGAGCGTCAAATCGGGCGGCGCTGGGAGACCCGCGCCAGGATGCGCTCGAAGGCCACGCGCGCCGGCAGGACGAGCGGCGAATGGCGACCGAGGAAGACGGCAACCGACAGGCAGGCGAGGGCGAGCAGGAGCAGCGCGCCGCCCAGCAGCAGCGGGCCGTCGCGCTCCGCGACCGGCGCGTCGGCGACCTCGGCTAGCTGCTGCGTCTCGCCGGCGACCCGCGTCATGGGCGCCGGCTGAGACGGCGGCGACGAAGCGAAGACGATCGCCGCCGCGTCGGCGACATGGACCTCGATGCCACCCGCCGCGTTTCGCTCGACGATGCCCGTGGCGTTGAGGAGCATGCCGGGCCGCAGCTGCCGCGCCAAATCCGCGGCCGACCCGCTGAGGCGCACGACCGCCGTGCCCGACTCATCGGTGACGGTGACGCGCAGGCCGTCGATCGCCTCGACGACGCCGCCGATGCTCACCAGCGCACCGGTCCGCGCCGCCAGCGCCGACAGCGGCAGAGGCGCTGCCTGCGGCTGCGTCGAAGCAACGGCCGGCGCAACCTCTGCATCCGCGAGGCCGAGCGGTGAACCGGTCGACGAACCGGCACTGCCTGAATCAGCCACGCCGGGAGCAGAGGCGTCGCCGCCGAGCACGATGTCGCCGGCAGCGCGCGGGACGATGGCCAGGCGCTGGTCGGTCGCCACCGGGTGGGCGCGCTTGACGATGCCGGTGATCATCGCGCGGCGCCCGCCGACGAGCGCGGTCGACGGGATGCCGCTGCGCGCCAGGCCGGCAATCGGGATGCCGCCGCCGCCGACCGCCAGCTCGGCGCGCCAGGCCTCGCCGTCGCGGCGCACCGATTCGATCGTGCCGCTGACCGTCACGAGCTTCCATTCCAGGCTCGCGCCGAGTGGCGCGGCGCTGACCTGCGCCGGCGTGAGCGTTGCGTTGCCGACGACGACCGGTGGCCCGCCGGCGGTCAGCTGCGGGGCGCCGTAGTACGTGCCGACGACGCCCGTGACGCGCAGCCGCATGCCGACAGTCACGGCGGGTCCGTCTGCCGGCAGACGGACCATGATCCCGCCGCGGCCGTCCTGGATGGCCACCCGCCGCGGGTCGGCGTCGAGCAGGCCAGGCTGAACGTTCACGACGCCTTCGACGGTCACCTGCTGGCCGTGCCGGTTGAGTGCCTCGTCGATCGAGATGACGGACTCGGCGGCCGGCGAAGGCGTCGGCGCCGGGCTGGACGTCGCCTCCGGTCGGGCTCCCGAACCACCGCCGGGCACCAGCGCGATGTCCGACTGGCTCCGTGGCCACAGCCGGTACAGCCCGAGCCGGTCGCCGACGATGCCCACCGCCTCGATCTGCTGGCCGACGGTGAAGTGGGCGCGCGTCATGCCGATGGCGCTGTGCAGGAAGACCCGTCCCTCGCCGGTCGCGTCCTCGAGGAAGACGGTCACGCTGCCCGACGACCCGCTCTCGATGCGGCGGACCGTGCCGGTGA
The DNA here is from genome assembly GCA_964425305.1 of uncultured Anaerolineaceae bacterium. Lineage (GTDB taxonomy): Bacteria > Chloroflexota > Limnocylindria > Limnocylindrales > CSP1-4 > JALYGJ01. The sequence goes on along the minus strand of CAYRMQ010000067.1, from coordinate 9,318 downwards.
TCGAGGCGAGCAGGCCCTCCGTCGCCTCGCCCAGCTCTGCCGCGGCCAGGCGCCGCGGCGCCGGCTGGGCGGTCGTATCGACGATTGCCACCCCGCCTTCGACGGCGCGCAGCTCGAGGTTCCCGTAGGGATCGGCGAGCACGCCCTCGACCTCCAGCACGCGGCCGGGGACGACGCCGGGATGCTGGCCCGCCGGCAGCTTGACACAGATGCCGCCGCTGGAGTCCTGGATCGCAATGATCTGCTCGCCCAGGATTCGCCCGGGCCCGACGGTCACGACGCCGCTGACGACGACACGCTGGCCGACGCCCAGCTGGCGGGCGACGGCGATGCTCACGCTGCCCGGCCCCGGCGCGACGGTCGGTGAAGGCGACGGCGACGGCGTGGCGGTCGGCGATGGCGCCGCGCTGGGCGCCGGCGTGGCGCTCGGTGCCGGCGATGGCGCGGGAGTGATCACGTCGTCGGGCGAGCGCAGGTGGACGCGGTAGCCGGCGCTGCCCGTGCCGGTGCTGTCACGCTGGCCGGCGACGCCGGTCAGCTGCAGGAATGTGCCGCGTGACAGCTGCTCAGGCGCAATCCCCGTCGCGCCGGCTACGACGACGCGCAGCGAGCCGGAGCCGTCGTCGATCGCGGTACTGAAGCCGTCGGTCAGCACGCTGATACCGTCGCTGATCGCGCCTTCGACGCTGATCAGGCTGCCCTCCACCGCCTCGCCGACGGCCGCCGTGGCGAGGAACTGTGGCGCTGGCGCCTCGCCCTCCCCGATGACCGCCAGGTCGGCGGCTGAGCCGAGACGCAACGTCAGCTGGCTGAAGCGGCTGTCGAGCACGCCACCGACGACGACCTCCGTGCCGACCGGCAGTGCTGGCCAGTCGGCGGTCGACAGGTACAGCGCGATGCCCGCCGTGGCGTCCTGGACGAAGGCGCCCCGGCCCGTCTCGGTCAGGCCGGTCGGCGTGGTCAGCCAGCCGCGCAGCACGATCATCGAGCCGAGCGGCATGGCGCGGATGTCGGCGATCAGGGGCGGCGTCTCGGGTGTCGCGGAGGGATCGGCCGTGGGCGTCGGATCGACGGTGGGTGTCGGATCAGGCGTCGGCTCGGGCGTCGGACTCGGGCTCGGTTCGGGCAATGGAGTTGGGCCAGGTGTCGTGGTCGGCTGGGGGCTCGGCTCCGGGCTGGGTGTCGGCTCGGGCGTCGGACTCGGGCTCGGTTCGGGCGACGGGGTTGGGTCGGGCGTCGGCGTGAGGTTGGGCGTCGGCTCGGGAGTAGGTGGTTCGGCGCTGGGCTCGAGCGAGGGCTCGGGCGTCGGCGAAGGCGAGCTCGACGGCTCCGGCTGGGGCACCGGCGGGGAATTCAGGTTCTGTGGTTGAGGGTTGGGTTGGACGAGCGTGTCGGCCAGGTTGTCGTTCGTGTCGACGCCGTTGCCGAGCGTCCCGCCCGGCTGCCGCTCGAGGCTCTGGCCGGCGGGCGGCGCCGGGCCCGGCGCGCCCTCGACGAACTCGCTGGCAGCGCTGCCCCAGCTGAGCGAATCGATCACCGCCCCACCGACGACGCGCAGGACGAGGCTGCCGCCGGTGGCGGCGAAGCCGCCGGAGTAGAGGCCGTCGGCGTGAGCGGCGAAGACGCCCGCCGAGTTCGCCAGCAGCAGGTGCCGCCCCGGTTCCAGCTCGAGGTCCGTCCACGTCTGCTTCCGCGTCACGGTCGAGCCAGTGGCGGTGACGTAGACCAGCTCGAGTCCGGCCAGGTTTAGCGGCTCGCTGGCCGCGTTGTAGATCTCGACGAACTCGTCCGACGCGCTGGCCCCGCCGGTGATGACCTCCGACACCAGCAGGCCGGCGGACGGTGGCCAAGGCGGCACGGCCAACACATCCACGGCAACAGGCTGAAACGGCTCGAGCGCAACTGGAGGAACCGCTGGGGCGGGGCCAGCACTGAGCAGGCCGACGAGGACGGCGATCAGGCCGGCGGGCAGCCAACCACGGAAACGCACGGACGACATCTGTGTCTCCACGGCGGGCAATCGGCGGCGCGTGTGGCAACGGCGGCCGGCAGGGCGGTGGGAAGCCGACTATGGCGGGAACCGCTCATCTGCGACTCAACCGCGGCTTACCTGCCACTCACCTGGGCGTTGTGCAGGGCGTTCCTGCGGTAGCATGCAAGGTCCCCAGCCGGTCCACTACCTGGAGGAGACACACCCTGGCCCGCGCCAAGAACACCGCCCGCGCCGAGGCTCGCCGGCGCGCCCGCGCCGAGGCACGTGCCGAGGCACGTGCCGCGGCAGCCACCGCCGAGCAGGACGAGACGGAGGCCGCGACGGAAGCCCCGACCCAGCCGCGCAAGCCGCTGTTCACGCCACCCAACGTGCGCGCCGACCTGCGCGCGCTACCCGGGCTGTTCCGCGAGCGCAAGCTGCTGTGGCTGCCGGTCGGTCTGCTTGTCGTCGGCTTCGTACTGACGTACCTGACCTATCTCGGCCAGATCCCGCCCGAGCTGGCCGGCCCGGTCGAGATCTATATCCAGTTCTTCTTCGTGCCCTACGGCCTCTTCACATTCTTCATCGCCGGCTTCATCGCGCCACGTGCGGCCTACCTCGTCGGGCTGCTGATGGGCGTCTTCAACGGGCTGCTGTGGACCGTGCTGATCTACGTCGGGACGACCTTGCCGGCACTGCCCCAGGACCCGGCCGAGCCGATCGCGCCGGTCGAGCCCTTCACGGCCTCGACACAGGTCATCCTGGTGGCATCCCTGTACGGCCTGCTGGCAGCCGCGTTCGCCGCGTGGTACCGCAACTTCCTGCGCCAGATGCAGGAGCGCGGCCGGCAGCGACGAGCCGACCGCGAGGCGCAGGAGAAGGCGCGGCGGCGCGACGAGCGGCGGGCGGCACGGCGCAGCACGTAGCCGGCAGCACGAAACGCAGGCCTTAGCCGACGCGGCGCATGCCGGCGTGGCCCAGCTGGCGAACGCCGCTCGAGCTGCTCGGGCCGCCGGCCGGGCGGCAGATCTCGACGAGCGGCTCGACGCGCCGGCAGATGACGTTGACGACGTCCGATTCGCGCTCCAGCCGGCCCTCGACGTAGAGCAGCGCATGGCGGCGGACGGTGCCGCGTAAGCGCGCCCAGGTGTCCGGCCAGAGCGTGACGTTGACCATGCCGGTCTCGTCCTCCAGCGCCAGGAAGACGGTGCCACGCGCGGTCATCGGGTGCTGGCGCGTGACGACCAGGCCACCGATGCGCACGCTTCCCGAGCGGGCATCGGCGAGGCGGCCTGCCGGCGTGACGCCCAGCCGATCGAGCGCCGGCCGGAAGAGCTCGACCACCTGCCGGCGGGCGTCGAGCGACAGGATGGCGTAGGCGTCGCCGAGGCGCTCGAGCTCGGTCGGTGGCGGGAGCTCGGGCGGCTGCGTCGGCGGCAGGCGCAGGTCGAGCGGCCGGCCGGCGGCCCTGCGCGAGCCGATTGATCGGCCGTCGTAGCGGCCCCTCGCCGAGCCGGCCACCTCGCGCAGCTGCCACAGCAGGCGGCGGCGCGGCTGGCCCAGCGAGTCGAGCGCGCCGGCGCGGATGAGCCGCTCGACGAGTTCCTCGGGCAGCTCCGTCCGCGCCACGAGATCGGCCAGCGAGCGGAACGGGCCGCGGGCGGCGACCTCGGCGTCGATCTGCTCGCCCTCGGCCTCGCCGATGCCCTTGACCAGCTGCAGGCCGAGCCGGATGCCGTAGCCACGGGCGGTCGGCGCGGCCCACCGATCGCGCGCCTGGCGTGACGGGACGACGCAGCCCGAAGAGCGGACGACGGCCGGTCTTTGGTCTATGCCGGCGTTCTCGGGGAGCGGCGTGCCGGGCATGCCGACCCACTCCGTCGTCGTCCGGAAGCGGCTGCGGTTGACGTCGACCGGCAGGATGGCCACGCCATGGCGCTTGGCGTCGTTGATCAGCACCTCGACCGGATAGAAGCCCATCGGCTGGGCGTTGATCAGGCCGGTCACGAACTGGGCCGGGTAGAACAGCTTCAGGAAGGCCGATTCATACGCCGTCCGGGCGAAGGCCGCGGCGTGGCTCTTGTTGAAGCCGAAGCTGGCGAAGGCGGCGACCTGGCGGAAGAGCTCCTCGGCCTGGTCGAGGCTCAGGCCGCTGCGGGTGATGCAGCCGTTCACGAAGCGGGCGTGCAGCTTCTCCATCTCGCGGCTCGAGCGCCAGGTGCCCATCGCCCGCCGGAAGCCGTCCGATTCGGCCGGGCTGAAGCCGGCGACGTCGATGGCGATCTTCATCACCTGCTCCTGGTAGAGGATCACGCCGAGCGTCTCCTCCAGCGCCGGCTCGAGGCTGGGATGGAGGTAGGCCACCGGCTCCTTGCCCTGCTTGCGGCGCAGGTAGGGGTGGACGGCGTTGCCCTGGATCGGGCCCGGCCGGATGATCGCCACCTCGACGACCAGGTCGTCGAGCGTCTGCGGGCGGCTGCGCGGCAGCGTCTGCATCTGGGCGCGTGACTCGATCTGGAAGACGCCCACCGTGTCGGCGGCACAGATCATCCGAAAGACGTCGGGGATGTCCTCGGGCAGGCGGTCGAGGTTGACGTGAACGGCGCAATCGGTGGCGATGTCGCGCAGCGCGTCGTCGATCGCTGAGAGCATGCGCAGGCCGAGCAGGTCGAGCTTGATCAGCTTGATCGTCTCGATGTCGCGTTTGTCGTATTGCACCACGACACGACCCGGCATCGTGGCACGCTCCAGTGGCGCTATGTCGACCAGGGGTGCCTGCGTGATGAGCATCCCGCCTGTATGGATCGAGAGGTGGCGCGGAAAGCCGTCGATGCGTGCCGTCAGCTCAAGCCAGCGCTCCCACGGCGAGAGGTACGCGGTGGAGCGGGTGACTGCAGCCGCATACGTACCGGCTGGCGGAGTGTGGGGATATCCCACCAGCGAGACCGATTCCACGGTCGGAAGGCCTGCGAACCCGGAACCGACGGCCGTTTCGGTGCCATTTGTGGGTAGTGGCCCACGTTTACGCCCAAAAGGCCCCGGCGCAGCCCGGAATCGGTCCGAGTCGTGGTCATATCCCACATTCGCCCAAGGAGCCGGCGCCTCGCTCGCCCAAGGAGTAGTCGCCTCGCCACTCTTGCCACTACGGAGCCAGCGCAGGCTGACCGGCGTGTCCCCGGGCCCACCCTCGTCGTCTGATGGGACGCGTAATCGGCCCATGCGGTCGAGTATCCGGGCGTCCTGGCTGGGCTCGGCCTCACCCTCGCCTGACGGCCGGAAGAACTCGGCAAAGCCGCCCTCGGCCTCGAGATCGCGGCGAACCATCACGCTGTCGTACGTCTCGAGCGCCTTGGCCACCCGATCGACGAGCGGCCGCGGGAAGCCCAGCGCGTAGCCCACCTCGCGCACCGCCGACCGCGCGCGGTACGTGACCAGGTTGCAGACCATGCCGGTGTGCTCGGCCCCGTAGCGCTCGTAGACGTACTGGATGACCTCTTCGCGGCGCGACGTGGCGAAGTCGATGTCGACGTCGGGATAGACCGTCCGGCCCTCGTTGATGAAGCGCTCGAAGAGCAGGCGGTGACGGATGGGATCGACGCGCGTGATGCCCAGCACGTAGGCGACGATCGAGTCGCCCGCCGAGCCCCGCCCGTGGGCCGGGATGCCGCGCTCGCGGCAGAAGCGCATCAGGTCCCAGCAGATCAGGAAGAACTCGGCCAGGCCGGTGCGCTCGACGACCTCCAGCTCGTGGGCCAGCTGCTTGACGACGGCCGGCGTCATCGGGTGGTAGCGAGCCCGTGCCCCGTCGTGGCACAGCTTCTCGAGGTGGCTGAACGGCGTCTCGCCGCGCGGCACCGGGAAGCCCGGGAAGCGGTACTGCTCGAAGTCGAAGTCGACCGAGCAGCCCGCGGCCAGCTCGCCGGCGTTGCGCAGGCCCTCCAGCCACGCCCGGCGCACCGGCTCGCCCAGCTCGCCGCGTCCCGGCGGCAGGCCGGCCAGCTCCGCCGCCCCCTTCAGGAAGTACTCGCCGTTCGGCCGGCGCAGGTGGCCGCTCTCCTCGAGCGTCACGCCGTGACGGATACAGACGAGCACGTCCTGCAGCTCGCGGTCGGCGGGGCGAACGTAGTGGGCGTCGTTGGTCACGACCAGCGGCAACCCGGCCTCGCCGGCCAGCGCGACCGTCTCGCCGACGAGCCAGTCGTCGTCGGGCAGCAGGTGGTGCTGCAGCTCGAGGTAGAAGGCGTCGGCGAAGAGCCGCGCCAGCCGCTGCGCCGCCGCCGCCGCGCCCTCGCGATCGCCGGCCAGCAACCGGCGCGCCACCTCGCCGTGGCGGCAGCCCGACAGCGCGACCAGCCCCTCGGTGTAACGCGCCAGCAGCTCGTGGCTGAAGCGCGGCACGCCCTTCGTGCCGGCCAGGTGCGCCGCGCTGGCCAGCCGGCACAGACTGCGGTAGCCGCTCGTATCGCGCACCAGCAACACCAGGTGAGGACCCTGCTCGCGCGCCCTGACGCCGCGCAGGTCCTCGCGCCGCGGTGGACGATGGCCGGGCAGGCGCAGCCGATCGATGGGCGGCCGGACGACCCGACCATCCAGCCCGGGCCGACCACCAGGCTGTCCACCGACCGACCGATCATTGAGCGCGGGGCCGACGACCGACCGATCATCGCGCCCCGGCCCGGCCGGGCGACGCACCCGCCGCCGGCGCGGGATGACGACGCCCGCCTGATCGGGCACGGCCGAATCGAGCAGCTCGATCTCCATGCCGACGATTGGCCGCAGACCGGCCTCCTGCGCCGCCGTGGCGAACCTGACGGCGCCGTAGAGCCCCTGGTGATCGGTCAGGCCGACCGCGCTGAGGCCGAGCTCGATCGCCCGCTCGACGAGGTCCTCCACCGGCGAGGCGCCGTCGAGGAATGAGAAATTGGAATGGCAGTGGAGCTCGGCGAAGGCGCTGGGCACCGTCCGATGATAGAACAGATGTTCGATCTTCTCCATGCATCGATAGGACTATGTGTCTGCCATGGATAGCGGCACTCGGGCGATGCAGAACCACCCGCGGCGTGGTTTCATACGCAGCGATGCCCGTGACCCAGACAGGCGACGGCATGCCCCGCGACAAGGGCACCGGCCGCCTGCCCAAGCTGCCTTCGCACGTGCCAACGTTTGCCGCCGGCGGCCCGGTTGGCCCGCGCTTCATGGTGCTGGCGCTCGTCGCCGTCCTCGGCGCGGCGACGCTCAGCGGCATCTTCGACGGCCCGCCGGTGGGCAGCCTGACCGGCACCCCGTCGACGCCGTCGGCAGACTCCGCCGTCACCACGCCCCTCGCCAGCGAGCCGCCCGACGAAGGACCGGCGGGCGCACCGCTGCCGGCACCGTCGGCCGACCCTACGCCACCGCCCAAGCAGGTCCGCCCGACCAGCGCTCCGCCCGAGGAGCTGACCGGCTACCAGTGGCCGCTGCGCGGCGCGCGCATCACCAGCCGCTTCGGCGCGCGCAGCTTCGGCGGCTTCGTCCTGATCGACGGCGAAGAGGTCCACGACGGGCTCGATCTGGCCCGCTTCTGCGGCTTCAAGGTGCGCGCCGCCCACGACGGTGTCGTTCTGTATGCCGGACGTAAGTTTGACGACTACATCGGCTACAAGGGTTCAGCCGACGGCATCTACGCTCGCCTCGAGCGACAGGGCAGGATGCGGACGCTGCCGATCGTGGTCGTGATCGACGACGGGAACGGCTACCGCAGCGTGTACGTCCACCTGTCGAAGGCGGAAGTCAAGGCGGGAGATGTTGTCAAGGCGGGAGATGTCATCGGCAGAGAAGGTGCGACCGGCTTTGCGACCGGCTGCCACCTCCACTACATGCTCATACGAATGGACGGACCGTGGCAGGAGGTCGTCCCGAGCCTTCACCAGTACGGGTACCCGACCCTGGTTCGCGAGCGAGTGGATCCCCTTCTCGTCCTTGCCTGGGACGACGTCCACGCCCCCGAACGGCTCCGCCAACGGGTCGGCGCGCCCTCGCCCGGCACCGACGCCTCGCCCGGGCTCGCTCCCTCGCCCTCGGCCAGCCCAGCAGTTGGTCCGTTACCCTCAGTCAGCCCTTCTCCCGCAGTCAGCCCTGCGCCCTCAGCCAGCCCATAGGGTCGACGGCCAGGTCCGTCACAACCGCCAGCCACCGGGCGTCTCAAGCCCGATGGGCGTGTTGCAGGCGGCAATACTCCGCTCGCTCCTGCTCGCAGCGCTGGCCATGATCCTGATCATGCTCGGCCTGCCGGCCGTGCTGGCGCTGGGAGCCAGCCCGCTGCTGTAGACCGGCCGGCGGCGACCGCCGGAGCCGCTGCACTATCCTTGAATCGTGCGCCCCACGCGTCTCGAGATCCTGGCGGCGGCTGCCCTCGTGCTCGTTCTTTCGGGGCTGGTCGTGTTGATCGTCATCGCTGCGATCCCGCCGGGCGGTCCGCCCACGCTGCAGTGACCGCATTACAACTGCGCAGACGGCGTAACAACGGCTGAAGATCAGTCGTCATGGTGAGTGCCGCAAGGCTCTGTGGTCGCTGGTCTGGCCCGGCTCCTCCTCTCCGGGCCTGGAGCGACCGCTCCTCTGTGACTCGACCCCGGTCTCCCCGGGGTCGAGCGCGTTTTCGGCCCCACGAGCGGGGCGCCGCCTCAGTCGTAGATCCGCTCGAGGTGCCACGAGCCGTCGAGCAGGTCCTGGTAGACCAGCGCCAGGATGCGCTGCCCGGCCAACCGGTAGTAGTCGCGACTGACCGGCCGCCGCCACCAGGCCTCCTCGATGCGCCACTGGTTGCACACCTCCACCGCCTCGCTGCCGCCGTCCCAGCGCAGCCGGCGCGGGCGTCCGTGTTCGTCGAGGTCGACGCCGATCAGCGGGTGGTGGCCGAGCAGGCGCGTCATCGGCCTGTCGTCGACGGGCGGGGTATCGGCCGGCTCGCCGGCGCCAGCGGCTCGTCGGTCGCGCGCCGCCACTCGATGCGCTGCTCGGCGAGCGCCGATTCGGGATCGACTATCCGCGCGCGCAGCAGCCGGTCCGGGCCGAAGCGGATGGCCAGCCCGGCCAGTTGCCAGTCCAGCCGCCCGGCGCGCGCCAGTTGCGGCTCGAAGAGGCCCAGCTGCTGGCTGGCGGCCGGCGCCGCGCCGCGAAGCTCGAGCGCCAACCGGTTGACCGGCGCCGGCGGCGGATCGGCCTGGAGGCGCGCCAGCAGGAGCCGCTCCAGCAGCTCGGCGGCGGCGACGGGCGCGGGCAGCGATTGCTCGAAAGTGACCGCCCGCCCATCGGCCACGGTCTCGAGACCGAGCTCGAGGATTGCCGCGGAACAGCCCGCCCCGCGC
>CAYRMQ010000066.1:0-15915 GCA_964425305.1 uncultured Anaerolineaceae bacterium | reverse complement strand
CGAGGGCAACTCCGACTGCCCTCCATCTGCGACCACGACGAGTGTCCGGGCCGGCGCGATCCGACAAGTAGCCCGCGACAAGCATGGGAACCAACAGAGGAGAAAGCGGAAGTAGCCGTACCAAATAGCGGTCTATCTCGCTCGGGTTGAAGAGGAGAGCCAGCAGCAGGAGCACTGCCAGGACCAGCACCACCAGCGTGATGCGCCTGCGCGCTTTCTGCTCGCTCATCGCTGCTCCGCCGCCTTCACGCCGAAACCGACAGGGTAGGCGACGCCGGTCGAGGGGTTGGGGCTATAGCCGGCCCGGTTGCCCAAAGCCGAGACTACGACCGTCGCGAGCCGCACGCTATCGGACTCGATTTCTAGCCGGGTGGGAGGCGCAGGTCCGTTCGAGCACGATCCGCGGCGCGGGCTGCCCCCCTCGGCGATGTCGGCGTGGGTGACGACGAGTGACTGCGACTTGGCCACCAGGCGATTGGTGCAGAACAGTGGCACCCGACGCGCGACGGCGACAAGACGCGCGCCGACTTCACCTTCGGCTCGCATCACGAGGCCTGGTGGCAGTGCCCGACCTACAAGACGCACGTCTGGCAGACGCGCATCGCCGGCCGCACGGTCATGCTCGCCGGCTGCCCGTCCTGCGCACTCCTGGCCGGCCGCAGAGCGCGGCCGAAAGGGAAGAAGGACCGCCCGGCCGAGGTCGTGCAGATCGACACAGCGCGGCGTCGCAAGGACGACGAGCGAGCTTCGAGTTGAGCCGCTGCTGGTCTACGAATCCCGACCGCGCCGGCGCTTGCACCGCCCCTGCTTGCGATCCGGTATGCCGACAAGCGTCGCCCGAATTACGGTTAGGAGGCGCTCGTCACTGCGTGGCAACGATCTCGGTGATGTCGAGGACAAAGACCTCGCTCTTCGGCAGCCCCTCGCCGCCGGGCAGCAGCACATGTCCCAGAAGGTGCGTTCCATCGGGGGACCAAGCTGCCATCGCGAGCCGGACAGGCGATGCCTCAATGAGGCGGCCGGCGACCGGTTCGTAGAGCCACGTGCCGAGGCCTTCATCCTCGAGCCGCGCAGGCATGGCGAGGAAGCGGCCGTCGGGCGACCATGCCAGCTGCCTCGGTTCAAAGATTCCTATCATGTGGCGCACGGGTTCAAGCGTCGCGGCTTCCATGAGGTAGAGCTCCCACGGCTCGTCCAGTCGATCAAAGTCCGGCGTACCGACCGACGAGGGCGAAGCCAGGAAGGCGATCGTTGCGCCGTCCGGGCTCCAGGCGGGCATGATCGCACGGCCGATGTGGTCGCAGTTGTCCGGATCGGGCTCCTCGAAGTACTGATCGATCCGGAAGCGCTGCTCGCCCTCGCCAACGAAGATGGGCGCCTCCAGAGAGCCGCTGCTGCGGTCCATGCGCCGGATGCCGTGGCAGATCAGGCTGCCGCCACTCCAGTAGCCCTCGCTCATCTGTGGATTCCAGGTGAAGCTGTCGATCGACCGCGGTACCTCGACGAGCTCTTCGACTGAGCCGGTGGTCGCATCGAACGCAATCAGCGTGATCCGATGCTGGCCGAGGGGCGTGAGCAGGCACGTCCGTTCCATACCGAGGCGGCCGTCAGGCAGGCGCGTCATGACAAAGTAGTGGAGCTGGTGGCACTCTCCGTCGAACGGCACTCGGAGCTCCCTCCGCTCCCCGCTGGAGATCGTGATACGCCAGATGACCTGCCGGTCCGGCCAGGGCGTGTGGTCGATCGATTCCTGCTCGGCCGGCTCTTGCTGCACGAGGACCTCGTCGGGCCAGGGCCATGCGACGTGGATGTACGTCCCGGGCGGAAGATCGACCTTGTCGAGCGCCTCATCGGTGGGCGATGGGCTCGGCACGTTGACCGTCGGCGTGCACGCCGTCGACAGCAACGCAATCAGGCTCGCTGCAACCACTGATCGGACTGCCGCCGTGCTCATCCTTGTCTCTTCAGCGCGAACTACTACGAACCATCTTTCTGGGGCAACTGGCTAGTGTCAAGTAACCAGTATGCTCAGATGGGCTCGTGCCCAGCATCGTCGGTGCGAGCCGATCTAGTAGTGACCGCTGGTGGGCCAGTGGATGCTGCTGTCTAGTCCACCAAGTGGGCACTCGGCGAGTAAGACACGCAAAACCTCCGTGTTGCGGCGGCCTGCGCAACCTGCAGCGCAATATTCCGAGCCTCGGGCGGCTTGACTGTTCCCATTTGGGTGCGTAAGATGTTCCGACATGGGGGCCTCATCAATTCCCGAATGGGGGCGCGCTCTCAAGGCGGCCATGGCTAGCGACGTACAGAACCTGGGCAGGATCGAAGGCTATTTGCCGCGCTTCGCCGATGCCGAGCTCGAGCGCCGGCTTCGCGCGACGGGCGCAGTCGTCATCGAGGGGCCACGAGGGTGTGGCAAGACACAGACGGCACTCCGGATAGCAAAGAGCGCGGTTCGGCTCGATCGAGATGCGGCTGCCCGCCAAGCCGGAATGCTGGACCCAGCGCTCCTCTTGGTCGGGGATCGTCCGAGGCTCATCGACGAATATCAGCTCGTTGACGGCGTCTGGAACGAGGTTCGAGGGGATGTCGATGACCATCCCGAGGAGACGGGGCGCTTTATTCTGGCGGGGTCTGCGATCCCAGCTGACGACCAGACGAGACACACTGGCGCGCTGCGCATCACAAGGTTGCGCATGCGGCCAATGTCGCTTGCTGAGTCTGGCCACTCTGCCGGAACAGTCTCGCTTGCCGCGCTCTTCGATGGGTCTCAGCAAGGTGTCGGCGACCCAGGCCTCGAGCTGAAGGCGATCGTTGAACGCATCGTCGTTGGCGGTTGGCCAGCGCTGATCCGCAGGGCCCCGAATGACGGGCTGCTAGCCATTCAGGGTTATCTTGACGAGACACGCCGGGTGGACCTCAACAGACTTGATGGTCCGAAACGCGATCCGGACAACGTCGCGCGTGTCCTGCGCTCTTTGGCACGTCACACGGCTACTGAGGCCTCGGCTAGAACGATCGCGGCGGACGTTGCTGGAACCGAAGGTGGTATTGATCACCACACCGTGCTCGATTACATCAAGACTCTCGAGCGCGTCTTCGTCGTCGAGGACCTGCCGCCCTGGATGCCAAAACTACGTTCACGAGGCGTCCTTCGCCAATCGGTCACCCGTCATTTCGTTGACCCGTCGCTGGCGGCCGCAGCTCTAGGCGCCGGTGTTGACAGACTTCTTGGAGACCCAGAGACCCTCGGTCTTCTCTTCGAGTCGCTGGTCATACGAGACCTCCGGATCTACGCTCAAGCAATCGATGCGCGGGTCTGGCACTACAGAGAGGCAAAGGGGGTCGAGGCCGACGCCATCCTGACCCTCCGCGATGGGCGCTGGGCAGGCATCGAGGTGAAGCTTGGTCAGACGACGATCGAGGACGGCGCCAAGAGCCTGCTTCGGATGGCCGATCACGTCGATGTCGAGCACCACGGGAAGCCAGCCTTCCTGGCGGTCATCACTGGCTGGGGTTACGGGTATCGCCGCGATGACGGCGTGTTCGTCATTCCCATAGGTGCGCTCGCACCGTAGTCGATCGTCTGCCGCGCCCGTGAGCGTCAACGATCACCCCAGAGAGATCCCTCGAATGTGGCACCTGGCGTGCGGCGTGAGCCGGTTATTGCCCTCCAGGTTGCGCAGGCGGTTGCGGCAGGCCCTGTGAGGCATCTGCGGTAGAAAACACGACAAGTCGCTGGGCACGTGCGGCGTTGCCAAAAGCCGGGGAACCGAGAGTCGTCGCTCGTCGTCTGGTTCGCCAGGGAGATAATGCGTGAGACTTCGCAAGGCAGCACTGTCACTGGCACTTCTCTTGTCAGCCTGTGCGCCAGCGGCGCCCGCAGCACTCGAATCAGCGCGCTTTCCGGGTGTGGTCATCGAGTGCGGCGGCGATCCCATCCTGACGCGCCAGCAGTGCCTGGGCTGGGCCGAGTCGATGCTGGATGCGCAGCAGCCGGAACCGCTGAACGTAGCGGCAGCTGGCCGGCTCGTGCTGACCAACAGACCTGGCAACAGCCGCTGCGCGGCCGACTTCTATCACCAGAACGGCCGCCTGCTTTTCACGGCCGCGGCCGTCTGTCCTTTCCGTTAGGCAGCCCTCGACCGCCGCTTCTTCCGCGGCAGGAACCGACATGCGGGACAACCGGGACTACCATCAGTGAGTCGCCGGACGCGCGCCGCCGGAGACAGCTTGTAGGTGGGATGCCCGTCGCCGTAGCGCCGACGCTGGCCGTGGTAGCAGATCAAGCCATGATGGCCCTTTGGACAATCGGCCTCGGGCCTGCGAGCGGTCGTCCCACTTCCGCCCTCCTGTTGTCGCCCGCTGTGACGAAGCGGGCCGAGAGGCGGCGGATTCTTACCGCAGAGATGCGGTGTTTTCTAACGCAGATGCCTCACGGGGCGGCAGGCCCTGTTTGACAGTGCTGCCGGCTGCTCAAAGTGCCTCCCGCTGACCTGACAAGCAGTCGAACGTCGTCCGCCGTTCGCTCGGAGGAGTCCTGGTCGCTCAGCTCAGGGCCTGTGAATGATTTCCGCCAGTCAATCCGCCATGACGGACGCAGCGGCCTCTACGCCGACAGAACGCGGCGGATTTCTTGGTCGTATTCGGTGCGCGAGAAGGCAAAGTGCAGGCCGGAATAGTCTCGGCCTGGCCGGTGAGGCTGATTGAAGTCGCGCCATTCGACTACGTGGTCGCCCAGAACGACTCGAGCGAAGATCGGCCAGCATCCCTCCTCGCCGTCGGCCGCGCAGACCAAGAGAACGGTCTGGCCGTCTCCTGGCCAATCGCTCCCCTTGCCGGTCAGGCGGTCAATTGCTGGACGGAGCCCATCGACCGCGATCGCGTCATAGCCGCCGGCAGGCTCATAGCCGCGCCTCGTCTCAAATGCGGTTACGAGATCTTGCAAATTCTCGCCGTTGATGAAGAGCTGGACCCCGACCCATCGACCACTGTGGTCATCTGCCCTTGGGCGGAGTCGAATTTCGAGTCGGTCCATCGCGAAGAGCATAGACCGCGCAAGTAGCGGATTTAGGTCGGTTCCTCGCGCAGTAGCGTGAGCATGTGGCCGACGGATGCCACTTCAAGCCACGCTCGGGCGCTCGGCGCCTCGCCCTCGTAGCAGCGGGCCAGCCGTCGCCATCGCCCGAGACGCGCAAAGGTGTGCTCGATCCGATAGAGCGGGCCGATCGGCGTGAAGCCCTTGACGCCCTTGGGCGGCGCCTTGATGTCGAGCTTGACCTGCCGCCTGGCGGCCAGCTTGGCCAGCCCGCGGTAGGCGCGATCGGCAACGATCGCCTGGATGTTGGGCAGCTCGGCCAGTCGGGCAGCGAGCAGCTCGCGGCCGGGTCGCACGTCATGCGGCCGGGCCGGATCGGTGCGGACGGCCAGCGGCAGGCCGAGGATGTCAACGACGATGCTGCGTTTGGTGCCGATGGTCCGACCGCCGCGACCGCCAGCCTCGTGGAAGGTCGGCCCGGCTCGTCCACCGCGCACGGTCTGGGCATCGATCATGACTATTGTCGGATCGGGCTTGCGACCCTTCTTCACGCGCACGTCGCGCGCGAGCCGGTTCATCGCCTTGCCCCATGTGCCGTTGTCGCGCCAGCGGCGCCATTGCTGCCAGACCGCCGGCCAGGGCGGATAGCTTTCAGGCAGGTAGCGCCATTGGCAGCCGGTGCGGGCGAGAAAGAACATCGCGTTGACCATCTGCCGACGCGGATAGCGCGCCTGGGTGCCGCGCCGGCCGGGCGGGTCGAAGAGGTCCTTGATGCGTGCCCACTCGGCGTCCTTGAGCTCGATCATAGCGCCCATGTCGGCCAGCGTGACGATCGCCGATGACAGCTTCTATGGCACGAAACGCCTATTTCGAGCGTGATCTTTCATTCACAGGCCCTGAGCCTGCCAGCAGCACCAACGCTGCGGCGGTGGCCGTTGGATTGCGCATCGGTCCGGGCAGAGTGACCGACCACACGATGCCGGCGAGCGGCCAGACCGTGGAGAACAGGTAGAAGACGCCTGTGTCGACGACCGGGTAGCTGGCCGCGTACAGGGTCAGCGCGGCCAGGACGCCGCTGATCGATATCACCAGCCAGTCCGCCCAGGTCACCCGCCTCAGCCAGATCGCGGTCACGTTAATCACGACGCACAGACCCAGTACCAACCCTCACCCAGGTCTTCGGCTACACCGTCACCGCTGCCCAAGGGATCGACCTCCAGCAGATCGGGGTAGGAAGCGTATTCGTAGCCGCAGTACGGGTCCGGCGAGAATGCAGCCGCCCGAAAGAAGAAGACCATCAATCGGCCTGACTCGCCAATGACGTAGTCGGCGTAGCCGTACTGACCGAAGTCGTCGGCCGGCAGTCCAAGCGCGCGGATCTCATCGACGGTCGCCTGCATCTCGGCGCGCTGGCCCGCGAAGTCGATGTCCCTGAGTAGCCTGGCGAGGGGCGTGGCTCCCCAGAGAACCACGCCAAACGCAGCCACCAACGCAAGCGCGAAGCCCATCACCCGCAATGGCCACCGGCGGCGACGTGTGACCCACAGGCCGATGACCGTGACGCCGACTCCGCCGAGGAAGGTTGCGAGGACGGCCGGCCAGACGAAGATCCAGAACAGAGGCACGCCCTCGACGCGTTCCGCGGGCGGCTCAGGCGCCATGTAGTCCAGCTCGCCAATGCCGCTGACGAGAAATGAGAATCGATGCCCGGCGTCTTCGTCGAGAAAGCTGCCGCTCGGACCGAACAGTGCCACCCGGCCACCGCTGTCGTAGGGCATCGGGAGACCGGCCGGCACGCGCCAGTAGGCCATCTCGCGCCGCGTCCTGTCGATGCTCGTGGCCGGTTGGGTGCGGCGCATCTCGAAGCCCTTGTTCTGCAGGATGTAGATCGCTCGTGCCGTCGGCACGGCGGCGTCGAAGG
Organism: uncultured Anaerolineaceae bacterium; assembly: GCA_964425305.1. Lineage (GTDB taxonomy): Bacteria > Chloroflexota > Limnocylindria > Limnocylindrales > CSP1-4 > JALYGJ01. The sequence continues at coordinate 8,956 of CAYRMQ010000066.1, read as the reverse complement.
CAAGGACGCTCTCGCAATCCCCGGGCAGTTCGACGACGATCGACTCACCTTCGGTCACTCCCGAGCCCGTCAGGACCTGCTCGACGTCGACGGTGACAGCAGACGTCTGGCACTCATTCAGGACGCGGCCGGGCTGGATGGCGCGGGCTTCGCCGACCACGATGGCGTCCGCCCATCCCCATATCAGCGAACCGAACGACGAGTCGCGCCATCGCGTGGCTGCTGACGCGGGGGGCGACAACGAGCCACGCGGTAAGCGCAAGGCCGAGCAGAGTCAGGGATCGCTTCAAGGTACGGCCGCATGACGCCGGGCCGGCAAGGGATGTGACGCGCCGCGTTCGCTGAGCGATCGCGGCAGGGTTTCGCTACCTCGGCCAAACGCTCGACACTGCCGCTTCGGCGATCGCGTTCACGAACGTGGCTGTATCTCGTCCTCGCCCGGCGACGACTGCCCGGCCAGACAAGGGCAGCACGACGGGGCGCGGGTAGTCGACCACGTACAGCAGCAGTTCGTTGATCCGAGCTCGGGGCACTTGCCGCATGAGCGCCTCGCCAGCATCGACCAGTGCGGCAGCCTTCCCGTTCCGGGAGGATCGATCTGCCTGATACTCCGCCCACAGCTCACGCAGCTTGTGCCGGAGATCAGCGGGCCCATCGACCAACTCCGCGGGATCATCCAGCAGGCGCGCGAGTTGGTCGAACTCGGGATCGTCCTCGCGCTCCGCAGAGTCGGCCCGCGCAAGAGTCCGGTCTATCGACTCGAAGATCCCGACCATACGCTCAAGCCAGGCTCGCCAGGACGAAGCAGTCAGCCCGGCTGCCTGAAGCTCGCCGTTTCCCGGCTCGTGGTCGTTGAACGGATCAACGTGCAAGCCGTCGTAGCGCAGTGCCCAGACGCAGAAGTCGATCTCGGGTCGGAACTCGAGGGACCAGCGGAGGGAGTGCTGCCTCACGGGTGAGAGTGTCGATCCCTGATGCCTCCGGCGCAAGCACAGCGGGGTGCGGGATGAGTCTTCAGTCCACGCCCAGATCGCGGCGTCGCATACTGCTGCGATGGACGACGAGGGGCTGTTCAGCCGCGAAGTGCTCGGGGCGATCGTCGCAGCTGGGCGCAAAGGAGCAACCGTCGAGGACATCCTGGGCGACGTCGACGCGCGTCAGAAGCTCGTTCCGAGCCGCGCCGAGCTCAATGCCGCGCTATCGAAGCTCGCCGACTCCGGGCTGATCGTGCAACGCGCGGACGGTCGGTATGCCACGCCGGCTGCCGACGATGCCGTCCCAGCCCCGCTCCAGCCGGTCACGGAAGAGGCCTACCAAGACGCCCTGTCGAGCTACCAGCGCTGGTTCACCGACACGCTACGTGAACTGGACAGTGAGTATCGCGATCCCAAGGCGTCTGTCTGGCCCAAGCTGCGCGGCGAATGGCGCTTCGCCGACGATCACTACGCCAGCGAGCTTGAGACCGAAGGGCTGGTGGCCGTGCTCGACCGGATGATCGGCGCGCTGCACGAGCACCGGTTCATGGCCCAGCAGGGACCGATCTCGAGCGGTCCCGGCTCGCTCGAGTTCTCGATCACCGGACGCAGGGTCGATGACGCCGAGGCGATGCTGCGTGTCGTTCGTCCGGAGTTCGAGGCGCTGGCCCCGCACGGATCGAGCCTGGTCGTCGATGAGTGGGACCCGACGAGCGTTGGCCCGAGCATGGCTGACGTGGCCGACCAGATGGCGCGAGAGATGGGCAGTTCGTGATGGGTCGCGAAACGAGATCGTGGCCGACAAGGAACCGGGCACGCCGGCCCAATCTTGGTCGTATGAGCTCGCTGCACTGGCGATGCATCGAGAGTACGGGCCTGAGCTAGAGAGCTAGGCGGCGGCGCGCCTCAGCGGCTGGATCGCGCGCACGCGACCCGATCCACACGGCCTCGACTCGAGGCCGTCGGCAGTCTGGCATCCGTACAGACTCGTAGGCTGGAGTCTTGTTCCTACCTTGAAACCATCTCCTTCTGGTGACCCCAAAGACGGCCTCAGCCGAGCGTGAAAATGGGGGCTCTTGGCGCGGCCCCTTTTTGGGGCGGCGCCCTAGCAAGCCGCCGCCGGGCCGATGGGCGTGTTCTCAATTGTTCGGCCCGCTCGACGATGGTAGAGGCACAGTTTTTCCCCTGACGCCGCCCTGTTCTTGCACTGCCGCGGTGCCGCCGACTGATACCACCCCCGCGTGTAGCGGTTCTGGCTCCACTTCTCGACGATGCCGATGCACCGCTGACGCTCTGTCGCTTCCACGCTGGTCTCCATGACTCTCCTCTGTGGCTATCTCGCTGCCGAGACGATGGCGCCGATGCGCAATGCCAGACCCTCGGCGGCATGACGCCACTGTCAAGCGCGGCTTCGCCACCTAGGTGTTATCAACGTGGGATCTGCGTCGCAAGGCCGAGTGCCAGTGCCGCTGCCGGTAGCGCCGACCTTGACGCCACGAGGCGAGGGATCGATCGTTAGGGGACGACGACCAAGGTGGGAGATGGCGATGGATGACCACATGACTAGCCAGTTGGCGCGGGCCGGCACACTCTTCTTCGGTGTTCTCTACTTGGCTGCTTTTGTGGCAGTCGTGGCGCAAGGGCATCCCGGCTGGCTGCTATCTCTCCTGAATGGCATCGCCCTTCTTGGAGGCCTCGCTTACGCGGCGCGATGGGGACGGCTTTCCGACTTCGCGCTCGTCGCCGGCTACGCTGGCGCCGCCGCTGCGGTTGCGATGAGCGCACTTCTACTCCTCGGCGACATCCACATCGCCGAGGGACTTATGCCGCTGCCGGTAGAGCTGGGCTTCGGCCTGCTTTGGCTCTTTGCTCTTACGTCCCTGTGGTGGCATTACCGAAGGCAGCCTAGGCAACGCCAACGCCAGAGTTGACGTGTCGAGACGCCAATAGAGAGACCGAGGCCCTACCAGTCAGAAGTCCTCGTCGCGCCAAGGGGCTCGGATGCCGTCACAATCGAGCCCGCACTTTCGTTGTCTTCGAGATCACCCCAGGCCTGCCGGATGAGGTGAAGTCGGACTCGTTCGTTGCCGCCTTTCACGACTGCCGCGATGCCCCGCAGTCTCTGACACCGCTGACAGCCCGTCAGTCGCGCGGTCCGACCTAGCACGGTAGCGGTAAATCGATGAGTTGGATCCTTGTGGCAGATCCACTTCACCGCGAAACGCTGATAGCTCGCAGAGAGCGTATCTGGGTCCTGCGGATTGCCGGGGTCCCACTCGCGTCGGATCAGCGGGAAATCGCGCAACATCAGGCCTGCAATGGCGACAGCCGGCGTCTTGCTGCCGGTCAGCGTTAGACGGGGGTAGCCATTCAGGAAGTGCTAGATGTTGGTTTCGAGCAACTTCTTCTCCATCGAGCTGCCCTGCTTGCGGATCCAGTAGATGCGCTGTTCCTCTTCCCCGAGCCGCTGGTAATGCTCGGCCAAGTGGAATAAGGACCCCACTGGCGCGGCCTGGCCGCCACGCACGCGGCCTCAGTAGTGATACTGGCGCCAGTTGAGACTTGGCCGCCCGCCTCGATCTTGACCATCATTGCCTCGGCAGGGCCGTTGCCACGCGCGGGTGGCTTCGTTCTGCTCGGATCACTGTGCGCTCGCAGTCGCCTGCGTCGAGATGCGCTGCCGAATTTACCGATTGGAGGTCGAGGCAGTACGACGGATCGAGCACGATGACCCGCGAGAAGATGAATAGTGCCGGGTAACTCTCGCGCCCAAACAGAGGACTTCGTAGCCGCTCTGGGGGCATGAAGAAGCCCCGCCAGCGGGTGCGTGGCGGGCCCTGCGTCACGTAGCGGTTGCTTCAGCTGAAAGTGACCCTTCCTTTGAACTGATACGTGAATCGAGCGGCGAGGTTAGTGAACCCATCCTCGGACGCCGCGTGTCGAAGGTCCGCTTGGCGCTTGTCGAGGCTCCTCGAGCAGGGCGGCCGCCGCGGCCATCGTCGACTCGACCAGCTCGTCGACCAGGTGGCCGTACGTGTCCTGGATCTGACGATAGCTCGAGTGGCCGAGGATCTTCATCAGCTCGAACAGGTTGCCCCTGTTGGCGGCCAGGAGCCACGAGGCCGCATGGTGACGCAGGACGTAGAAGTTCCACTCCTTCCAGTCCTGGAAGCCGGCCTCCTTCAGTGCGTTCTTCAGCTGATGGGTGGCGCCGCCCGTGCCGGTGCCACGCACCGGAGTCCCGTTGGGGCTTGTCCAGATGTAGTTCGCGCCAGACGCGTCGTTCGGCCACGGCTGGCCGTTGCGCAGCGCGGCCTCCCGCTCCTCCGCCTGGCGCTTCTGCCATCTTCGTAAGGCGGCGATCGCGCCGTAGCTGAGTGGCACCGAACGCACCTGCGCCGGCTTGTTCACCTCCCGGACCGCCACGCCGCCTTCTCGCCAGGACAGCGTCCAACGCACGCGCAGCTTGCGGGCGACCCAGTCGATGTCGTCCCAGCCGGCTGCGAGCAGCTCTCCCTGGCGCGGGCCGACGCTGGCGGCAGTCTCGAAGAGGCTCTCCAGGCGGTGACCGGCATACGCCGCCTGCAATCTCCGCGTCCGGGCGAGGCTGAACGGCGGAACCTCGCGCGCCCGATCGACGGCAGGCAATGTCGCCTTCGACGCGAGGTCAACCACCGACTGCGGGATCTTTCCCTTGGAAACGCCCCACCTGAGACCCGAGAGGAGTGTCGTGTAGGCGTACTCGATGCTCCGCGGACTCAAGTGCTTCTCCGCCTCGAGGCCTTCGATCATCAGATCGACGTGCTCGGTAGTGAGCATCAGCACGGGCACCTGGGCGAGGTAGCGACCGATGTGGTTGTGGACGATGCCCGAGTCGCGCTTGTGCGAGGAGCGCTTGATCCCGTGCCTGGACCTCTTCGTCCGCGTACCGGGCCGAACCTTGGCCAGCCATTCGACCAGCAGGTCCATCGTGGTGGTGCCGGTGTTGACGACCGCGGCAGCAACCTGGATGACCTCGACCTTGTCGTCACGCCGCGTTTCGGCCTCCTGCTCCGTCGCTGCCGATACCCAGCGTCGCCGACCGAGCCGGTCGTAGTAGGCGGCCCGATAGCCCTTGCCATCGCCGCGTGGGACGGCTTTCCCGGCCGCACGGGCGATTGCGCCGGCAGGCGCTTGCCGCTTCACGCTACCTCCGCGCGCTGGCGCGCGATGTAGGCCTTGGGATGGCGCCCAGCCAGGGTCGGTACCTGGCGCGGCCGGGGTCCGCGCCTTGGCGGCGGCCCAGCTGCCACCACGAGTTCGGCGGCGGTCCGGTGCGAGTGGGTTCGCCGCTCGATCCACTGCTCGAGCTGCGCGCGCGGCACGCGAACCGCCCGCTTGACTCGGACGGATGGGACCTCGCCGGTCTTGATCAGCTCGCGAACGAGCGTCTGCCCGACGCCCAGCAGGCTCGACACCTGTGGCACCGAGAGGAGAAGGGGTTGTGTTTCCATGCCCGACGCTCGGCGGCGCAGCCGATGCGTCAACGGGGCCAAATGGTCCCGTGTCGCGCTCATGCAGCTGCATGAGGCGTCGTCGTCCGGCCGTGGTCGACCGCCTCCGACTGCTCATCGCTCCCCGTCCGCTCGGCCGCTTCATAGGGCGCGAGCGAGCTCGGCGGCGAGCTCGGCATCGCCGCCAGACCTCAGCCACTCGAGCGGCGACACTGGCTCGCCGTTGACCTCGAGGTCGCTGTTGGGTAGTGACACCCAGTTAGCTGCGGCGAGGAATGACAGGTCGGGAGGGATCGCTTGGGCGACAACGGGCATCTTGGGCACGAGGCGTGGCCCATCGAACTGCCACGGCAGGATGTGCCAGCGGCCGAACGCCTTCGTCGCTACCAGCTCGCGCCGGCGGAGCATGTGGCGCACACGCGCGACGGGCAGCCCGAGGAGGTCAGCGGCCTCGGTCGTGGTGAGGCACTGGGCGAGGAGCCGTGCCTGCCACTCGGCCGTCCTGGCCCGCACCCGCCGGCAGAGGTCGTTGTTCACGGGAGCATTCCCGGGGCGCGCCCGCTATCGACGCCGCCGCCGACGAGTCCGGCGCGCGCCGCCGACCGGTTGAGCGGCAGCAGGCGGGTCGATGCCGACGGCGCGCAGAGCCGCCGCCAACCGATCGTCGGCCAGCCGGCGTTGGGGTGCGGCAACCAGCAGCCGTGCGACGCCGAGGATCTGCTCCGCTCGTTGCCTGACGAGCTCGGCCGCCTGCTGGCGCGCATGCCGCATCCGCTCATCGACCGCCTTGGCGATCTCGTCGGTCAGCCACTGCGGGTGCGGTGGCCCCTGATAGCCACCAAACGCGCGATGGGAGACGGCGATGGCCGGCTCCATGCCGGCGGCGATCATCTCCAGGCAGCGGTTGGTCGCCTCTAGCATGTCGCCGCTGCCGCCATCGGTCAGCTCGCCCAGGAAGTGCTGCTCGGCCTCCATCCCGGCGAGGCTGATGACCACCAGCTGGTGCATGCGGCTGGCCGTGATGAAGCCGGCCTCGGTCTCATCATTCCAGCCCAAAGTCGTCTCGCCGGTGTGGCGGATGCTGATGTCGGAGGCCTTGACTCTCACGCCGAGCACGGCCGCCGCGACCACGTGGCCCGCCTCGTGGATGCCACGCAGGGCCGATTCGCGCTGGTGGGCGGCGATGACCTGCGCCTCGTATTCGGTGACGTCGACCGTCACCAGCGGCTGCTGGCTGGCTAGGTCGTCGGCCAGCTCGCCGATGACGACCAGTTCTCGCGGCTCGGTCACCAGGGTTTCTCGCCGCTCCCTCGAGCGTCCTCCGCGGCGGCCGCGCCGCCATCGCTCTTCAGAGACTCTGCCTGCTCCTCGATCCAGCGCCTGACCTGTAACGGGTCGCCCGAGGCCCAGGCTGCCTGCAGGCCGGGCTCGGTCAGCGGATCACGGCCGGCGGCGAGCAGGGCCAGGTAGCTGTCGGACCACTTGACCCACTGCGCACCGTCGGGCAGGCGGCCGTAGGCGGCGAGTACCCCGGCGGCCTTCAGTCGCCGAAGGGTCGACTCGTGCGCGGCAGGGTCCAGGAGAGGGTCATCTGTTGGCATACGGGCAGAACAGCAGATCCGCCTTGGACCGGTCGCCACGGCGTTCCGTCAGTGCCGTCAGTTCCCAGCTTGTGCTGGCGGCGGGCCCTTTCCTTGACCCTGGGAGGGTCTTCACCGATCGTCGGCCATGGGGGACGGACAGTTCATGAGCAGCGCCGAGGTGGCCGAGCGGATCGGCGTCAGCCGGCAGACGGTGGCGCGCTGGATCCGCGAGGACCGGCTGCCTGCCCGGCGGATCAAGGTAGGTGGCCGGATGATCTATCGCATCCGGCGGTCCGACTTCGTGGAGTTCGTGCGCCGCTACGTGCAGGACGACTGGTAGGGACGGCGCGACACTCGCGCAGCAAGAAAGAGGACCGGCCCTTCGGCCGGCCCTCACGGTGCGAATCGAACTCGTCTTACGCTGCCACGGGTGCACCCGCGTCGTCGTCCGAGTCGTCGTCCCAGCGCGGGATGGTGAGCCGGATGTTGTCGACGGCGCGCTTCATGGCGCCCAGCGTGAGGCGCTGCAGATAGCGCATGGTCGTGTCGATCGAGGCGTGGCGCAGCAGCTCCTGCACCTCGATCAGCGTCGAGCCGCCCTCGATCGACAGCACCGCCCCGGTCGCGCGCAGGCAGTGACCGCCGTAGCGCGCGCCCTCGAGGCCCACGTCGCGCAGGCGCTCGTTGATAATGCGGTAGATGCACGTGCGCGTCATCGTCGGCAGCGGCGAGCGGCCGCTGCCGCGCTCCCGGGCGGCCTTGATCTCCCGGGTCGACACGCCCACGAAGATCGGGTCGGCCGGGCCCAGCTTCGTGCCGGTCGCCCGCTCGAAGGCGCGCCGCCAGCTGGTCAGCAGCTGCATGACGTCGTCCGGCACGGGCAGGTGGGCCGGCTTGCGGCCCTTGCCCACGAACGAGATCTGCATCATGCCGGCCGAGCGGTGCAGGCGGCCCCAGCGGAGCTCGGCCGCCTCCGCCGTGCGCAGGCACAGACCGATCATCGTCGTCGCCAGCGCCAGGTCGCGCAGGGCCGTGAGGCCGACGTCAGCCGAACCGGTCTCGGCCGCGATCGCGCCCAGGAACATGTCGCATTGCTCGCGCGACAGCGCCGGTGTCATCGACTCCGGGATGCGCCGAATGCTGTGCGGGATGACGACCGGGTTCTCACGCACCCAGCCGCGCCGGATGGCGATCTTGAAGAGCAGGCGCACGACGAGCAGCTTGAGGTGCTGCGTGCCCATGGCGTAGCCGGCGTTGGCCGCGCGGAAGTGGCCGACGTCCTCGGGTGTGACCTTCAACGGATCGAGGCCGCGGTCGCGGCACCAGCGCAGCCAGAAGGCCGACTCCTGGGCGTAGCTGATCGCCGACGACTCGGTGATCGTCCGCCGAACCAGCTCCTCGGCGCACTGCATCGCGCGGCTGTTGCGCGGGAAGCCGAGCTTGCCCAGGCGCTTGGCGATGATGCGGTCGTAGTCGACCGGCGAGTGGGAGGGCTTCGTGCCCTTCATGAAGCGGGACATGTGACGTTCCTTTCTCGACTGTCACGGTTGTGGGTTGACCGGCCGTCCCGCGAGGCGGTCCCCGAGCACCCAAGCGGTGCTCACTGTTGACATTGTGTTACCACCCAGGGCTTTGTCTCCCTTTGGTGGCGAGCTCTATCGACGGGTTTGCTGGGCCCGCCCGTGCGGTTCGACCACGGGGACCCTGTGCAGGTCCGCGACCGTGTCAAGTCCCGCGGCGGCAAGAAATTCGGCAATTCTTTGATCGAGCGCGGTGACAATGCGCAGCAGCTCCCCGACGGACGGCGCCGCCCCCTGCTCGAGCCTGCGCAGTCGCCGGGGGACGATGCCCGCGCGACGACCGAAGGCGTATGGATTCCAGCCGCGCTCCTCGCGCTCGTGACGCA
>CAYRMQ010000065.1:0-16072 GCA_964425305.1 uncultured Anaerolineaceae bacterium | reverse complement strand
TCGTACCTCGGCGACGAGTGGCAGACGGCGCGCCTCGGCGTCCCGGCGCGGGCGGGCCACGGCGGCTGGCTGCCGGCCAGCGTGCCGGGCACGGTTGTCGCCGACCTCGTCCGAGCGGGTGAGGCGCCCGACCCCTACGCCGACCGCAACACGCGCTTCGCCGAGTGGGCGGCCGAGCGCTGGTGGGCCTACCAGACCGAAGTCGACGCCCTCACGCTGGCCCGCGGCGACCGCGTCGAGCTCGTCCTCCAAGGCATCGACTACGCCGGCCAGGTCTATCTCGACGGGGAGCTGCTCGGCGAGCACGAAGGCATGTTCGTGCCGGCGCGCTACGAGATCGGCGAGCGACTCGCCGGCGATGGCGGGCGGGAGGCCGCCGGGGGCGGGCGCCACGTCCTGGCGGTGCTCATCGCGCCGGCGCCACAGGAGGAGTCGCAGACCGGCGACACGGCGCGAGTCCGTACCCACAAGACGCGCATGAGCTACGGCTGGGACTTCTGCCCGCGCCTCGTCCAGCAGGGCATCTGGCAGCCGGTCTGGCTGCGCGTCACCGGTCCGCTGCGCATCGAGCGGCCGTTCCTCCGTCCGCGACTGGCGGGGGATCACCGCTCGGCGGTCCTGGCCTGCGAGCTCGAGGTCGACGCCTCCTCGGCCGCCCGCGCGCGAGTCCGGCTCGACGTCCGCCGGGCAGGCAGCGCAGTCGGGTCGGCCGAGCAATCGGTCGACGTCGACGCAGGGCGGACGCAACTGAAGCTCGAGGTTGAGATCGATGGGCCGGAACTATGGTGGCCGAACGGCTACGGCGCGCAGCCGCTGTACGACGCCGAGGTCAGCGTCGAGGCGGACGGCCGGTGCAGCGACCGCGTCGCCCTACGGACCGGCCTGCGCAGCCTGCGCCTCGAGCGCAACGACGGGGCGCCTGGCGACGCCCGCCCATACCGGCTCATCGTCAACGGCGTGCCCGTCTACGCCAACGGCTGGAACTGGGTACCGATCGACATGCTCTACGGTGTGCCCCGGCCGGCCAGGCTCGACCACCTGCTGCGCCTGGCGCGCGCCGCACACGTCAACCTGCTGCGCGTATGGGGCGGCGGCCTGATCGAGAGCGAGGCCTTCTATGCGGCCTGCGACCGCCTCGGCCTGCTCGTCTGGCAGGAGTTCATCCAGTCGAGCTCGGGCCGGCTCAACGCGCCCTCCGAGGACCCGGCGTTCGTGGCGATGATGGCCGGCCAGGCCGAGCAGATCCTGCCGCTCCGGCGCAACCACGCGTCGCTGGCGCTGTGGTGCGGCGGCAACGAGCTGATGCGCGACGGGCGGCCACTCGACGAGTCGGCGCCGGTGCTCGGCGCGCTGCGCGACGTCGTCGCGCGGCTCGATCCGGACCGTCCGTTCCTGCCCACCTCGCCCTCCGGCCCGCTATCAAGCTTCGCCGAGCTCGAGCCGGGCGGCCTGGGGCACGACGTCCACGGGCCGTGGGAGCACCTGGGCCTCGACGCCCACCAGCGGCTGTACGACGAGCGGCGGGCGCTGCTGCACAGCGAGTTCGGCGTCGAGGGCATGGCCAACCGGGCAACGATCGAGGCGACGATCCCGGCCGAGCGGCGCTGGCCGCCGACGCGCGACAATCCCGTCTACCGCCACCGCGGCGACTGGTGGATCAACGAGCCGCTGGTGCAGGCGGCGTTCGGCGGCGGCATCGACGACCTGCCGACGCTCGTCCGCGCCAGCCAGCTGCTGCAGGCCGACGGGCTGCGCTACGCCGTTGAGGCCCACCTGCGCCGGCGCTGGCTCAGCTCGGGCACGCTGCCGTGGCAGTTCAACGAGCCCTTTCCCAACGCCTGGTGCACGTCGGCGGTCGACTACTACGGCCGCCCCAAGCCGGCCTACCATGCCGTCGCCGCCGCCTACGAGCCGATCCACGTCGGCGCCAGCTTCGAGCGCCAGGCATGGGCCGGCGCGCCGGCTTTCGTGGCCGGCCTGTGGGCGACGAGCACGCTGCGCAAGGGGTTCCGGGGTCGGCTGCTCGCGCGCCTGCTGACGGCCGACGGAAAGGCCGCCGCCGAGCACCAGACGGAGGCCGCCATCCCACCGCTGGCGTCGACTGCGCTGGGCGAGCTGGCGGTCCCGCTGGCGTTGGTCAGCAGCGACGTTTTCGTGCTCGCCCTGGCGCTGCACGCGCCGGACGGCCAGCTGACGTCCGACAACCGCTACCTGTTCAGCAGGACGGCCGACCTCGCCCCCCTGCGCCGGCTGCCGCCCGCCGCCCTGGAGGTCGACCGGCACGCAGACGGCGCCGACGCCTGGCGGCTGACGCTGCTCAACGCCGGCGAGTGGCTGATCCCGGCGCTGCGCATCGAGGACGGCCGCCCCGCCGGAGCCGCCGGCTGGGCGACGCCGGCCGCCGACCACCTGACGCTGCTGCCCGGGGAGGAGCGCACTGTCAGCGTCCGCTTCGACGGCGTACCTGTCGCCGAGCGGCGGCTTCTCGTGTCGGGCTGGAACGTCGAGGAACGCGTCGTTGCCTGAGCTGCGCGTGGCCGGCGGGCGGCTGCGGCTGGCGCCTGACGGCGCGCCGGACGCCGGCCTCGAGATGACCTCCGTGGTGCAGCTGCTGAGGCCGGTGGGGGAGACAGTCGCCGTGCCCGTCGAACGCGTCGCGGAGGACGGGGGAAGCGGCGCGCTGACAGTCAGCGGCGCCGCGGCCGGCTTCGAAGCTCGCGCCGAGTGGCGGCCCGCGGGCACGGTTGCACGCCACCACGCCGTCGACCTGCAGGTGCGCTACACGGGACGGGAGCCGCGCCGTGCCGGCCTGCGTTTCGAGGGAACCGTGATCGACGCCGTGCAGCCGAACTGGCTCATCCCGGGCCTCTTCTACGGCGAGAACCGCCGCCCCGACAACCGCCGCGTGTACCCGCGCTGGGACCCGGCCGGCGGGGACGCCGACGAGCTGGTGTCCGACGCGTGGTCGTTCCGTGCCGACCGCTCGGCGCTGCCCGCCGTCTTCTGCCGTGGCGAGCGCGCCACGGTCGCGCTGTGGGGCGACGAGCACGGACCGCTGGGGGAGCAAGGCCTCGGCTTCCGTGGCGACGGGCGGTCGGCGTCGATCTGGCTCGACGCACCGTACCGCGAGGAGCCGATCGTATATGCCGCACCGGGCGAGGGACGAGCGGCGGACGCCCGCTACCACACCTGGCAGCCGACTGAGACGGTCAGCCTCCGCTTCGCCGCCTTCGCCGGCCCGCCGGCTGCCCATGCCTACGACGCCGTCGTGCGCGAGGCGTATGCCTCACTGCGCGATCACCACCCGCTGCGCCCGTGGCTGGCGCCGGCCGACGCGGCGTCGCTCGCCGCCCAGGGCCTCTTGCGCTGGCACTACCGGCCCCAGCATGCGGCCCTGTTCGAGACCGCTGCCTTCGACCGCGAGGCGCTCGGCGAGCGCGGCGACAGGCCGCACATGCACGTCGCGTGGGTCAGCGGCGCGCCGTGGGCCGCCGCCCTGCTCGCCTACGGCCGGCGCGCCACAGAGACGGCGGCTGTCATGGCCGCGACGGCCGTGCTCGACAAGATCTCCGCCGGCCTGGCGCCGTGCGGCGCGTTCTGGGGGGAGTGGCGCCTCGACCGCGGCTGGAGCCACGGCTGGAACCCGGGCGGGCAGCTGCACGCGCGGACGCTGGCCGAGGCGACGCTCTTCCTCGCGCGCGCGCTGGCCGCCGAGCGCCGCGCCGGTGCCGACCACCCGGCGTGGGAGTCGGCGGTGCGCTCGAACCTCGAGTTCGTCACGAGCGTCCAGCGCGCGGACGGCAACTGCGGCGCCTACTACGACCCGCAGACCGGCGCGGTCAGCGGCTGGGACGGCGCCGCCGGGCTGGGCTGGGTGGCGGCGCTGGCGGAAGGGGCGGCGCTGCTCGGCGAACGCCGCTGGCTGGCCGCCGCCGAGCGTGCCGCCGCCTACTACGCCCGTTTCGTCGAGGACGAGCTGATCTACGGCGCGGCCGAGGACGTCCACCTGACGCCGACGTCGGAGGACGGCTACCAGGCCGTCATCGCCTACGTCGTCATCCACGCGGCGACCGGCGCGGCGCGCTGGCTGGACCTCGCCCGCCGCGCCGCGGACTGGATGCTCACCTTCCGCTACGCCTACAACGTCCGCTTCCCGCCGCAGACGCTCCTCGCCCAGTACGACTTCCGGACGCGCGGCGCCGACCAGGCCTCGCCCTCGAACCAGCACCTGCACGCCTACGGGCTGATCTGCCTGCCCGAGATGCTGGCCCTCTGGCGCGCCACGGGTGACGACCACTACTTCGAGCGGACGCGCGACAACCTGGCCTGCTTCCTGCAGTTCGTCGCCCGCCACAACGGCGACTTCAACGCCTACCGCGGCATGGTCAGCGAGCGCTTCTACCAGACCGACTGGGCGCAGGCGAAGGGCATGCTGCTGGGGCTGTCGCACGCCTGGAGCGTCGGTGCCGTCCTGTACGGCTGCCTTGCAGCGCTGGCCGATGACGAGGCGTTCCCCGCCGATTGGCCGCCGGAGGTGGGCGCGTGACGCGCTTCTCGGTCAACGTCGGCTTCCTGTTCGCCGAGCTGCCCTACCTCGAGCGCTTCGCCGCCGCCCGCCGTGCAGGCTTCGACGCGGTCGAGTTCGCCTGGCCGCCCGTCGCGCTCGACGACGTCGTCGGCGCGATCCGCGAAGCCGGCGTGCGCGTGGCGCAGATGAACATGGACGCCGGCGACCTGGCCGCCGGCGAGCGCGGCTGGGCCAGCCATCCCGAGGCGGTCGAACGCTGGCGGGCCGCCTTCGACGAGGCGCTCGACCTGGCGGCCACCCTCGACTGCCCGGCAATCAACGTGCTCGCCGGCAACGCTCCGCCGGCGACGGAACGCCATGCCCTCGAGCGCTGCCTGAGGGACAATCTCGATTGGGCGCTGCCACGGGCGTCGGCGAGGGGCCGGACGCTTCTGCTCGAAGTCCTCAACGCTCGCGACACGCCGGCCTACCTGCTCACCGACGTGAGCAGGGCCGCCTCGTTCGTCAGCGCAGTCGAGGACAACGCGTTGAGGATCCAGCTCGACACCTACCACGTCGCCATGGGCGGTGGCGATCCGGCAAGCTGGCTGCGCCGGCTCGGGCCGCTGGTCGGCCACGTGCAGGTCGCCGACGTGCCCGGGCGGCATGAGCCGGGCAGCGGCACGGTCGACTTCGCCGCCTTCTGGTCGGCGCTGGCCGACACCGGCTATCGCGGCGCCGTCGGTCTGGAGTACGTACCCGCGGCAGACACGCTCGCCGGGCTCGACTGGCTTCCCCGGACGGCTCGCGCCTGGAGCGAGCAGGCGTGGTCGGCCGGTGGCGCCGGCGCATGAGCTTCGCCGTGGCAGGGGTCATCGAGGGCTTCTACGAGCGGCTCTGGCGCTGGCCGGTGCGCGAGCGTTTCGTCGACGCCCTCTGCCGGCTGGGCTTCGGCGTCTACGTCTACGCGCCGAAGGAGGATCGGCTCCAGAACGCCGGCTGGCGGACGCCCTACCCGGACGCCCGGCGGCGGCGGCTGGCGGCGCTGGCCGATCGCTGCCGCGCGCATGGCATGGAGCTGTGGATCGGCCTGCGGCCCGTCGGCATCTCGTATGCCGACGAGCGCGACCCGCAGATCGCCATCGCCAAGCTGCGCGACTATGCCGGCCTGGGCGCCGGGCGGCTGATGCTGCTTGCCGACGACATCCCCTTCGACATCGATCCGGCCAGGGCCGGCCGGTTCTCGAGCCTCGCCGACGCGCACGTCTGGCTGATCGACGAGATCCGGCGCGCCATCCCCGACACCGGCGTCATCTTCTGCCCGACGCACTATCACGGCCGCGGGTCGGCCTATCTGCATACGCTCGGCGCCGAGCTCGCGCCGGACGTCGAGATCTGCTGGACCGGCCCGCAGGTCTGCTCGCCCACCATCACCGGCGCCGACGCGCGGGCCATTGGTCAGGTCATCGGCCGCAAGCCGCTGATCTGGGACAACTATCCGGTCAACGACGCGCAGATGGTCGACGAGCTGCACATCGGGCCGATCCGTGACCGCGATCCAGACCTCGATGAGTGGGTCGCGGGCGTACTCGTCAACCCGGCGCTCGAGCCCGAGGCCAGCCTGATACCCCTTGGCACGTGGGCCGAGTACCTGCGTGATCCACGCGCCTACGATCCGGATGCCGCCTGGCAGAGGGCGCTGCTGCGGGTCACCGGCGATCCCGACGACGCCGCGGCGGTGGCCGCGCTCGCCGCCCACGCCGACCGCTCGGTCATCGCCCAGCCGTGGCGGCTGCCCGAAGGCGCACCGGTCGACCCGGCCGCGCGGCAGGCGGCCTCGCTGGCCAATCGCCGCCTGGGGCGAGAGCTGCAGCGCTTCGTCGACGCGCTGCCCGAGGAGCGCGCCGCCTGACTGAAGCTTTCCGATGCAGATGAAACAGCGGCCCCACTCCGCCTCCGCCCCCATTCCAGTCTGATTGGGAGACTGACGGGGTCATGTCGGTGCCACCAAAGACGCTGGGGCTTTCGACAGACACGGCTCCGGATGCGGTCGCCGGCACCAGCTGCAGTGGAACAAACGACGCGCTCGGCGGCTATGGCGTCGAGATCACCAGTCCGGCTGGATAGGTCGACCGCGGCTGGCAGTCGCCCGGTCGTTTTCGCCAATCCCATTGGAAGGGAACCGCCCGCCGATACCGCCACCGGTCGGTTCCGCCAATCCCATTGGAACTACCTCGCCCGCCGGCCGAATCTCACCCTGACCGGGCCGGCACAAGGCGGCGGTCAGCGCGTCGACGGCCGCCCTCGCGGAACGCCCGTGATCTCCCACGACCCTGGCGGTCATCCGCCAGCCTCAGTGAAGCGAGCTGTCTCGTTCGTATCGGGAACCTCACCAACCCGCGCCGAGGTCGGCCACGACACCCTCGTGGGCGGCCAGCTCCAGCGCGGCCAGGTTGAGGCGCTTCCCCTTGCCACGCTCGAAGTCCGTCGACAGCTCGAGCGTCGCGTGACCGGGCAGGCGGCCACGGGCGGCCGCGGCGAGGTCGAGCGTCAGGGGCCGGGGGCCGACGTTGACGGCGACGAGCACCGCCTCATCCCCGGCGCGGCGGATGAAGGCGAGGGCCGGCACGCCGGCGGGCAGGTCGATCGAGCGCTGCGCACCGAGGCCGATGGCCGCCGAGGTGTGGCGCAGCTCGATCAGCCGGCGGTAGAGGGCCAGCAGCGACGCCGGGTCGTCGCGCTGGTCGGCGACGTTGCACGTGGCCGTGTCGCCGCACGCCAGCCACGGGCTGCCCGTCGAGAAGCCGCCGGCCGGGGTCGCGTCCCAGTGCAGCGGCGTGCGCGAGGCGTCGCGGCCACCGCGGTCGAGCGCCACGACGTCGGGCGGCGTCACGTCGAGCATGCCGATCTCCTCGCCCATGTAGACGACCGGCGTGCCGCGCAGCGTCAGCAGCAGCAGCGCCGCGGCGCGGACCGTTTCGACGCCGAAGCGGCTGGCGTGGCGAGAGACGTCGTGGCTCGACATGGCGCGGCACGGCCAGCCGTGGGCGGGCAGCAGCGCCTCGGCGCTCTCGACGCTCGCCCGCAGGCGCGCCGCGTCCCAGCCGGCGAAGAGGAAGTCGAAGTCGAAGACGAGATCGAAGGCGTCGCCCGGGCCCTCGCCCAGGTAGCGGCCCATGCGTTCGATGGGGATGTACGACTCACCGATCAACAGCGCGTTAGCCGGTCCCACAGACTCGGCCGCCCGGCGCAGGGCGCGCACGACATCGACGACCTCCGGGCGGTCCTTGTTCCACAGACGCAGCTCCTGGCGCATGCGCTCGGGCAGCCGCGGCGAGAAGACGCCGGCGGCGGGTGGGTTGTCGCGCAGCTCGACGTCCTTGATCGTCCGGTCAATGGCATCGACGCGGAAGCCGTCGACGCCCCGCGCACGCCAGAAGCGGACGACGTCGGTGAAGGCGGCGGCGAGGTCGGGGTTGCGCCAGTTGAGGTCTGGCTGCTCGGGATAGAACGAGTGCAGGTAGTACTGCCCCGTCGTCGGGTCGAGTTCCCAGGCCGGGCCGCCGAAGACGCTCAGCCAGTTGTTGGGCGGCCCGCCGTCGGGCGCCGCATCGGCCCAGATGTACCAGTCCCTGTGGGCGGCTTCGCGCGCTGACCTCGACTCGACGAACCACGGATGCTCCACCGACGTGTGGCCGGGGATGAGGTCGAGCAGCACGCGCAGCCCGCGCCGATGCGCCTCCTCCACCAGCCGATCAAAGGTGGCCAGGTCGCCGAAGACAGGGTCGATGGCGGTGTAGTCGGAGACGTCGTAGCCGAAGTCCGTCTGCGGTGACGGGTAGATCGGGCTCAGCCAAACGGCGTCGACACCCAGCGAGGACGGCCCTCCACGGAGGTGGTCGAGCCGCTCGAGGATGCCGGCCAGGTCGCCGACCCCGTCGCCGTCCGAGTCGGCGAAGCTGCGCGGGTAAACCTGGTAGATGACGCCCGCGCGCCACCAGTCGCTCATGCCGGCGCGGCGACCCCTGGCAGCGGCTGGCGGTCGAGCGCGGCCGGATCGGGGCCGAGGCACCAGACGAGGTCGAGGTCCTCGCCGCTGACGCGCGCGTGCTCCACCGCCGTCGCCGGCAGCGCAACCGTGACGCCGCGATGCAGCTCCAGCCGGCGCGACGCGCCGTGCAGCGCGCCGCTGCCGGCGAGGACGACGCCGACGGCGTAGGCCGGCTCGAAGGGCGGCGCCGCGTCGCCGCTCAGGCGCATGCGCAGCGCGCGAAAGAAGGGCGCCGCCGGCGGCCCGAGCAGGTCCGTCACCGCGCTCGAGACGGAGCGCGGTGACTGGCGCAGCGGCGGGGCAGCCCGCGTATCGAAGAAGCTCAGCGCACGCTCCCAGCCCAGCCGGAGTGACGCATCGCGGGCATCGATCGGGAAGTCGCGCGTTTCGACGATGATCGAGAAGTCGGTCGGCTCCTGCAGCTCGAGCAGGAAGACTCCGGCACCGATGGCGTGCGGCGTGCCGCCCGGTATGAAGAACACATCGCCCGCGGCCACGGGATGCTCGGCCAGCGCGTCGAGCAGCACCTCGGTCTGCTGCCGCTCGATCCAGTCGCGCAGCAGCTCCTCCGGCACGTGCTCGCGGAAGCCGGCCCACACGCGGCCGGTTCGCTCACGCGTGCCGAGGATGAGCCACGCTTCCGTCTTGCCGAAGCGGGAGCCGAGCAGGGCGGCGGCCTGCCGACGGCTGGGGTGGCAGTGCACCGGCAGCCGCTCGGCGGCGTCGAGCAGCTTGACGAGGACGCCGAGCGTCGGGCCGGCCCGCTCGGTCAGCTCTCGGCCGGCGAGCGCGTCCGGTTCGAGCTGGACGAGCTCCTCGAGCGTCGTGCGCCAGCCGTTCACCTCGACCCTGCTCGGGCCGAGTGGAGACGGCGGCCGGCCTGCTGCCGTCCAAGCCCGCGTCGCCGAGCCGACCCAGTCCTCGGGCCGGTCGTCGTCGGCCGCGTCGGGCACGCCGCGGAAAGCGTCCAGCAGCCGGCCACCGCGGTAAAAGCGCGTCAGGCGGTTGGGGCTCAGGGCGAGCGGCTCGCGCAGCGCGGCGGCCAGGTCGGGCATCGGCTCAGGAACGTAGCACAGGCCGGCCGCTGAGCAGGGCGATAGCGTCGGCCAGCGCCTCGGGGCCGCCGACGTTGCCCGGGAAGACGACGAGCGGCAGGCCCGGCCAGCGGCTGCCCGCCTCGCCGACCCACACCGGCACACCGGGCAGCAGTTGCCCCGCGACGCGCGCCGAGCGCATGCCGAGACCGTGGACGGCCACGTCACTGCTCGTGATGCCGCCCTTCGCCAGCACCCACGCCGGCCGCCGCGCCAGGGAGCCTACGATGCCGGCCAGGGCAACCGAGAGGACGCGCGCCTCGGCCAGGTCCAGGTTGCGCCGGCGACGCTCGGTGAGGAGGACGCCGGTCCGTCCCTCGGCGAGGGCCGCCTCCAGGTAGGCCGTCGCGGCTGCGACATCGGTCGTGCCGCGCCAGTCGGCGGCGAGCAGCGACGCGACGCTGACCTCGTGGAAGACGGCGGCGCCGGCGCCCCGCTCGCGCAGGGCCTCGAGCTGGCGCGTGGTGGTCTCCACGTGCGAGCCGACGACGACCACGCCCGGGCCGCTGGCGGGCAGCTCGTCCGGAGTCAGTGGCGGCGCGGACGGTCGTCCGGCGCGGGCACGGACGTACGACGCCGCGACGCGCGCGACCAGCGGCAGGCCGGCCTCCTCGGCCAGCAGCGCGCCGAGGGCCACCGTCTCGATGTCCGAGTCGTGCTCGGCGTTGATGACGGCCACGCCGCCGGCGGGCAGCGCGCGCAACACGTTGGCGACGGCCGGCGCACCCCCGCCACGGATGAACTCCAGGCCGAGGCTGGACAGGGAGGGCGCCGGCCTTCCCGTCCGGGCGAACTTCTCGGCGACCCACTCGCGCAGGTTGGACGACCGGTAGCCGAAGTCGGGATCGCGCGCAAACTCCGTCTCGGCCACCGGAACTTGGCGTCCGTCCCGTACCAGGTAGTGGACGTCATCGACCGTCACGCGCCCTCCCTCGGCGAAGAAGGGCGCCAGCAGCAGGCGCGCCTGTGGCATGCCGGCGGCCTGGGCCATCGCCAGCGGCTCGGCCGGGAAGTGGCCGCGCAGCGTCGAGTCGCTGCGCGAGACCAGGCTGATCGGAAGCCCGCGCTCGCGCGCGGCCTCCAGCGCGGCGCGCACGGCGTCACCGGCCAGCTCGACCGCCGCCGCTTCGTCGAGCGAGCGCGAGTTGGTCGACAGGAAGAGCACCGGCGCGTCGAGGTGGCGCGCGATGGCGGAGGCGCTCCACTCGGTGAGCACCGGCACGTCGCGCAGCGTCTGGGTGCCCGTCGGATCGTCGTCGAGGACGACGGCCGGCCGGGCGGCGGCGAGCCGGGCCAGCTCGTCGAGGACTGGCCGCGGCGGCGATCCCGGCACGCCTAGGCCGACAGGAGCTCGCGCATCCTCTCGACGCCGAGCCGCGGGCTGGTCAGGATGGGCACGCGCCGCTGCTCCTCGCTCAGTCGGTCGACGACGCGGGCCATCGAGGCCTGCGCCAGCACGATCACGTCGGCCCAGCCGAGCAGCGGCTCCAGCCCGTCGAGTACCAGCCGGTCGTGGCGCTCGGTGTCGCCCGCGCGCAGCGCCTCGAAGGCACCCTCGCAAACGTGGTCGCGCACCTCGACCTCGCGGCCGGCCTCGGCCGCCGTCCGGCGAATCAGCTCGGCCGTCGGCTCGAGCGTCGAGCGCAGTGTCGCCAGCACGCCGATGCGCGAGCCGCGCGCGACTGCCTGCTCGGCCATCGCCTGGTCGACGCGCAGCAGCGGCACGCCGGCGAAGCGCTGGGCGGCATCGACCGCACCGCCCATTGACGAGCAGGTGACCAGGATCGCGTCGGCGCCGTCGTGCTCGGCCGCCGCGACGTGGCCCATCAGGCGGCGCGCCGTCTCGATCGACACGCGGCCCTCGGCCGTCGCGTCGCGGAGTAGCGTCTCGTCGACGATGTCGAACGTCTCGACGCCGGGCATCAGCTCAGACGTCAACTCGCGGAAGCGCGGCACGAGACCCCCGACGGTGTGCACGAGAGCGAGCCGCCGCCGGCGCTCGCCGGTCATGCGCCGGCCTCCGAGCCGGCGCCCGCCTCAACGCGTGCGCCCGCGCGACCTGCTTCGTAGCGCGCCCAGGCCGCCCGGATGGCGGCGTAATCGTCCTGCCCGAATGGCTCGCGGCTGTAGTCGATACCGGTCGCATAGTAGAGCGCCGGCACGCCCAGCTCGACCTTCGCCTCGAGGTAAGCGCGCCACTCGGCGCGCGAGGGCATGCACCAGTCGTCGGTGTCGATCAGCAGATCCGGGTCGACCGCGCGCGCGATGCGCGCACGGTGCGTCATCTGCGGGACGGCAGCCGGCAGCGGATCAGGCTGGCTCAGGCGCATGAGGTCGTTCAGCCGGATCATGTCGGTCACGTCGGCGAAGAGCGGGTTGGGCGTGTGGGTCACCACCAGCGCGTCGGCCTTGGCCTCCTTGGCGTATCTGTAGATCAGCGTCAGCAGTCGGTGAAGGAGCGCCACCCCCCAGGCCGAGCCGGTGCCCGCGAAGCCCGGACCGGACGGTGTCTGCGCGGTGAAGTCTACCTTCAGCCCGTCGGCGTCCAGCCCGCCGCGCCCGAGCATCTGCGCGAGCGCCTCGCGCAGGATCTCACCGTAGGCCGGGCTCTCCGGGTCGGCCACCAGGCGGTGGCCGCCGGGATCCTTCAGGCACGCCTCATCGGGCAGGCCCTCGGCGTCCCACGCCTTGAACCACAGCAGCACGCGCTGGCCGGCCGCGTGGCGCTCCGCGATCCAGCGGCCCATGTCCGGCCAGCGCTCGGTGTCGACGTCGTTGCGGCCGTACGTCTTCTGCCACTTGTCGTCGACGACGACCGTGCCGGGCACGATGTCGCGCTCGGCCAGGTGGTCCAGCCAGCGGTCGTAGTGCTCCTGCCGTGACCAGGCCGTCGGATGGCCGCCCGCCAGCAGGAACTGGCGGTACTGCTCGCCCCAGCCGCAGAAGATCGGCCGCAGCCACCAGTCGGCCGGCTGCCGCTGGATCGCTGGCGCGAGCCCGGCCGAGCGTAGTCGCCCGGCGTGGTCGGCAATGGCCCGGTACGGGTCTGCCGCGCCTGGTCGCAGGACGAGCGGCGGCGTCGAGAACTGGCCGTCGACCACGGTCTGACCCTCGTAGGCCAGGACGACGCTGAAGCCGCCCAGGAACGGCGCGTAGCGCATCTCGCTGAAGGTTGCCTCGTCGATCGCGCAGCGCAGCTCGAGCAACTGCCACGGCTCCGCCGCGGAGTCGCCCGGGTCATCGACGTCTGCCTCGCTGCCGGCGAACAGGAACGGTCCGGGCGTGAAGAACCAGTGGCCGCGGCCGGGCATGTCGCCGCCGTTGACGCCGACCGTCGCCGGCTCGCTCGCGGGCTGGAGCAGCCGCTGCGGGTGATCGGGCGACGGCACGAAGAGGGTCCGCGCCGGCCAGCGGCTGTGGTAGAGCCCGCTGCCCCAGCGTGGGCTGCCGTTGTACCAGCCGCCAAGGAGGCGCGCGTCGGTCAGGCGGCCGCGGCCGCTGACGCTCGCCTGGACGGCCACCTCGTCGGCAGTGCAGCGGAGAACCACCCGCTTGGCGTCCCACACCGTGCTCGGCGCGTCGAACGAGACCGTCACGGCGTCCGCCGTCTCCTCCACCCGCAGCGGCTCGCCGCCAAGCGTGCCATCCAGGCCACGGTCGGTGTCGAGGCTGGCCAGCAGCATCAGCTGGGTGGCCGCTCCGCGGTGTGCGTCGGACAGTGTCGCGCGCGGCCCGACCTCATCGAGCGCGAGGTGGTAGGCGTCGGTCTCCAGCTGGAGGGCGCCGTCGGCGCGGCGCACGCGGATCACGCGGTGACTGTAACGAGTGCCTCGGCCTGCTGTCCCAGGCGCAGCTCGCCGATGCTCACGTCGGCGGCGATGCGCGCCCGCCGCTGCGGCTCCTTGCCGACCTCGACGGCGAAGCGGAGCGTGCCCGTGCCGTGCCCGTCGAGGGCCAGGCTCTGCGCCGGCGGGCGCGCCTGCCAGCCGGCGGGCACGACGAGATCGACGCGCGCCTCTGTGGCCGACGCCAGCGGGTTGCGCAGCCAGACGTCGAAGTCGAGCGTCGAGCCACCGCACACCTCGCTGCGATAGGGCTCGATGCGCGCGGCGAAGCCCTCCAGCCCGAGGTTCACCTCCTCGAGCGGCAGCAGCGAGCGATGCAGGTCGGCGAAGATCTGGCCGCGCGTGGCGAGCATCTCGAGGTAGTCGGCCTCGATCCAGCGCGGCGCCCAGTGGCCGCTCATCATCAGTTGCGGCTGGAGCCGCGCGTACAGCGCGGCGCTGCTGACGAAGTCGTCGGGCCCGACGCGCGCCTGGTAGATGTGGTTGAGCCGCTCGTTTCGCGGATGGCGGCCCCACGCCTTGTCCTGCTGGTCGCCCGTGACCACGACCTTCGTGCCGTCGACCTTGAACGAGAAGGCGGCGGCGAAAGCAGTGTGGCCGGGCAGGTCGTGGATCTCCAGCTCGTACTCCTCCCAGCGCACGCTGCCGCCGACGGGCAGCCGCCGGTCGACCGGGATCGGGTCGTACCACAGGCACGGCAGGTCGTAGCGGTTCGGCCGCTCGAGCACGTCGTCGAAGTTGTCGGGCGCCCACACCTGCGTGCCCTCGACCTCGCGCAGCAGGTTGAAGCCGGCGACGTGGTCGTCGTGGTAGTGCGTCGGGATGACGGTGTCGATGGCCGTCACGCTGTGGTCGCGCTTGAGCTGGTCGAGCGTGTACAGCCACGGCCGGCGCGAGGCGCGATCTGTGCCCGCCGGCAGCCCCGGCATGAAGTCGTAGCCGTAGTCGAAGAGCAGCGCCTTGCCGCTCTGGCTGATCAGCACGTAGCTGTACGAGTGGCTGGAGCGGTTGTGCAGCAGGTGCGGCCGTATCGGCACGTACGGCTCCTGCAGCCACGACTCGAAGGGGGCGTCGGCGGCGCGGAACTCGAGCATCCGGCGCAGCTCGGCGACCGTCTGGTCAATGGCCGCCGGCGGGTCGGTGATCGGCTCGCCGTGGGACGGCAGCAGCAGGTCGGGCGCCTGCTCCTTCAGCGCCAGCAGCGACAGGATCGTCGCGCCGACGCCGTGCATCTCGCCGTAGGACCACATCGTCGCGGCCAGCGACCAGATCTTGCCCGGCCCGTAGATGAGGTCGCCGGTGAACGCCACGCGCCGGCCGTCGATCGTGGCCAGGTAGCTGACCGAGCCGATGGTGTGGCCGGGCGTGGGCAGCGGCAGCACCTCCAGCGAGCCGAAGCGCATCGGCCGGTACTCGGTCACGCTGCCGGTCACCGGCACGCTCTCGAGCAACGAGAAGCGGTCCTCGCGGACGTTGTAGTTGTTGTCGATCGCGCGCTCCTGCCAATGCGGCTCGACGTCGGCGATCAGATCGCGCTCGACCGGCGGGACCCAGATGTTGATGCCCGCGCCGACGGCCCGCGTCAGGCCCTGCACCTGGTCGCGATGGTGGTGGGTTACGAGCACGTCGCCGATCGCCGGCGCGCCCGCGCCGGCCGCCTCGTCGAGGATGGCGCCCGAGCCGAAATCGATCAGCACGCCGCTTTCGCCGTCCTTTACGAGATAGACGTTGCAGGTGTCGCGCAGGCGGTAGAGATTCGAGCTGATATTCGTGACGGGGCGCACGAATTGGAGTCTAGCGAGCGTTATAACGCTTCGTGACCGGTACAAAACGCTCGTCCCGACGGGACATCCGATGTGTCGTTTAGCCTAGGCCGATGGCCACCGATTCCCCTTCCCCAGCCCTTCCGGAAGCGGAGCTTGTCTGCGTCGGCCTGGCCACGACCGACACGATCGTCGTCCTGCCCCGCTGGCCGGAGCCCGACGGACGGCTGGTCGTCGAGCCGTTCGTGCGCGCCGGTGGCGGGCCGGCCGCGACCGCCGCCGTCGCCGCCGCCCGGCTCGGCCGCTCGGTCGCCTTCGTGGGAACTGTGGGCAACGACGCGGCCGGCGAAGAGGTGCGGCGCGGCCTGGCCGGCGCCGGCGTCGACGTCACGCACCTGGCGACGAGCGATGGGCCGAGCGCCGAGAGCGTCATCCTCGTCGACCGCGCCGCCACCACGCGGTCGATCATCCACGCGCCGGGCGTCCGTATCGCGAGCCTGACCGACGCCGCCATGGCGGCGTGCCGGGCGGCCGCGTGGGTCCACGTCGACCACGCCGGCTGGGAGCCGGCGCGGGCCGTGCCGCGGTCCAGGCTGTCGGTCGACGGCGGCAACCCGATCCGGGGCCTGGACCTGGCCGAGGTCGGCCTCTACGCGCCCACCGCCTCGGCCATCCGCGAGCGATATCCGGGCGCGAGCCTGCGGCGGGCCGTACGCTACGCGCTCGACGAGGGCGCCCGGCGCGTGGCCGTCACGCTCGGCGGCGAAGGAGCGCTGGCGGCCGACCGTCACGGCGCCTGGCGCGCCGGCGGC
>CAYRMQ010000064.1:0-16340 GCA_964425305.1 uncultured Anaerolineaceae bacterium | reverse complement strand
GGGAGGCGATCGTGCAGGCCGCGTCCGTCTGGATCAGCGGATGGCTGGCCGGTCGGTCGTCGTCGAACGGATGGTCGACGCTGCCCGCCGTCTCGTGGACGGCCCGGCGCGGGCCGCCGCGGTCACCTGTCGTCACTCGGCGAGCGTGTACCGGGCCGTGACTCGTCGTCCAAGCCCGCGCGGCGCGCAGGCTAACGACAGGATTTTAAACGGGGAACCGCGTGCTGGAGGAGATGGAGCGGACCCTGTTTTGACTCGGTGGGAAGAGGATCCTCCATCTGCGACGTCGCGAGCCCCGTCAGCCGGCCGCGCGGCCGGCTTGGTGTGGGCCATTCCCACCAGAGCGACGTGAACTGACCGATCGACTCGACCGAGTCAGCGTTCCGGCGCGAGATGTGGCCAAAAGCCCACAACCAAGCCTCATTTGGGTCCCGACGAGCCGCGCTTGGCAGTCACTCGCCGCCGTCGCCGGTCAATTGCGGCCGGCTGGTGGGCAGTTTCCACAGCCGGCCACCGCGCACGAGTGAGGACCAGTCGTCGAGCTCGAGATCCCGCGGAATAAGGGCCACAGCTGCCCTGCCGGGACACAGCCTGCCGCCCGCCGAACTAGGGCCAACCCGCGTCGGTCCAAGGAGGCGCACTGTTCCCAGCCAGATACAACAGGGGCTGGAGCGGGAGACGGGATTCGAACCCGCGACATTCTGCTTGGGAAGCAGACACTCTGCCAACTGAGTTACTCCCGCTCAGCGGCACCGATTCTACATGCCTGCCGAACCGGCCTTCGGCAACCGTCGGCCAAGCGCGCCCTGCTATCGTGCGAGCATGACACTCGAGGTGCGCTGGCTGGGGCGGCTCGACTACCAGGCGGCGTGGGACCTCCAGCACCGGCTGGTCGAGGCGCGTGTCGCCGGTGAGATCGGCGATCAGCTGCTGCTGCTCGAGCATCCCGCCGTGCTCACGCTCGGCCGGCAGAGCGACCCGGCGTACGTGCGTGCCAGCGCGGGCGAGCTGCGCCGGCTGGGCATCGAGCTGATCCGCGTCGAGCGCGGCGGCGAGGTGACGTATCACGGCCCGGGCCAGCTCGTCGGCTATCCCATCGTCAAGCTCTCCGAGCGCGGATTGCTGCTGCGCCCGTTCGTGCGCGCCCTCGAGCAGGCGATGGCCGACACCGCCACCGCATACGGCGTCGCCGCCGGCCGGCGCGACGGCTACCCCGGCTGCTGGTGCGGGCCGGACGACGAGCAACCGCGCAAGCTGGGAGCACTCGGGCTGCGCGTCGAGCGCGGTGTCTCGTACCACGGCATCGCGCTCAACGTCACGACACACCTGCCCGACTACGAGCTGATCGACCCGTGCGGCATGGCCAACATCGATGTCACCTCGATCGCGCGCGAGGCCGGCTGGGCCGGCCCGGCCGCGCTGCCGTCGACGGAGAGCGTCGAGGACGCCGCGCGCCACTTCGCCGGCGCGCTGGAGGCGGCTCTCGAACGCGCGCTCGTGCCGGCCTGAGGTTCGGAAATCCATGGCCGGCGGGCTCTTCGAGCTGCGCAAGGACAGCATCACCGGCTGGTGGGTCGCCGTCGTGGTCGATCGCCAGTACGACCCGGCTCGCTTCCGCCGGCCGGCGCAGCCGCTCGGCCAGGAGCCCGGCGAGTGCCCCAATTGCCGCCAGCCGGCGGGCGATGGCGTGCGCGTGCGGATGCTCAAGTCCGACGCCTTCACCGTCGCCGGCACCGAGCGCCAGGCGCGTGACGCCGGCCACGACGAGCGCGAGCCGGAGCTGGGCCTCGTCGGCGACCGCGGATCGTGGCAGACGATCGTCGCCCCGCCCGGCCATCACGAGCCGCTGGCTGAGGCGAGCGCGCAGATCTGCTTCGAGATGCTCGGCCAAGCGCGCGAGGCGATCGTCGCCGCCCGCGACGAGAAGCAGACCGACTACCTGCAGGTCGTCCAGAACTGGGGCCGGCAGGCCGGTGCCATGACCGACCACCTGTGCCTCGACTTCTATGACCTGCCGCAGATCCCGCACCGCATCGGCGAGGAGCTGGGTGGCGCCGCGCGCTACCTCATCCGTGAGGGCGTGTGCGCCTTCTGCCGGCTGGTGCACGACGAGGTCGCGCAGGCCACCCGGCTGGTCTTCGAGGACGCGGCGGCCGTCGCCTTCGCGCCCTATGCGTCGCGCTCGCCGTTCGAGCTGTGGGTCGTACCACGCCATCATGCCGCCGACTTCGGCGACGCCACCGACGCCCAGCTGACCAACGCCGCCGACACGCTGCAGCGCGTGCTGCGCCTGCTGTCGAGCCTCGACTGGCCAGCGTACAACCTGTTGCTCCACACGGGGCCGCTGCGCGAGCGGGTCGACGAGACATACCACTGGCACTGGGAGATCCACCCGCGGCTGCGCGAGATCGCCGGCCTCGAGCTGGGCACCGGCCTGCCCGTCAATCCGGTCAGCCCGGAGGAGGCGGTGGCGGAGCTGCTCGAGGCGGCACGCGCGGCGCAGGGCGCTG
Source organism: uncultured Anaerolineaceae bacterium (assembly GCA_964425305.1). Taxonomy (GTDB): domain Bacteria; phylum Chloroflexota; class Limnocylindria; order Limnocylindrales; family CSP1-4; genus JALYGJ01. Next base: position 13,830 of record CAYRMQ010000064.1, on the reverse strand, counting down.
TCGCCGGCGCCCCGTCGCGCGCCCGCACGTGGGACGAGTTCAGGCGCGAGGGCCAGCGGTGACGCCTCGCACTGCCGCGTCACACTCGCTCGTGCGTGTCCGTCACAGCCTTCTGAACGGCGCCACCCGATGTGAGCGCGTCCCGAATTCCCCAGAGTCGGGCCAGGGCCAAGCACAGCAACAGGTCAGATGCCGACATTCGCGGTCCGCACACGCGCGCTGGGGGCGATCTCGATGACGCCCGACCGTGCCACGGCGCGGGCCTCGATCGAGCGCCTCTACGCACAGCACCACGCCGAGATCTACAGCTACCTCAGCCGGATGGTGCGCGACGACGAGCTGGCGGCCGACCTGACGCAGGAGACATTCATCAAGGCCTACCGCGCATTCGACACGCTCGCCGACCAGAGCCGCGCCCGGGCGTGGCTGTATCAGATCGCCGGCCGGACCGCGCTCGACGAGCTGCGCCGGCGGCGGATCGTGCGCTTCGTGCCGTGGTCCGGCGAGAGTCGCGGCACCGCCGCCTCGGCCGAGGATCTGGCACTCCACGGCCGGCTGTCGACGGACATGGAGCGGGCACTGGCGCAGGTGCCGCCGCGCCAGCGCCAGGCGCTGCTCCTGGCCGAGCTGCACGAGCTGACAGGCATCGAGCTGGCCCAGGCGCTCGGGGTCTCGCACGTTGCCGCGCGGGCGCTACTGTCGCGGGCGCGCGAGTCTCTGCGCCAGGCCCTCGCCGTCGAGCACGCGCGCAGCGCTCTCGCCGAGGGCCGGCGCCAGGCTGCCAGCCGGGCCCACGCGCCGGCCGACGAACGCGAGCCCGGAGACGACCGATGAAGATGCGCCGCGGTCACCAGCGCTACCGCGACCTGATCTCGGCGCGCTTCGACGGGCCGCTGAGCGTCATCGCCGAGCGGCAGCTGCTGCGCCATCTTGCCCGCTGCGCCGAGTGCCGCGCCGTCCAGAACGACTACCACCGCCAGCGCCACGAGCTGCGCGGGCTGCGGTCCGTGCCGCCACCGCGCGACATGTGGGCACGGACGTCTGCCGCCCTCGATCGCGAACTGGCGCGCCGGCCGTTGCCCTTCGAGCTGGGACAGCGGCGCTGGCTGCCGCGCGCGACGGTGGCGACAGCGGCGACGCTGGCCGTGCTGATGGCCTTCGGTACCGGCCAGCTCGGCTTCGTGACCACTCCGCAGCCGCAACCGGAGCCCCGATCGTCGGCCGATCCTACGGCCGCCGCGGTGCTGCCCACGCCCTTCGGCGTCAGCCCCCAGCGCATCAACCTGGTCGGCACCAACGCCAACGGCCTGTTCTGGTTGCGCACCGACGTCGACCAGGTCTGCCCGCCGTCGGCGCTGACGTGCATTGATGGCGGCGACCTGTCACCGCAGATCGTCGCCCTGCCGCGCGACGTCGTGCCGGTCCACGTCAGCATCAGCCCCGATGGCGAGCGCATGGCCATCACCGGCCGCCACGGTGGCGGCGACGGCGTGGTCGCGATCGTGCTCGACGAGACCGACGGGCCACACCCACCGCCGGACGCACCATCTCCAGCGGTCGACTCCACGCCACCGCCGACCGACGCGCCGGAGACGACCTCGCCGCCGTCGCCCACGACCTCGCCCGATGCGCCGTCGCCCACCTCGCCCGATGCGCCGTCGCCCTCCGAGGAACCCGCCTCAGCGCCGCCGGCGGTCGTCATCGCCTCACCGACAGACGCCCTGCCGTCGATTCTCGTCTCGCCCGCCCCCAGCGATAGCCTTCTGCCGGCGCCCGTCGGAAGCGCCTCCCCCACGCCGACCCTGGCCACCGTCGCCATCCTCGAGAACGTGCGCATCGCCGGCGCACCGCCGGCATGGTCGGCCGACGGCTCGACGCTCGCCTTCAGCGCGATGCCGGCCGACCGCAGCCACGGTCCGGACATCTATATCTGGCAGCCAGGCGACCAGGTGGCGCGGCCGCTCACCGGCGACCACGGCACGTACTTCGCGTCGTGGTCGGGCGGGCGCATCGTCGCCAGCCGCGTGGTCGTGACCGCCGAAGCGATGTCCGAGCAGGACGAGCATGAGCAGGCGGACGCGAGCGCCGAGCCGGCCACCGAGGCGTCTGACGAGCCGGCCGAGGCCACTGAGGAGCCGACCGCGGAGACCACGACCGAGCGCGACGTCCAGCTGGCCACCGGGCAGGCCGTGCTGACCGTCGTGATCGACCTCGACACGGGTGAGGAGCGCGTCGTCGCCGGCGCCGAAGGGCTGTGGCTCCCCGTCGTCAGCCCGCTCGGCGATCGAACCGTCACCTGGCAGGGAACCTTTGACATCGCGAGCACATCGGTCCGCCTGGTCGCCGGCGCGCTGTACCTGGCCAGCTGGACGGACCTGAACCCGTTCGTCGCGCAGGCAGACGAAGCGACGGAATCGCCCGCGCCCGAGACAGTCGAACCTTCTGAGACGCCGGCGGCTGGCTCGATCAGCCCGCGCCCGCGCCCGATGCTGACGCTGCCGCCCGACGACGAACAGACTCCCGACCCGACGACGCCCGCCTCCCCCTCCACCGACCTCACGTCCCCATCGATCGAGCCCGACAGCCCGCCGCCCGCCGCCGAACCGGAGCCGGCGGCAACGCTCGAGCTGATCGCCCTCGAGCCGTCGCGCGATCCCGCCTCCGACCCGGTGCTGGACTGGCAGGTGCGCTGGTCGGCCGACGGCCTGGTCATCGGCTACTGGATCGCCGACGCGGCCGGCGCGTCGTGGGGCCAGCTGACGGTCGTCGCGGCCGACGCGGTTGCCGAGGCTGTCGACACCGAGCCGCTGCTGCCGCCCGTCCTCGCCAGGCGCAACTTCACCCTCGGCATCGATCGCGTCGCGTGGGTCGGGCCGGCCGACGGCAACGCCGACGGCGAGATCCGCATCAGGACCTTCGGCTCGGCCGGCGACGGCGGCCTGCGCATCCCCTCCCTCGACCTGCGCGAGGTCGTCCCGGCCTTCTAGTATTGACCGCGTGACCAGCCGCCAGATCATGACCGCCGAGGACGTCCGACGCGCGCTCGTCCGCATCAGCCACGAGATAGTCGAGAAGCACGGCGGCTCCGACGGGCTGGCGCTGGTCGGCATCCAGCGACGCGGTGTGCCGCTCGCCGAGCGCCTCGCAGCGTTGATCGAGAACCACGAGGGCATCCAGCCGCCAGTGGGCAGCCTCGACATCACCTTCCACCGCGACGACCGCGCAGCGAGCGAGCGGCGGCTCGAGATCAAGGGCACCAACCTGCCCTTTAACCTCGAGCGCTCGACGATCGTCATCGTCGACGACGTGCTCTACACCGGCCGCACCGTGCGCGCGGCGATGGACGCGCTGGTCGACGTCGGCCGGCCCGCCGCCGTGCGCTTGGCCGTGCTCGTCGATCGCGGGCACCGCCAGCTGCCCATCCGCGCCGATCACGTGGGCAAGAACGTACCGACGGCGCGCGAGGAGACCATCCGCGTCCACCTGCGCGAAATCGACGGCGGCGACGACGAGGTCGTCATCGAGCGCCCCGAGGGCGGCGTTGTCGCCGCCTGAGGCAGTGACCCTTGCGCGCGTCGCAGCGCGGCGCCACCTTCTCGACGTCGATGACCTCGCCCACCACGAGCTGACCGGCATCCTGGCTCGGGCTGACGACTACGCCGCGCTGCTCGAGAGCGGCCGTCGCCCGCCGCCCGAGCTGGCGGGAGTGCGCGTGGCGCTGCTCTTCGCCGAACCGTCGACGCGGACTCGCCTCTCGTTCGAGATCGCGGCGCGCAATCTCGGCGCAGAGCCGAGCATCCTCGATCCCGGCGGCAGCTCGCTGGTCAAGGGCGAGTCGCTGCCCGACACGGCGCGCACACTCGCTGCCCTCGGTTTCGACGCGCTCGTCCTGCGCCACCACCGCAGCGGCGCGGCCGCCGTCGCGGCACGTCACTTCGCGGGCACCGTGATCAACGCCGGCGACGGCTGGCACGCCCACCCCACGCAGGCGCTGCTCGACCTGCTGACGTTGCGCCAGGCCTTCGCCAGCGACGACCTGCACGGGCGCAAGATCGCCATCGTCGGCGACGTGCGCCACTCGCGCGTGGCGCGCTCGAACGTGTGGACGCTGACCATCGCCGGCGCAGAGGTGTGGGCGTGCGGACCGCGCGACCTGCTGGCCGGCTTCGCCGAGGCGTTCCGTGACACGCCCACCGAGCGTCGCCTGACCGTCACCGATGACCTGGACGCCGCGCTCGCCGGCGCCGACGCCGTGATGGGCCTGCGCATCCAGTTCGAGCGGATGCGCCAGGGCGCGCTGGCCAGGGCCGAGTACGTCGCCCGCTACCAGATCACCGAGGAGCGCTTGGCCGTGGCGCGGCCGGACGCCTGCTTCATGCATCCGGGGCCCGTCAACGAGGGCATCGAAGTCACGCGGGCGGTGGCCCGCGGGCCGCGCTCGCTGATCCTGCGCCAGGTGCGCAACGGCGTGCCGCTGCGGATGGCCGTTCTGGCCCTGACGGCCGGCACTCAGGCGACGCGCGAGCGCTCCAACGGCAGCCGGTAGCGGACCTCGCGAACCTGCCGGTCGCCGATGCGATCGACCTTGATCGCGCCGTCGGTGCGCCAGCCGGCGGCCTCGTAGAAGCGACGCGCGCGGTCGTTGCTCTCGAGCACCCACAGCGTCGCCTCGTCGTAGCCGTGCTCGATCAGGTCGCGCTCGGCGTGGACAAGCAGGTTGCGGCCGACGCCACGGTCCCAGCACTCGGGCAGGACGTAGATCGCGTAGACCTCGCCCGTCGACGGCGGCATGCCGTCGTCCCTGCTCGGGCCGGCGTTGGCGAAACCGACGATCTGGCCATCCGATTCGGCCAGCCACAGGCTGCGGCCGGCGGGCAGCACGCGCAGCTCGGTCGCCCAGAAGCGCTCGCGGGCGTCGACGCTGAGCGAGTCGAGGTAGGCCGCCGGCAGCAGGTTGCGGTAGGCGTGCCGCCAGGTGCCGACGTGGACCTCGGCGATGCCGCGCGCGTCCGACTGGCGCGCCCGGCGCAGGTGGACCATGCCTTCGCACTTGGCCATGTCAGCCTCCCGTTTGCTTTCGATTCTGCGCGCCCCGACAAGGCGCCGCGCGGCCGGCCGGCGGCGCCGAGCCGGATCGGCCACTACCATCGCCTGCGGATGACCTCCAACGACACTGCCGAGCGGCCCGCAGAGGGGACCGAAGGGCCCGATTCGCCAGCCGGCCGGCAGGGCATGCCCGATTACAAGGGCGCGCCGCTCGATCCCGGCCGCGGACCCGGCCTCGGTTGCTTCTGGTTGCAGGTCGCGATCCTGGCCGTGCTGCTCGTGGCGACGCCGGTCAGCGTCGTCATGGCTGCCCCGTCGTGGTTCAGCGCGGCGCTGCTGATCGCGACGCTCGTGCTGCTGCTGTTCGTCGGCCAGACGACGATCTTCCTGCTGCGCCTCGTCGCTGCCGACCGGCGCTCGCGCCGACGACCGCTGCGCTCGGGCGCGCGCCGGACGGTGGGCCAGCTCGAGGACGACGCTGCGCGCGACGAGCGCGACGCATCAGAATGAGCACCGCACCACCAGCATCCCAGGAGGTTCGGCCAATGCGCCTGCTCGTCCACATCGCCACCGGGCCGGAGAACCCGACGCGCGCTGCCCTCGGCCTGCTCGTCGCGCGAACGGCGCTCGACGACGGCCACGACGTCGACGTCTTCCTCGCCGGCGACGCCGTGGACGTGCTGCGTGCCGAGACGCGCGAAGCGCTGCACGGTATCGGCACCGGCTCGGCGGCCGAGCACTGGGCGGCGCTGCGCAGCGGCGGCGCGCGGCTCTACGGATCCGGCCTGTCGAGCAAGGCCCGTGGAGTGGTCGCCGAGGAGGGCATCGAGCTCGCGCCGCCGGGTGTGCTGGTGCGCCTCATCGCCGAGGCCGATCGGGTCGTCAGCTACTGAGCCGGCCGAGCCGCCCGGCAAGCGTGCGACAATAGCCCGCCGCAGCCGCGTCACCCCGGCGGGTGGCGCGTAGTGAGCAGGAGACTGAAGCCGTGCCAGTCCTGGCCACATTCTTCTCGGTCCGGCGGGGTCGCGATCCGTTCTTCAAGTTCTTCATGCGCAAGCTCTTCCCGCGCCAGCTCCGGCGCTATCAGGACCAGTTCGGGATCCGCTTCCTCGGCTGGTACAACGTCGCCTACGGCTGGGACTTCGACAACGTCATCCTTCTCGAGCTGCCCGACTACGCGACCATCGACCGCCTCGAGGGCGACGAGCAGGCGCGAGCGCTGGGCCATCGCGCCGGCGAGTGGATGTTCGAGCGGCACCACGCGATGTTCCTGCGCGAGCGCATGGGACCCGACCTCGAGTACCACCCCTAGAAGGAGACCGGCATGGACGAGCGATCAGGCGCACTCGGCGAGATCGCGGCAGACGCGGCGATCGAGCGCAACAGCTTCCTGGCCGAGGCGGGCGAGCAGCTGCGCCGCTTCCTCGAGGCCAACAGGCGCCGCATTCGCGAGGCCGGTGGGATGGTGCTGATCGACGATGACCCCGACTACCTGTCGGTCGCTCCCGACGGCACGTTCCGTTCGCGCACCCGCTACCAGGACGAGGCGACCGGCGAGTGGTACTCCGAGACGGAGGTCATTGAGAGCGCCGGCGAGCTGGTCGAGCTGTACAACCCGGCCGACGTCTACGCCGCCTTCGCCGATGCGGCGCGCGCCGAGGGCGGGCTGCCCGACGAGCCGACCGCCACCGATGACATGCTCGACGCGGCCGGCATCGCGCCGTCCGAGCGCGTCGGCGTGGGTGTCGGCGAGGACGAATTCGCCGACGCCGGCTACGCTGAGGCCGCCGACGAGTGGGCCGCCCAGCAGGCGCGCCAGGGCGAGCCGGTCGACGCCGAGGATGCCGCGCGGCGGCTGTACGACCTGGCCCTGACCTTCCAGGAGCGCAGCCAGCACTCCGAGGCGCGCCTGATCGAGCAGTTCGAGACGGCCGCCGCCGACGTCGGCCGCCATCTCGGCGACCTGCTCATCCTCGACGACGAGGACGAGCGGCTGTGGTTCAAGTCGAACGGCAGCTTCGAGGCCGAGGTCGTACCGCAACCCGAGGACGCGGAGGAGGAAGCGCGCGAGGAGTGGCGGCGGCTGTCGACCCCCGATGAGCTGGTCGAGTTCTACGACCCGACCGATGTCTTCGGAGACTTCGCCGAGGCGCTCGCCGAGACGTACCCGGCCATCGCCGCTGATGACGAGGACGACGACGATCTGGACGAGGACGACGACCGCGCCTGAGCCGGCAGCGGGCCGGCCCGACCGATGAGGCTGGTCGGCGCCGAGCTGCTCGAGACGCGCCAGTTCCTGCCCGGCCAGTGGCTCCAGACATACGACGCGCCGTGGCTCGCCGCCGGCGCGCAGCCGGGCCAGTTCGTCCACGTCCGTACGCCCGACTACTCGGGTCTCGTGCTGCGCCGGCCCTTCAGCGTCAACACCTACGATCGCGCCGGCGGCCGTATCACGATCCACTTCCGCGTGACCGGCAAGGGCACTGAGTGGCTCGCGCGCATGCGCCCCGGCGAGCAGGCCGAGATGCTCGGGCCGCTGGGGCGTGGCTTCGAGGTCGACCGGCGCAGCCGCCACCTTCTGCTCGTCGCCGGCGGGCTGGGCATGGCCGGCGTGCGCGCGCTGGCCGACGAGGCGCTCGCCGCCGGGCGGCGGGTGGTGCTGCTATTCGGCGCGGCGAGCGCCGCCGAGGTCTACCCCTCGTCGCTGCTGCCCGACGAGGTGGAGTACGTGGTCGCCACAGACGACGGCAGCTTCGGCCACCACGGCCGCGTGACGGAGCTGGTTGCCCAGTTCGAGGCATGGGCCGACCAGTGCTTCGCGTGTGGCCCGATGCCGATGCTGGCGGCGCTCTCGGCGCAGGCCCGCGGGCGGGCCAAGCGGATGGGCGTGGCCAGCCTCGGCCGGCGGGGCGGGCGCGGCGGGCGTGGTGAGGACATCGGCTCGGCGGCGGCCCGCCGGCGCGCGTGGCTGCAGGTTTCGCTCGAGCAGAACATGGGCTGCGCCGTCGGCGCCTGCCTCGGCTGCGTGGTGATGGGCGTCGCCGGCCCGCAGCGGGTCTGCCGCGAGGGGCCGGTCTTCGCCGCCGACGAGATACGCTGGGAGGGATGGACGTGAAGGCGCCACCCGAGCACACGCCGACGCCCCTGACCGGCACCGGCGTCGACCTGTCGGTCGACCTCGGGCGCGGGCTGCTGCTGCGCAACCCGCTGATGGTCGCCTCGGGCACCTTCGGCTACGGCGTCGAGTACGGCGACGTGGTCGAGGTCGACCGTCTCGGCGCGATCTGCTCGAAGGGGACCACGCTCAAGCCGCGCGCCGGCAACGCCCCACCGCGCGTGACCGAGACGCCGGCCGGCATGCTCAACTCGATCGGCCTCCAGAACCCCGGCGTCGACGCCGTCCTCGAGCGCTACGCCGAGCGCTGGGCCGGCTGGCAGGTGCCGGTCATCGTCAATGTCGCCGGCGAGTCGATCGACGATTACGTAGGCGTCGTGCGCAAGCTCGACGGCCACCCCGGAGTTGCCGGCGTCGAGCTCAACATCAGCTGCCCGAACGTGGGCAAGGGCGGCCTGCAGTTCGCGCTCGACGCCGAGGGCGCCGGCCAGGTGACGGCGGCGGTGCGCCAGGCGACCGACCTGCCGCTGTTGGTCAAGCTGTCGCCGGCGGCGACCGACGTGCGCGGGATAGCGAAGGCGATCGAGGAGGCCGGCGCCGATTCGATCAGCGCGGTCAACACGCTGTCGGGCATGGCGCTTGATCGTCACGCGCGGCGACCGCTGCTGGGCAACGTCTACGGAGGACTGTCGGGGCCCGCGCTCAAGCCGGTCGGCCTGCGCGTCGTCTACGAGGTGGCGCAGGTCGTGCGCATCCCGATCATCGCCATCGGCGGCGTCGGCTCCCTCGACGACGTGCTCGACTACCTGCTCGCCGGCGCCTGCGCGGTGCAGGTCGGCACGGCCGTCTTCGCCGATCCGGTGCTGCCGCTGCGCCTCGTCGACGAGCTCGAGACATGGTGCGCGGCGGAGGGACTGGCCAGTCATCGCGAGCTGGTCGGCGCGGCCTTGCCCGAGGGTCGCCAGCGACCGAGCACCAAGGGCGTCGAGTACCGCCCGTGACAGACGCGCCGACGGCCGGCCGGGTCGAGCAGCTGTTCAGCGACGCCGGCGCCTACCGCGAGGGTCACTTCAAGCTGAAGAGCGGCCGCCACGCCGACCGCTACGTCGAGAAGTTCCAGGTGCTCCAGTGGCCGGCGGCGGTGACTGAGCTGTGCCGCCTCATCGCCGACCGGGCGTGGCAGCCGGGTGGGGCGCCGGCCGTCGACGTCGTGATCGGCCCGACGACCGGGGGCGTGATCCTGGCCTACGAGGTCGCGCGCCAGCTGGGCGTGCGCGGCATCTTTGCCGAGCAGATCATCGGCCCGGACGGCGAGCCGAGGCGCGCCCTGCGCCGCGGTTTCGGCATAGGTCGCGGAGAGCGCGTGCTGCTCGTCGACGACGTCGTCACGACGGGCGCGTCGCTGCAAGAGATGGTGCCGCTCATCGAGGAGGCCGGCGGCGAGCTGGTCGCGGCGGTCGTGCTCGTCGATCGCACCGGCGGGCTGTCGGAGGTCGTCTCGCCGAGAAGCGGCGCTCACTACCGTGCCGAGGCGCTGTGGTCGCTGTCGCTGCCGACGTACGAGCCCGGTCCCGCGACGTGCCACGGCTGCGCGGCGGGCCTTCCGCTGGAGGCACCCGGCTCGAGCGGCACGGGAGTCACGGCGTAGATCGGCCCGCTCGGCGCATCGCGCCGTTGTGGCACGCTCAGCGGCAGTTCTGTCTCTGACGCGGGGCGGGCAGCCTAACCGGAGCCGGCAACCGCCTCGAGCGCCGCCTCGATCTCTGCCTCCGAGGCGACACCCTCCATCTTGGCCGTCACGCGGCCGCTGCCGTCGACGACGAAGATGTACGGCTCGCTCGGTAGACCCCACTCGCTGACCGACTCGACGACGATCGGCCGGTTGTTCTCGTCGAGCTCGAGCTGCGGCGCGCCGTCGACCGTCCGCAGCCGGTAAGGCTCGACGTGGATGAATTCGACCTGGTCCTTGTAGTCGGCCGCCGCCGACTTGACGATGTCGAGCGCCGGCCCGCAGGTGCGCGTGGCGCAGAAGGCGGGCGTCGAGAAGATGACCAGGAACGGCCGCCCGGCGGCGAGCGCCTGCTCGACCGACGTGCCGTAGAAGTCGGCGTCGGGCTGGGTGTCGGTCGAGATGGCCGCGATCTCGTCGGCCGTGCTGGCTGTCGGGGTCTCCGACGGCGGGGCAGGGGCGCCGATGGCGGGCGTCGTCGTCGTCGGTCGGACGGTGAACACCATCCGGCCGGTGCGCTGGCTGCCGTCGGGCTCGGTCGTGATGGCTTCCAGGCCCCAGTCGCCCCAGCACGGGAAGTTGACCGGGAAGGCGCGGTAGAGGCCGGGCAGCTCGGGCGTCGTCGGCAGGTAGTCGCCATCGACGGTGACCGCCGGCGTGCCCGCATCGGCGGCCAGGTCGTAGAAGCGCATCTCGACGGCGCGGTCCGGCGACGCCAGCTGGTTGTTCTCGCTGTCGATCAGGTTGAGCAGCACCCGGTTGCGCCCGACGGCCAGCTCCGACGAGACGGGGATCGGCACGAGATCGAACGTCGCGTCGGGTGGCCAGCCCTCGTAGCGGCGGGCCTCGCCGCCGGGCACCGTGCCCGAGCACGAGGTCGAGAGATCGGGCGTCGGCGTCGCCCGCCCGCCAGGTGGACTGGGCGCGGTCGTCGGCGGCGGCGAGCCGGCGCATGCGGCGAGCAGGCCGGCGGCCAGCAGCAGCGGGATGGCGCGGCGGCGGCCGCGCATCAGGATCGAGGTCACCTCTCCACGATAGCGCGGATGACTCAACGGCCGATTTCGGGCGCTGCGGCGTACAATCCCTGCGCATCGCCCACCCCAGTCCCAGTCCTCGGATAGCCGCATCTCGGATGAGCCGCTTTCAACGCCTTGCCCTGACGACGGCCGTCGTCACATACCTGCTCGTCGTTATCGGCGCGACAGTTCGCGCCACCGGCTCGGGCATGGGCTGCCCCGACTGGCCGCTGTGCCACGGCCAGTTGCTGCCGCCGCTGGGCGACACGGCGGCCTGGATCGAGTGGATCCACCGCAGCGTCGCGGCGCTCGTCGGCCTGCTCGTGCTGGCGCTTGCGGTCGTGGCCGTGCGCCACCATCTCCGCCCGCGCTCGCGCGTGGCTGCTTCGGTGGCCGCGCTCGTGCTGACCGTCTTCCAGGCGTGGCTGGGCATGGTCACCGTCGCCACCAACAACGCCGGCGAGTGGGTCACTGCCCACCTGTCGGCGGCGATGGTGCTGCTAGCGCTGCTGACCTTCATCTTCGTGCGCACGCTCTACCCGGCCGAGCTGCCCGTCCGCGGGGCGAGCCAGCGGCTGACGCTCGTCGTCGCCTTCGCCGCCGCGTCGGTCTTCGCCGTCATCCTCTTCGGCGCCCACGTCACAGCCACCGGCGCGGCGCTGGTCTTCCCCGACTGGCCGCTGATGAACGGCCAGCTGGTGCCCGAGTTCTCATCCGAGCCTGTCATCGCCGCGCTCCAGTTGAGCCACTTCCTGCACCGCTTCGCGGCGGGCGCCGTCGCGCTGATCGTGCTTGCCGCGGCGTGGCTTGCGTGGCGGCGAGCGCGTTCCGACCGGCGGATCTCGTCGCAGCGCCTGCTGGCGCTGGTCGGCACGGCGGCGGCGCTGTACGCGATCCAGATCGTCGTCGGCGCGCTGCAGGTCTTCACGCTGCTGGCGGCGTGGGCGGTGGCGCTGCACGTGACGCTCGGGGCGGCAATCTGGGCGCTGCTCGCCGGCGCCGTGTTCGTCGGTTACTTCGATGCGCGGAGCGAGGCGGTGGGCGCTACCGAGGCCGGCGAGGCACCGCCGGCGGGTCGGCGGCCCAGCCTGCGCGAGCGGGTCGAGGCTTACGTGGCGCTGACCAAGCCGCGCATCATCGAGCTGCTGCTGGTGACGACGGTGCCGGCAATGGTCCTTGCCGCGCGCGGCATCCCGCCGCTCGATCTCGTGCTGTGGACGCTGCTCGGCGGCTCGCTGGCGGCCGGCGCGGCGAACGCGATCAACTGCTACCTCGACCGCGACATCGACGAGCTGATGGCGCGCACGCGCCGGCGGCCGCTGCCGGCGCACCAGGTCCGGCCGGAGGACGCGCTCGTCTTCGGCCTGGCGCTGGGCGTCGTGTCGTTCGGCCTGATGGCCTTCCTGGTCAATCTCGTGGCGGCCTTCCTGACGCTGGTCGCGATGGCCTTCTACGTCGGCGTCTACACGCTGCTGCTCAAGCGCAGCACGCCGCAGAACATCGTCCTCGGCGGCGCCGCCGGGGCGATGCCACCAGTCATCGGCTGGTCCGCCGTGACTGGCGACATCACGCTGCCCGCGCTGCTCCTCTTCGCGATCGTCTTCTACTGGACGCCGCCGCACTTCTGGGCGCTGTCGCTCCGGCTGCGCCGCGACTACGAGACGGCGCGCGTGCCGATGCTGCCGGTCACCCACGGCGTCCCCGAAACGACCCGCCAGATCGCGCTGTACAGCCTGCTGATGGTGGCGCTGACGCTGGTCTTCTTTGCCGTCGCCCGGATGGGCTTGCTCTTCCTCGGTGGCGCGCTCGTGCTGGGCGGCCTCTTCCTGTTCCAGGCGCTGGCGATGTGGCGCGAAGGCACGGACGCGCGGGCGATGCGCCTCTACCGCTACTCGATCACATATCTCGCCGGGCTGTTCGCGCTGGTCGCGCTGGACGTGCTCTTCTTCGTCGGGTGAGTGGTCGCAGGCCGGGAATCTCACGCGCCCTCGTCATCGACTACCCGCGTCGCGGTGCCGTCGTCTGGCGTGACGGCAGGCTCCGCTTCGCCGGCCCGCGTTGCCCGAACCGGATCGACCTCGAGCAGGCGGTGGAGGCGCTGCTCGAGATGGAGCACGTCGACGTCTCGTCGGTCGCCGAGGTGCGCGAGGCGCTGCTGACCATCGGCGGGGCGCGCGTGGTGCGCGAGCCCTAGGCTCGGGCACCGCCTGCCGGTCGGAGGCCAGCGCCGCCTGTCAGGATCGGCCAGTGCCGGCTTCCGCCATATGCCGCCGTGGTGAGCACAACGCGAGGCTTGGCAGCGGTGAGCCGGTCATCGGCGCCGTTTCCGTCACTCGCTCACGCTCGGCGACTGACGAGAACGACCTCCACTGCCGCCGCCGGTCGCTGCATGCTGGAGCCAGCCGCCCTAGGCTCGGGGCACCGCCTGCCGGCTCTCGGCCTTCGCGTGCTCGCCCGCGGCCCGGTCGGCCGGCTCGCGCTCGGCGCGCACCCGCTCGCGCTCGGCGCGCACCCGCTCGCGCTCGAGCCGGGCGTCGACGCGCCGCCCCTCCTCCTCCTCCGCGCGCAGCCAGACCCATACCGCGAGGATCATCGCGGCCAGAAAGACGAGATCACCGCCGGCCCACATGATCCCGCCGGCGAGCTGCTGGTCGGCCAGCGGCGTCGGCCCCCACGAGCGCTCGAGCGTGGCGTAGTGCTCGTACAGCACGTGCGGCGCGGAGAAGATCGCCAGCCCCAGGAACGAGCTCTGCGGCATGCCCAGGAACAGGTAGCCGATGCGGGCGGCGTGCGGCAGGCGCCAGGGCGATGGGTCGGCACCGACGACCGGCCACCAGAAGAGCAGCGCCGCAACCATGTACAGCGCGTGCTCGGCGAGGTGCGCCAGCTCGCTGTCGAGCGCCGCGTCGTACAGCGAGCTGAAG
>CAYRMQ010000063.1:0-17265 GCA_964425305.1 uncultured Anaerolineaceae bacterium | reverse complement strand
AGCCACCGCCTGGCGCCTCTCGTGCGCGCGGCGGAGGGCGTCCGCCTCGGCGACGAGGCGAGGTCATCCTGCTCGGCGCCAGCGCCTGGCGCATCGAGGAGATCGGCCACGACCGCGTGCTCGTCAGCCCGGCGCCGGGTGAGCCGGGCAAGGTGCCGTTCTGGAAGGGCGACGGCCCCGGCCGGCCGGTGCCGCTCGGTCGCGCGCTGGGCCGCTTCACGCGGACGCTGTCCGAGGTGGCCGAGGCGGGCCGGACTGGCCGGCGGAAGGCGGAGAAGCTGTTGCGCGAGGAGCACGACCTCGACGAGCTGGCCGCGCGCAACCTGCTCGACTACCTGGCGGAGGAGCGTGCTGTGACCGGCGCGCTGCCGACCGACGAGACGATCGTCCTGCAGCGCTTCCGCGACGAGCTGGGCGACTGGCGGATCTGCCTGCTGACGCCCTTCGGCGCGCGCGTCCACGCGCCGTGGGCGCTGGCCATCGAGGCCCGCCTACGCGAGCGGCTGGCGCTGGAGGTCGAGCCGATGTGGTCGGACGACGGCATCGTCGTGCGCCTGCCCTCGACCGACGAGCTGGGCGTGGCGGGCGGCGCGGGCGGGCTGTCGGCGGCTGAGGAGGCGGTGCTCATCCCGGCCGATGAGATCGAGGAGCTGGTCATTGGCGCGGTCGGCGGGTCGGCGCTCTTCGCCAGCCGCTTCCGCGAGAACGCGGCCCGTGCGCTGCTGCTGCCGCGGCGACGGGCCGGCCAGCGTCAGCCGCTGTGGCAGATGCGCCAGCGGGCGGCGCAGCTGCTGTCGGTCGCCAGCCGCTTCGCCTCGTTCCCGATCGTCCTCGAGACCTACCGCGAGTGCCTGCAGGACGTCTTCGACCTGCCCGCCCTGAAGGGCATCCTGGGCGCGATCGAGCGGCGCGAGGTCAGGCTGGTCAGCGTCGAGACGCGGCGGGCGTCGCCGTTCGCCAGCTCGTTGATGTTCGACTACATCGCTTCATATATGTACGAGGGCGACGCGCCGCTGGTCGACCGGCGGGCGCAGGCGCTGGCCCTCGACCGTGACCTGCTGCGCGAGCTGCTCGGCGCCGAGGAGCTGCGCGAGCTGCTCCATCCCGAGGCGCTGGCCGAGCTCGAGCTGGAGCTGCAGTTCCTGACGCCCGAGCGGGCGGCAGGATCGGCCGACGGCGTCCACGACCTCCTGCGCCGCCTGGGCGACCTGCGGGCGGACGAGGTCGCAGCGCGCGTGCGCGGGGCCGACGAGCGTGGGCGCGCGGCGGCGGCGCGCGAGTGGCTGGAGGCGCTGGCCGCCGACCGGCGCGCGATCGGCCTGCGCATCGCGGGCGAGGAGCGCTGGATCGCGATCGAGGATGCCGGTCGCTACCGCGACGCGGTGGGGGCGTCGCCGCCGCCGGGCGTCGCGCACGCCTACCTCGCTCCAACGGACGGTGCGCTGGCCGCGCTGCTCGTGCGCTGGGCGCGCCACCACGGACCGCTCCTGGCCGCCGAGCCGGCCCGCCGCTGGGGAGTGCCCGAACGACAGGTCGAGGCCGAGCTCGAGCGCATGCTGGCCGCCGGCACGCTCGTCCGCGGCGAGTTTCGGCCGACCGGCGTCGAGCGCGAGTGGTGTCACCCCGAGGTGCTGGCGCTCCTGCGCCGCCGCTCGCTGGCCCGCCTGCGGCGCGAGATCGAGCCGGTCGAGCCGGCCGCCCTTGCGCGCTTCCTGCCGGCATGGCACGGCATCGGCGGCCGGCGTGGCGCGCTCGACCGGCTGGCCGAGGTCGTCGCCCAGCTGGAGGGAACACCGCTGCCGGCGAGCGTGCTCGAGCGCGACGTGCTGCCCGCCCGCGTCGCCGGCTACAGCCCGCGCCTGCTCGACGAGCTGGGCGCGGCCGGCGAGGTGGTCTGGCTGGGGCTGGGATCGCTCGGGCGTGACGATGGCCGCATCGCGCTGTATCGGCCGGACCGGCTCGACCTGCTCGCGCCGGCGCCCGCGGCCGCGGACGGCGGTGGGGAGCGGCCGGCGGAGTGGCTGCACGACGTCCTGCGTAGCCACCTCGCCGAGCGCGGAGCGTCGTTCTACCGTGATCTCTACGCCGCCGCGCTGCGCGCGGCGGCCGAACTCGGCCAGCCCCGCCCGAGCGAGCGGCAGCTGCTCGACGCGCTGTGGGACCTGGTGTGGGCGACGGAGGTGACCAACGACACGTTCGGCCCGCTGCGCGCGCTGCGCTGGCCGCGCGGCGCATCACGGCGGGCGGCGCCGGCGCGGCCGCGCTTCACGTCGGCGGCGCGGATGGGCCCGCCCGAGGCGGCCGGCCGCTGGTCGCTGGTCGGCGAGGCGCTCGCGACGGCGGCGGCGCTGCGCGGCGGTACGCCGTCAGACACCGAACGCCGCCACGCCCAGGCGCTGCGGTTGCTGGAGGCGCACGGCGTGGTCACGCGCGACGCGGTTGCCGCGGAGGGACTGCCCGGCGGCTTCTCGGCGGTCTACCCGGTGCTGCGCGAGATGGAGGAGCGCGGCCGCGTCCGGCGCGGCTACTTCGTCGAGGGCCTCGGCGGTGCCCAGTTCGCCCTGCCGCCGGCGCTGGACCGGCTGCGCGCGCAGCGCGCCGACGCGGCCGGGGACCAGGCGCGCGGCGAGGTGATGCTGCTCGCCGCCGCCGACCCAGCCAATCCCTACGGCGCGGCGCTGCCCTGGCCGCGCCACTCCGACGACGATCGCCGACCGATCACGCGCGCCGCCGGTGCTTACGTGGTCCTGTGCGACGGCGAGCCGGTCGTTTACCTCGAGCGGGGCGGCCGCTCGCTCCAGACGCTACCCGCCTTCGGCGCGCCTGAGCTGGCCGCTGCGGCGCTAACGGCGCTGCGCCAGCTCCTCGCCGACGGCCGGCTGCGGACGCTCCAGATCGAGCGCATCGACGGCGTGGCGGTGTCCGACTCGGCCCATCGGGGCGTGCTCGAGGAGGCCGGCTTCGAGCCGGCGTACCGCGGCTGGCAGCTGCGCGCGCCGGAGCGAAGGAGTGCCTGAGGGCGACAACGTCGCCCGCATCGCCGACGTCCTCGGTGCCGTCCTCGTCGGGCGGGAGGTCGTCGCGGCCCGCGGGCGTCCCGGCGGAGCGCGGCTCGAGCGGGTGGTCGGCGCGATAGTGGAGAGCGTCGAGGCCCGTGGAAAGCACCTCCTCATCGGGTTCTCGGGCGGACTTGCCTTGCACAGTCACCTCGGCTTGACTGGCTCGTGGCATCGCTACCGCCGCGGCGAGCCCTGGCGCCGGCCGGCATCGCGCGCGGTCGCCGTCCTCGAGACGGACGAGGCGAGCTGCGTCTGCTTCGATGCGCCGACGGTCGAGTTGCTCGACAGCCGGGCGGTCGCCGTGCACCCCGCGCTGGCCAAGCTCGGACCGGACGTTGCCGCCGACGACTTCGACGCGCCGGCCGCCGCGGCTCGCGCGCGCCGCCTGGCGCCGCCCGACCGGCCGCTGGGCGAGGTCCTGCTCGACCAGCGCATCGTCGCCGGCCTGGGCAACGTCTACCGCAGCGAGCTGCCCTTCCGCGCCCGGCTCAGCCCATTCACGCCGCTCGGCAGCGTGCCGGACCAGACGTTCGTCGCGCTTCTCGACGACGCCGCCCGCCTGGTGAGTGCCAGCCACGCCGCGGGCCGGCGCGTGACGACGGCTGCAGGGGTAGGCGGCCGGCTCTACGTCTACGGCCGCACCGGCCGTCCCTGCCTGCGCTGCGCCACGTCTATCCGCTCGGCAGTGCACGGCGCGCCGGCGCGGCGCGTTTACTGGTGTCCGCGCTGTCAGCCGACCCGAGAAACGGCGAACGGGTTCTGAACGCGAACACCCTTCAGCTCCTGGCCGTGACTGAGGTCTTCCGTCCACAGGATGGCGCATCCCGATTCAGCCGCGGCCTGGACGATCATCGCGTCCCAGAAGGCAAGCTGCGATTGCCTGTGCAGCGCAGTGGCCGCCAACACATCTTGGGCACCCGGCGAGAACACGTGCCACACGGCCAGCTCGGCGACCCGGTCGGCCGCCTCTTCGGCGGGCAGCGGTTGGGCGACCTTGCTCGTGACGGTTACGTAGAACTCCTGCAATACCTGGACACTGAGCGCCCCGTGGCCTGACTGCCACAGCCGCTCCAGCAACGCCTCGGCGACCGTCTTCTTGTCGCCAGCCGATGCGTCGTGGGCATAGACCAGGATGTTGGCGTCGACGAACTCCCGCTGCGTCCCGCGGTTATCGCTCATGGAGGTCGTCGCGCGTCCAGGTTCTGCGCCCGCCGGTGCCCAGCGAACGGGCCTGCCTCATCGCCGCCAGTGACCGTCGCCGCGCTGCAGAGTAGCGCGTCTGCTCATCGGCCAGGCCAGACAGCGCCTCGGTCATCAGCGCGGAGACGGATGTGTCGCGCTCCGCGGCCAGCCGCTTGACACGCCGCAGGAGGCTCCTCGGGAGGCTCAAGGTGATGTTCTGTGTCTCTTTCACGTAAATGAGTGTAGCACGAGAACTCGTGGCGGTCAGCCGTAACCGAAGAAGGCGCGCAGCTCGCGCCTCACGTCGTGGGTTGTACGTGGCAGGCGCAGCGCCGGCCGGGGCAGCGGCCACGGCTGGCGCCACAGCCATGGCACTGCCGTCCACAGCAGCAGCAGGTAGTCGACGCGCAGCGGCCGCGGGAAGAACAGCGCCACCTGGATCTGCTGGAGCGTCTGCGGCCACGTGGCGAGGGTCAGCACGGCACCGATGGCGAGCAGCGCGATGCCCCACAGCCGGGCGCGCGGCGGCAGGAAGACGAGCAGCAGCGCGGGCAGCCACTTCATCGCGGCCGCCACCGCCCACAGCGCGCCACCCAGGCGCGGTCCGACGAGTTGCGCGGCGAAGACGCCCAGCACGAGCAGCACCGCCACGTTGCCCGTGTCGAAGTTGACGGCGACGGGCCCGGCGAGCGGCACGACGAGCAGCGCCGTCGCCAGCGGGCGCCGGTCGTAGGCCCATGCCACCGACCATGCGAAGAGCACGATCGTGAGCGCGCGCCAGACAAACCATGCCGCACTCCACGGCAGCAGCGCCCACGGCAGGAAGAAGTAGAGCGTCCACGGGAAGTAGGCGTAGGGCAGGAACGGCGCGCCGGGGTCGTACGGGTCGCCGCCGCCGAGCCACATCCGGACGGCGATCCAGTAGGCGCGGGCGTCGGCGCCGGCCAGCTCGCCGCGGGCGTGGAGCAGGGCGAACACGATCCCGCCGGTCAGCCCGAGCAGCACGATGGCCGTCAGCCGGTGCGGATCACGCAGGCCGGCAAGGGTCGAGCCGGTCGACGGCGCCTCCATGGGCAAGAGGGTAGTCGGGCGGGGCTCCGTTCGTCCTCCTCACCCCGAACGTGTTGGGCGCCCCCGCCCGCCGCACATCCTAACCGGTCATGTCCATCGGTCGCGCCGCCGCACCGCCGCGCGCCCGCTGGAACGCGGCTGTTTGCGGCTCAACGCAAGTCCCAGCGGTGCCGCGGCTATACTCCGGCGATGGCTGAGGGGCATGTCATCGTGATCGGTGGCGCGGAGGACAAGGTCCGCGAGCGGGTCATCCTGAACCGCTTCGTGGCGCTTGCCGGTGGGCCGGACGCGCACATCGCGGTCATCAGCACGGCCTCGTCGCTCGGCCCGCTGGCCGGCGAGATGTACCGTCGCGTGTTCACCGAGCTCGGCGCGCGCGACGTCAAGCCGATCCACGCCATGACGCGGGCGCAGGCCAACGACGCCGGCGCGGCGCGTATCGTGCGCGACTCCAGCGGCGTCTTCCTGACCGGCGGCAACCAGCTGCGGCTGTCGTCGACGATCGGCGGCACGACCCTCGCGCAGGCGGTCGTCAAGCGCCACCGCGAGGGTGCCGTCGTGGCCGGCACGAGCGCCGGCGCGTCGGCGATGAGCAGCCACATGGTCGCCTTCGGCGCCAGCGGCGCGACGCCCAAACAGCGCATGGTCCAGATGGCCGCCGGCCTCGGCCTGCTGCCGGGCGTCATCGTCGACCAGCACTTCGAGCAGCGCAACCGGCTCGGCCGGCTGCTGGCGATCATCGCCCAGAACCCGTCGCTGCTCGGCATGGGCATCGACGAGGACACCGCCGGCGTCGTCGGCCCCGACCTGGTGATGGAGGTCATCGGCCGGCGCAGCGTGACGATCATCGACGGCTCCGCGTGCGAGACCGACGCGTGGGAGGTCAAGGCGCACCGGCCGCTGATGGTCAGCAACGTCATCCTGCACTCGCTGCCCGCCGGCTACCGCTTCGATCTCCAGCGCCGCGAACGCGAGCCGGCGCCGCTGCTGCGCGCCCTCGACGGCGGCGGCTCCGTCGCGTCCAGCTGACGCGCTCGATGAGGAGGCGGCCTTGACCGACACCCGGGAACGGCCGACGACCGGTAAGGCGACCAGCGCCAGGCGGACGACGGTCCGCCAGAAGAAGCCGGCGGCCAGGCCGCAGCCCACCCTGCGCATCATCGAGACGCGCGTGCTGCGCGGCCCCAACGTGTGGGCGCGCGGGCCGGCCATCCGCATGCTGGTCGACCTCGGCCCGCTCGAAGAGTGGCCTTCGAATCGGATCGCCGGCTTCAACGAGGCGCTGCTCGGCCTGCTGCCCGGGCTCGACGACCACGCCTGCTCGCTCAACCGCCGCGGCGGCTTCGTCACGCGCCTGGAGGACGGGACGTGGCTGGGCCACGTCGCCGAGCACGTCGCGCTCGAGCTTCAGGACCGCGCCGGCACCGAGGCGCACATCGGCAAGACTCGCTCTACCGGTGACTACGGCCGCTACAACGTCATCTACGAGTACCGCGAGGAGCGGGTCGGCGTAGAGGCCGGCCGCATCGCAGTGGCGCTGGTCAACCACCTCGTCGATCCCGACGCGGCGCCGTTCGACTTCGCATCGGAGATGGAGCGGCTGATCCGGCTGGCCGAGCGGCAGGCCTTCGGGCCGTCGACGCAGGCGCTCATCGACGAGGCGGTTTCGCGCGACATCCCGTGGATCAGGCTCGACCGGCACAGCCTCGTCCAGCTGGGGCAGGGCGTCCACCAGCAGCGCATCCGCGCGACGATGACGTCGCGCACGCCGGCCATCGCCGTCGACATCGCGTCGGACAAGAGCCTCACCAACCAGCTGCTCAGCTCGGCCGGGCTGCCCGTGCCGCGCTCACAAACGGTCGGCGACGAGAACGCCGCCGTCGAGGCCGCCGTGCGGCTGGGTTACCCGGTCGTGGTCAAGCCGCTCGACGGCAACCACGGCCGCGGCGTCAGCCTCAACCTGCGCAGCGAAGAGGAGGTCCGCCGCGCGTACGCCCACGCGCGCGGCCAGAGCCGTGGCGGCGACGTCGTCGTCGAGACGTACGTCGATGGCAACGACTACCGCGTGCTGGTCATCGGTGGCCGGCTGGCAGCGGTCGCCGAGAGAGTGCCGGCCGGCGTTGTCGGCGACGGCGAGCACACGGTCCGCGAGCTGGTCGAGATCGAGAACGCCGACGCGCGGCGCGGCATCGGCCACGAGAGGGTGCTCACCCGCATCCGCGTCGACGAGGCGGCCGAGGAGCTGGTGCGCGAGCAGGGCCTGGCGATGGACGACGTGCCGCCGCGCGGGGCCCGCGTGCAGCTGGCGCTGACCGGCAACATGTCGACCGGCGGGACGTCGATCGACCGCACCCTGGAGGCCCATCCGGAGAACATCGAGATCGCCGAGACCGCGGCGCGCATCGTCGGCCTCGACGTGGCCGGCATCGACTTCATCGTGCCCGACATCGCCGTACCGGTGCGCGAGCAGGGCGGCGCGATCGTCGAGGTCAACGCCGCGCCCGGCTTTCGGATGCACACCAACCCGACGATCGGCGAGCCGCAGTACGTCGCCCGGCCGGTCATCGACCTGCTCTTCCCTGTGGGCAGCAACGCGCGCATTCCGATCGTGTCGGTGACCGGCACCAACGGCAAGACGACGACGGTGCGGATGATCGCCCACATGCTCAAGCTGATGGGCCGGCGGGTGGGCATGACGACGACCGACGGCATCGTCATCGACGGCCGGCTCATCCGCCGCGGCGACATGTCGGGCCCGCGCTCGGCGCAGATGGTGCTGCAGAATCCGTCGGTTGACACAGCCGTCTTCGAGGTCGCCCGCGGCGGCATCCTGCGCGAGGGCCTCGGCTATGACCGCAACGACGTGGCCGTCGTGACGAACGTCACCGGTGACCACCTCGGGCTGCACGGCATCGACACGCTGCCCCAGCTGGCACGCGTCAAGGCCGTCGTGGTCGAGGCCGTGCCGCGCGCCGGCTCGGCCGTGCTCAACGCAGACGACGAGCTCGTCGCGCGGATGGCCCGGCTGTGCCGCGGCCAGGTGGTCTACTTCTCGATGGCCACGAACAAGGGCGAGGAGGGTTACGACCGCGTCGACGGCCACACCGGCCGCGGCGGTGCGGCGATGGTCCTCGAGCAGACCGACGACGGCGAGTTGGTGGTGCTGCGCCACGGCAGCCGGACGATGCCGCTGCTGTACACGCACCTCATCCCGGCGACGTTCGGCGGGCGAGCGCGGATGAACGTGGCCAACGCCCTGGCCGCTGCCGCCGCCGCCTGGGCGGCGGGGGCGCACCTGCACGACATCCGCCAGGGCCTGCGCACGTTCACGACGTCCTTCTTCCAGGCCCCCGGCCGGCTCAACGAGCTGGAGGTGGCCGGCTTCAAGGTCATCCTCGACTACTGCCACAACGTCGACGGCATGCGCCGGCTGGCCGAGTTCGTCGGGCTGGTCATGTGCCCGTCGGCCGACGAGAAGCGGCGGCGCGGGCGGGCGCGCAATGGCGCCGCCGGCGGCAACGGGCAGGATGGCGCCGGGCGGGCGATCGGGATCATCGGCATACCGGGCGACCGCCGCGACGAGGACATGCGCGAGTACGGCCGGCTGGCCGCCTTCGCCTTCGACCGGATCATCGTCCGCGAGGACAAGAACCTGCGCGGGCGAAAGCCTGGCGAGACGGCCGCTCACGTGCTGGCTGGCATCGAGCAGGCGCAGGCCGAAGGCGCGCGCTGCCGCCAGGCGGAGGCGGTGCTGGAGGAAATCGAAGCGGCGCGGCTGGCGATCAGCGAGGCGCGCCAGGGCGACCTGGTGATGATGTGCGTCGATGAGGCGCCTGCCGTCTACCGCGAGGTGATGGCCGCCGGCCGTGCCGGGCGGCGGGGCGTGGCCATCGGTGCGCCTGGCGAGTTCGCCGTCGAGGAGGGTTAGGCGCGAGCCTCGGCCAGTTCGGCGAGCTCCGACGGGTCGTCGAGCGGCGTGAAACCGAGAGCAGCCAGCTCGCGCTCCACTGCCGGCCGGTTCTCGTGGCACATCAGCAGCAGGACGCGCGGCGTGCCGTCGTCGGCGGCGGCCAGGCGCCCCTCGCCGGTCAGCTCGCCACGGGTGGCGCTCGGTTCGTCCTCGTAGACCGGCACGCTCGCCGGCGCGCGCAGGCCACCCTGGCGCAGGCCGGCGCGGAACTCGCCGATGACGCCTTGGCGTGACCGGCCACGGAGGTACTTGAGCGTCTCCTTGATCGCCACCTCGTCGGCGCGCTCTGCCGCGATGCGCGCGATGCCGCGCAGCGAATCGTCGGGCCGATCGCCGGCCGTGCCGATGACCGCGCTGATCGTCCCGGCGCGCCGGCCGCGCGGCCCGACGATCGCCTCGGCCATCTCGAGCAGCGCCGCGACGCCGGCCTCGTTGTGGGCGAAGTCGATGATCACCAGCCGCCGCCCCGAGCGATGGAGGTTGAGCCGGCCGGGCATGAACTCGGCCGTCGCGCGGAACGTGCGCAGGCCGGCGGCGACCTGCTCGGCGGTGGCTCCCAGCGCCAGCGCCGCGCCGGCGGCGGCCAGCGCGTTGGCGACGTTATGGCGCGCCACCCCGCCGAGCGCCGCCGGCACGTCGGCGACGGGCACGATAGGCCGACGATCCGCCCCTCCGGCGTCGACGGCCACCAGCCAGCCGTCGTCGAGGATCAACGCCCGACCGCCGCGTTGGAGGTGCGCACGCACCCGCCGGCTGCCCGGCCGCAGGCTGAAGTAGCAGACCTTCGCCTTCGCCCTCCGCCCCACGTCGGCCACCAGCGGATCGTCGGCGTTGAGCACGACCGTGCCCTCGGGACGGGTGATGCGGGCGATGACCGACTTGACCTCGGCCAGCTCGGGCAGGGTGTGCAGGCCGTGCAGGTCGAGGTGGTCCGACGAGACGTTGGTCAGGACGGCGGCGTCGTTCGACTGGTAGCCGACGCCGCGCAGGACGATCCCGCCGCGGGCCGTCTCGAGCACCGCCACCTCGACGCCCTGGTCACCCAGGACGCGCTGGGCGCCCAGCGGACCGGTCAGGTCGCCCTCCTCGACGAGCGCGCCGTCGATGAGCACGCCGTCAGACGTCGTCGTGCCGACCCTCCGGCCGGCATCGCGCAGGATGTGGCTGATCATCCGGGTCGTCGTGCTCTTGCCGTTGGTGCCGCTGATGCTGACGACCGGCATGCGCCGTTGCTCGTCCGTGATCCATTCCGGTGGGCGGCCGCCGGCCTCGGCGATGCGGCGCACGGCGCGGCGGAGCGTGGCGTCCGTTGGACCTTCGGCCAGGCGCAGGGCGGCGCGGGCGATCGTCTCGGCGCGGTCAGCCTCTGACCAAGGGAAGGCCACGACCCAGTGGCCGGGCTCGCTTGTGCGGTGGATCGTGACCGGCACGCGCCGGTTCAGAGCGTGGGCATGGAGCCGGCGCACCCAGCCGGCCAGCTCGGCCACCGGCCGCGGCGCCTTACTGGTTGAGACGGACGCGCCGAGCCGGACGACGGCGTGACGGCCAGGCATCCGCTGCCCGTACCACGTCCGCCGCCGCCCGGTGGTCACCTCGATCTTGACAGCCGGCTCGAGGCGGTAGACGTTGGGGCCGTCGAGCAGCCGGATTTCCACGAGGCGCACGGTGGCGCGAGTATATGGAGCGCCGCCGCTCAGGGAACCCAGTCGCGGTCGGTCGGGTCGTCGAGGACGCCGCACTCGGGGCAGGCCGTCGCCAGGAACCGGAACCACTCCTCGAGGTCGGCGGCCGAGGGCAGGCCGGATGCTTCGCGCGCGTCGGCGACCTGGTAGACCTGGCCGTAGCGGTCGACGATCGCCAGCCGGTGGTCGGCCTGACCGTCGGGCGCGAGGACGTTGACCAGGCCGTCCCAGGCGGCGAAGTCGGCGTGGCGCAGGTCGAGCGAGGCAAGGTAGTCGCCGAGGTCGCCGGCGCCGGGGACGATGACGGCGACGGCCTCGAGACGACGGGAGCCGCGGCTGCCCAGCACGCGGGCGGGCAGCACCTGCCCGACGCGCGCCTCGCGAACGAGCGCGGCCGAATTGCGCGGAGCGGCGGCAACGATCGGCATGTCCGTGCGATTCTAGGCCGCGATGCCGACCGACTCAGAGCTCGACCGCCTGCGCCGCGCCGTCGAGGCGGCGGAGAGCGACTTCCTGCGCGACCTCGAGCGGCTGGTCAACGTCGACTGCGGCAGCTACACAAAGGCCGGCGTCGACGAGGTCGGCAGCTGGTTCGCCGATCGGCTGCGCGACCTTGGCGCCGACGTCCAGGTCGAGCCAAACGCCGAGCTGGGCGACACAGTCGTCGGCATGCTGGCCGGCGGGCGGTCGGATCTGCCGGCCGTCCTGCTCATCGGCCACCTCGACACCGTCTTTCCCGAGGGCACCGCGGCCGACCGGCCGTTCAGCATCCGCGATGGCCGTGCCCACGGCCCCGGCGTGACCGACATGAAGAGCGGCCTGCTGGCCGGGCTGTACGCCCTGCGCGCCCTGCGCCAGCTTGGCGACTGGCCCTTCGCGCGGCTCACGTTCGTGGCCAATCCGGACGAGGAGATCGGCTCGCCGGTCAGCACGCCGGTCATCGTCCGCGAGGCGGAGCGGGCCGGCGTGGCCTTCGTCCTCGAGTGCGCCCGCGCCAACGGCGACATCGTCAGCGCGCGCAAGGGCGTCGCCGATCTGCGTTTCAGGTTGCGCGGTCGTGCGGCCCACGCCGGCGTCGAGCCCGAGAAGGGCCGCAGCGCGACGCTAGAGGCGGCGCACAAGACGGTCGCCCTGCACGCGCTCAACGGTCGCTGGCCGGGCGTGACGGTCAACGTCGGCGTCATCGCCGGCGGGACGCGGCCGAACGTCGTCGCCGAGTCGGCCGAGCTGCTCGTCGACCTGCGCGGCTCGACGCGGGCGGCGATGGAGCAGGCCGAGGCCGAGCTGCGCCGAATCTGCGCCGCCACGACGGTGCCCGACGTTACGTGCGAGATCGAGGAGCGGGCGCGCCACTGGCCGATGGAGAAGACGGACGCGACGGCGGCGCTGGTCGAGCGGGCGGTCGGCCTCGCCCGCCGGCTGGGCTTCGAGCTGGAGGATGCCGCGACGGGCGGGGCGTCGGACGCCAACACGACGGCCGGCCTGGGCGTGCCCACACTCGACGGCCTGGGCCCGGTTGGCGGGCTCGATCACTCCCCCGGCGAGTACCTCGAGGTCGATTCGATCGTGCCGCGGACGACGCTACTGGCGGCGCTGTTGCTGGACGTGGGGCGGGAGCCGGTGGTTCAGCGCAGGTAGGTGTTGCCGCAGGTGTCGCAGACGGTAAATAGCGCCTTGCGCTCCCTGGCGTAGCCGGCCACGTGGAGGCGGCCGCGGAAGTCGTCGCGCGGGCAGACGAAGACCCATGAGCGGTGCGGCCGGCCGGGCTCGTCGGGGCCGGGATCGGGCAGCGGGTCGGCCTCGTTCTGGATCTTCTCGGCCAGTCCCTCGAACTGCTCGATGGAGCGCGCGACTGCGGCGGCGCGCTCCGCCTCCGTCTCGGTCGTGTAGGGGTAGCTCTGGGCGACGTTGGAGCTCATGGGATCTCCATGCAAGGGAAAGGGCCAGTCGCGAAGGTCGTGAGCGCGGCGCGACCGGCCTGTCGGAAGTATATCGCCGCGGTGTAGGGCTACCACCCGCTGGACCGGGCTCCAGCGGCGCCACTCACCAGGCGAAGGCGGCGCCCTCCGAGCGAGGGTCTGACGCGGCGGCCAGCGTTCGAGCCCCGTCCGCGTCGGCAACGAGCTCGACCGCTTGGGCATGGCCCATGGCCGACGAGAAGGGCTCGGCCAGGCTGACGTCGTGGCCACGCCGGCGCAGGCCGTCCACCACCTCGGCGTCGTAGCGCGACTCGAGGGCGGTGATCGACGGCAGCTGGAGGTGGCCGGGCATCAGCGCCGCCCAGCGTGGCGCGGCCAGCGCGGCGGCGATGTCGAGGTCGCCGTCGACGACGGCCGACACGAACTGGGCAAAGACCTGCGGCTGGATCTCGCCGCCCATCTGGCCGTGCGCGATCCACGGCCGACCATCGCGCAGGAGCATGCCCGGCGTGAGCGTGTGCACTGTCCGCTTGGCCGGCGCGAGGGCGTTGGGATGGACAGGATCGAGCCGGAAGAAGGCGCCGCGGTTCTGGTACGAGATGCCCGTCTGCGGGTCGACGAGGCCCGACCCGAAGCCGGCGTAGTTCGATTCGACCAGGCTGACCAGCATGCCGTCCGCATCGGCAGTTGCCAGGAAGACGGTGCCGCCGCCGGCCGGCAGCGGTGCGTCGGCGGGAGGACCGGTCCGGTCGGGGTCGATCGTCGAGGCCAGCCGGTCGAGCCGGTCGGGGGCGAGCAGCGTCTCTACCGCGTCGCGGAACATGTGCTCCTCGTCGGTGATCAGCGCGTCGCGGTCGGCCAGCGCGCGGCGCGCCGCCTCCAGCCCGACGTGGACCCAGCGCGCGTCGCGGACGCCGGTCGTCCCGAAGGCGTCACGTGGCGGGGGAGGGAAGCGCTCCAGCAAGGCGAGGAGCTCGAGCGCGATGGGGCCGCACGAGTTCGGGCGGTGGCTGATCGAGGTGGCGCCGCGGTACGTGACTGAGATCGGCTCGGTCCAGTCCGAGCGGTGAGCCGCGAAGTCTTCGCGGCGCAGCGGCGAGCCGGCGGCGGCGAGGTAGTCGGCGGCGCGGGTCGCCAGCGCGCCGGTGTAGGCGGCTGCGGCGCCCTCGCCGGCGAGGCGGCGGAGCGTCGCCGCGAGGCTCGGCAGGCGCACCATCTCACTCGGGCGCCAGGCGCGGCCGAGCGGCCGGAACGTGCGTGCCCAGTCGCCGTCCGTGCCGAAGACGCCCGCCGCGCGCTCGATCGCATCGCGCCAGCCGGGTGTCGCAGGGAAGCCCTCGGCGAGCTCGATCGCCGGCTCGAGCAGGGTCCGCCACGGCAGGCGCCCGAAGCGGGCGTGCGCCTCTCCCCACGAGTGGACGGCGCCGGGGACGGTCACCGTCCACGGCCCGCGCATCGGCATCTCGCTGAGACCCGCCGCCGCCGCCTCGAGCGTCGCGCCGCGCGCCGACCGGCCGCTTCCGTTCAACCCCACGACAAGCTCGCCGGCCCAGATCAGCCAGAAGGCGTCGCCGCCCAGGCCGCACATGTAACTCGAAACGACGGCGAGGGCGGCGTTCGTCGCGATCGCCGCGTCGACGGCCGTTCCACCGGCGCGCAGCACGCCGATGCCCGCCTCGCTGGCCAGATAATGTGGGCTCGCCACGGCGCCCCGCGTTCCGCGAACGATGCGTGCCGGCACGACGTGCTCCTCGGTCACGCCTTGTTCTGGGCCAGGTTCAGCGCCAGCCAGCGCTCGGCTTCGGCGAGGGACCAGGACTTGCGGCGGGCGTAGTCGGCGAGCTGGTCGCGCCCGATACGCCCGAGCCCGAAGTAGCGCGCCTGCGGATGCCAGAAGTACAGCCCGCTGACAGACGCGGCCGGCACCATCGCCATCGATTCGGTCAGGCGCATGCCGGCCTGGCGCTCGGCGTCGAGCAGCCGGAAGATCGTCCGCTTCTCGGTGTGGTCGGGACAGGCCGGGTAGCCCGGCGCCGGCCGGATGCCCTGGTACCTCTCGGCGATCAACGCCTTGTTGTCCAGCCGCTCGTCCGCCGCGTAGCCCCACAGCTCGCGCCGCACGCGCTCGTGCAGCCACTCGGCGAAGGCCTCCGCCAGCCGGTCCGCGAGCGAGGTCAGCAGGATCGCCGAGTAGTCGTCGTCCGCCGCCGAGAACGATGCCCGGGCGGCCTCCAGCCCGCCGCCGGTGCTGACGGCGAAAGCGCCGACGTAGTCGGCGACCTCGGCGTCGGCGGGGGCGACGTAGTCGGCGAGCGCGACGTTCGGCCGGCTGTCGGGCTTGGCCATCTGCTGGCGCAGGGTGTGCAGGCGCGTCAGCTCGGCCGTCCGCGAGTCGTCGGTGTAGAGGACGATGTCGTCGTCGGGCGTCGACGCTGCCGGCCAGAAGCCGACGGCCCCGCGCGGCTCGAGCAGGCGCTCGCCCACGATCCGCTCGAGTAGCCGTTGGGCGTCGTCGAAGAGGCCGCGCGCCGCCTTGCCCAGCCGCTCGTCGTCGAGCACCTGCGGGTAGCGGCCGGCGATCTCCCACGCGCTGAAGAACGGCGACCAGTCGATGTAGCCGATCAGGTCCGCCACGTCCGGCGCGACTGAACGCGGCCCGACGAAGGACGGCCGCGGCGCCGGCGCCGGCCACTCCAGGCGCAGCCGGTTGGCGCGCGCCTCCTCCAGCGTCAGCCGTCGCACGCCCTCGTCGCGCTCGGCGTGCTGCCGGCGCAGCTCCTCGTACTGCTCGCGCGTGCGCGCCACGAACTCGTCGCGCGCCTTCTCGTCGAGCAGCGCCCGCGCGACGCCGACGGCGCGCGAGGCGTCGGGCACGTGGACGACCGGGCCGCTGTACGCCGGGTCGAGGCGAACGGCGGTGTGGGCACGCGACGTGGTCGCGCCGCCGATCAGCAGCGGCAGCGCCAGCCCCTCGCGCTCCATCTCCTGCGCCACGATGCGCATCTCCTCCAGCGACGGCGT
The DNA here is from genome assembly GCA_964425305.1 of uncultured Anaerolineaceae bacterium. GTDB lineage: Bacteria > Chloroflexota > Limnocylindria > Limnocylindrales > CSP1-4 > JALYGJ01. Next base: position 1,361 of record CAYRMQ010000063.1, on the reverse strand, counting down.
GATCAGGCCAGACAGGCCGATGATGTCGGCGTTCTCGCGCCGCGCGGTCTCGAGGATCTGCGGCCAGGGCACCATCACGCCGAGGTCGATGACCTCGTAGCCGTTGCAGCCGAGCACGACGCCGACGATGTTCTTGCCGATGTCGTGGACGTCGCCCTTGACGGTGGCCATCACCACCCGGCCGGCCGAGTTGCGCCCGTTGCCCGCCTGGCCGGCACCACCCGCCTCGGCCGCCGCGAGCCTCTCCTTCTCGGCCTCGATGTAGGGCACGAGGTGGCCGACAGCCTGCTTCATCACGCGCGCGCTCTTGACCACCTGCGGCAGGAACATCCGACCGCTGGCGAAGAGGTCGCCGACGACGTCCATCCCCGCCATCAGCGGACCCTCGATGACGTCCAGCGGGCGGGCGGCGTGCCGGCGCGCCTCCTCGGTGTCCTCGACGATCCAGTCGCTGATGCCCTCGACGAGCGCGTGACGCAGGCGCTCCTCGACCGGCGCCTGGCGCCAAGAAAGGTCCCGCCCGGCCGCCTGGCGTCCCGCCGGCGCGAGCTTCTCGGCCAGCTCGAGCATGCGCTCGGTGGCATCGGGGCGGCGGTTGAGCACGAGGTGCTCGGCCCGCTCGCGCAGCTCGGGCTCGATCTGCTCGTAGACCGGCAGCGCGCCGGCGTTGACGATGCCCATGTCCATGCCGGCGGCGATGGCGTGGTAGAGGAAGACGGCATGGATCGCCTCGCGCACCGCGTCGTTGCCGCGGAACGAGAACGAGAGGTTGGAGACGCCACCGCTGACCAGCGCGCCGGGCAACTCGGCCTTGATCCGGCGCGTCGCCTCGATGTAGGCGACACCGTAGTCGGCGTGCTCCTCGATGCCCGTGCCGACGGCGAAGATGTTCGGGTCCAGGATGACGTCGTGGGCGTCGAAGCCGGCCTGCTCGGTCAACAGCCGGTAGGCGCGGTGGGCGATCGCCAGCTTGCGCTCAACGGTGTCGGCCTGGCCCTGCTCGTCGAAGGCCATCACGATGGCCGCTGCGCCGTAACGCCGAGCCAGGCGCGCCTGGCGCAGGAACTCTTCCTCGCCCTCCTTCAGGCTGAGCGAGTTGACGACGGGCCGGCCCTGGACGTGCTTGAGTCCTTCCTCGATGACCGACCAGCGCGAGGAATCGATGACGAAGGGAACCTTCGAGATGTCCGGCTCGGCGGCGAGCAGGTCCAGGAAGCGGGCGATCGCCGCTTCCGAGTCGAGCATCGCCTCGTCCATGTTGATGTCGATCATCTGGGCGCCGTTGTCGACCTGCTGGCGCGCGACATCGACCGCCTGCTCGTAGTCGCCGGCGGTGATCAGCCGGGCGAAGGCGCGCGAGC
>CAYRMQ010000062.1:0-17388 GCA_964425305.1 uncultured Anaerolineaceae bacterium | reverse complement strand
CGTCGAGTTCGAGGACCGTATCGTCGACAACACGTGTATGCAGCTCGTCCAGAAGCCGGAGCTGTACGACGTGCTGGTCTTGCCCAACCTCTACGGCGACATCGTCAGCGACCTGGCCGCCGGGCTGGTCGGCGGGCTGGGCGTCGCGCCGGGCGCCAACATCGGCACCGCCGCCGCCGTCTTCGAGCCGGTCCACGGCTCGGCGCCGAAGTACGCCGGCCAGGACGTGGCCAACCCGACGGCGCTGATCCTGTCGGCCGCGCTGATGCTGCGCCATCTGGGCGAGACGGCCGCCGCCGAGCGTGTCGAGGGCGCCGTGCGCGAGGTCATCGGCGAGGGCCGGACGGTGCCGCGCGACCTCGGTGGGTCGGCCGGCACGCGCGCCTTCGCGCAGGCCGTCGCCGAGCGCGTCGCCGCCGTGCCGGCGGCTGGTTGACGAGCAGCCGAGGAACGCCGTGCTGCTGAGGGTGCCCACGCTGCTGCGCTACCGCGGCCGGGAGGGCATGCTGGCGTGGGCCTTCCACCGCATCAGCGGCATCGGCATCTTCGCCTTCATCGTCCTGCACGTCATCGACATCTACCTGGTCGGCGGCGATCCCGAGCTGTACGACGAGGTGCTCGCCTTCTACGCCAGCCTGCCCGGGCGGCTGCTGGAGGTCATCCTCGGCGCGGCGCTGCTGTACCACGCGCTGAACGGGCTGCGCATCATCATCCTCGACCTGTGGCCGTCGATGACGGTCTACCACCGCGCACTGTGGTGGGGCACGTGGGTCGTCTTCATCGTCGTCGGCGTGCCCGGCGCGCTGATCATCATGCGCCCGGTGTGGCTCGAGATCCTGCAGGGCCTGGGCTGGATCTGATGGAGCTGTCGGCCTATTCCCGCGCCCGCCCCAAGCCGGTCGGCAGCCGCCGCGAGACGGTGGTCTGGTACCTGATGCGCGTCACCGGCGTGATGCTGTTCGTGCTGGCGCTGGCCCACTTCAGCATCTACCACTTCATCTGGGACCCGGCCGAGCAGACCGCCGAGTTCATCATCACCGAGCGCTGGAACCAGCTCTTCTGGCGCGGCTACACCTGGCTGATGCTGATGACGGTCCTGTTCCACGGCTGGCTCGGCATGCGGACGGTGGTGATGGACTACTTCCACCGGCCGCGGCTGCGCACCGGCATCCTGTGGTTCCTCTACGCGCTGGGCGTGTTCCTGCTGATCATCGGCACGCAGGTCATCTTCGCCGCGCCGTTGCCCGCGGAGGGCGCGGCCGCCCGGTGAGCGCGGGCACTCCGGCCGCCGTACGGTGAGCGCGGCCATGCCGAGAGCCGGCCGGACGGCAGTGCCCGTGCACGACTATCCGGCCGTGATAGTCGGCGCCGGCGGCGCCGGGCTGTGGGCCGCCCTCGAGCTCGCCCGTGCCGGCGTCAGGACGGCCGTCCTGTCAAAGCTCTATCCCACCCGCTCCCACACCGGCGCCGCGCAGGGCGGCATCTGCGCCGCGCTAGGCAATCTCGAGGAGGACCACTGGGAGTGGCACATGTACGACACCGTCAAGGGCGGCGACTACCTCGTCGACCAGGACGCGGCCGAGGTCCTGGCACGCGAGGCGATCGAGACGGTCATCGAGCTCGAGCACATGGGCCTGCCCTTCAACCGCACGCCCGAGGGCAAGATCGACCAGCGCCGCTTCGGCGGCCACACGCGCAACTACGGCGAGGCGCCCGTACGGCGTGCCTGCTTCGCCGCTGACCGCACCGGCCACATGATCCTGCAGACGCTCTACCAGCAGTGCATCAAGCACGGCGTCGAGTTCTTCGACGAGTACCACGTCGTCGACCTTTTGATCGAGGACGGCTTGACGCGCGGTGTGGTCGGCTACCGCATCGCCGACGGCGAGCTGCACGTCTTCCGCTCTGCTGCCGTCCTGCTGGCGACGGGCGGCTTCGGGCGGATGTACAGGATCACCTCCAACGCCCACGCGCTGACCGGCGACGGCGTCGCGCTCGCCTATCGGCGGGGAGTGCCGATCGAGGACATGGAGTTCTACCAGTTCCACCCGACGGGGATCGTCGGCATCGGCATCCTGCTGAGTGAGGCGGCGCGCGGCGAGGGCGGCTACCTGCGCAACGACCCCGGCGAGCGTTTCATGGAGCGCTACGCGCCGAACCTGATGGAGCTGGCGCCGCGCGACGTCATCAGCCGCGCGATGTACCTCGAGGTGCGCGAGGGGAGGGGCATCGGCGGCGCCGACTACCTGCACCTCGATCTGACCCACCTCGACCGGGCGGTGATCGAGACCAAGCTGCCCGACATCACCGAGTTCTCGCGCGTCTACCAGGGCATCGAGCCGCTGACCCAGCCGGTGCCGGTCACGCCGACCGCCCACTACGCGATGGGTGGCGTGCCGACGAATCTGGAGGCGCGCGTCGTCGTCGACGACGCGGGCACCGTGCTGCCCGGGCTGTATGCCGCCGGCGAATGCGCCTGCGTCAGCGTCCACGGGGCGAACCGGCTGGGCACCAACTCGCTCATCGACATCCTCGTCTTCGGCCGGCGGGCGGGACGGTCGATGGCGGCCGACGTTGCGGGCGGCGGCCTGCCCGAAGTCTCGCCGGCAGCCCACGCGCCGGTGCTGGCCGAGCTCGAGTCGATGCGCAGCCAGGCGAAGGGCGAGAGCCAGCAGCGCATCCGCGCCGAGCTGACCCAATGCATGATGGACCTCGCCGGCGTCTTCCGCACTCGCGATGGGCTGGTCGCGATGACGCACAAGCTGCGCGAGCTGCAGTCGCGCTACCGCAGCGTCCGCGTCCAGGACCGCGGCCGCGTCTTCAACACCGACCTGCTCGAGGCGCGTGAGCTCGGCTACCTGCTCGACTGCGCCGAAGCGACGGTGGCGGCCGCACTTGCCCGCGAGGAGAGCCGTGGCGGGCACTTCCGCGAGGATTTTCCCGAGCGCGACGACACGACTTGGCTGCGCCACTCGCTGGCCTACCGCGCCGAGGGCGGCCCCGACATCCGCTACAAGCCGGTGACCATCACGAAGTTCGAGCCGAAGCCGCGGACGTACTGACCCAGCTGCGGAAGGGGCGTGTCGGGGCCCGGCCGGGCGGCGCGCATCGTGGGCGCCGCCGACGATGCCGGCGACTCTGCCGCCCGACAGGAACGATCCCGGTCGGCGAAGGGCGGACGGCGTCAACTCTCCGTTGAAGTGAACAGGTCGTCGGCGAAATGGAGGTGTGGCGCCGGCGGCCGCCTGGGGGACCGTCCCTACGGCCACCGGAATCCGTTTGATGCGGAATGTCGCGCATTGGTGCGGAGTGTCGCGCACCTGAGCGCCGACTAGCCGGCGCGAAGCGGTCAGATCGGCGGGCAGGCGGTCACCTCAAGCGGATTCGAGCGCCTGAGACTCCTGCACGCGATGGCCTCCCCCGATGGCCGATCCGGCCACCGGCCCGATAGCGGTACCATCCCCTCAGGCGCAGGCCGCTCGACTCCAGCCGGCCCCGGCGCCCATCAGCCAGGGAGACTGATGCAAGTAGACCTGCGCATCCTGCGCTTCGACCCGGAGCGCGACACGAAGCCGCACTGGGAGCGCTACAACGTCGAGGCGGGACCGATGGACCGCGTCCTCGACCTGCTCCACACCGTCAAGTACGAGCTCGACGGCACCCTCACCTTCCGCCGTTCGTGCGCGCACGGCATCTGCGGCTCGGACGCGATGCTGATCAACGGCCGCAACCGCCTGGCGTGCAAGATCCGCGTCGATCAGCTCGGGCGCAAGGTGTCTGTCGCCCCGCTACCCGGCATGAAGGTGGTCAAGGACCTCGTCGTCGACATGGAGGACTTCTTCGCCAAGTACCGCAGCGTCCTGCCCTTCCTGATCACCGACGAGCCGCCGCCGGCCGACGGCGAGCGCCGCCAGTCGCAGGCCGATCGCGCGATCTACGACGACACGACCAAGTGCATCCTGTGCGCCGCCTGCACCAGCTCGTGCCCGTCGTTCTGGGCCAAGCCCGAGTACGTCGGCCCGGCCGCCATCGTGAACGCCCACCGCTTCGTCTTCGACTCGCGCGACCACGGCGCCGACGAGCGGCTGGAGATCCTCGCCGACGAGGACGGCGTCTGGCGCTGCCGCACGATCTTCAACTGCACCGACGCCTGCCCGCGCGGGATCAACATCACCAGGGCCATCCTGGAGGTGTCGGGCGCGATCGTCGAGCGGCGCGTCTGAACCCGGCCTGGCGCACTGTGGCGGGCACACCCCGGATCCTGATCAGGGCCGACGGAGCCGCCCGCGGCAATCCCGGCCCGGCGGCCGCCGGCGCCGTACTCATAGACGCCTCGCGCCCGGACGCCTATTCGCCCGGCGCCCCGCCCCTCGCCGTCGTGGCCCGTCCGCTCGGCATCCAGACGAACAACTTCGCCGAGTACACCGCCGTCGTTCTCGCCCTCGAGGCGGCCCGCCGGCTCGGCGCACGGGAAGTCGAGCTGGTCCTCGACTCGCAGCTCGTCGTCGAGCAGCTGGCCGGCCGCTGGAAGGTGCGCAACGCCGGCCTGCGCGCGCTCCACGCCCGGGCGCAGGAGCTGCTCGCCGGCTTCGAGCGCTGGCGTGCCCGCCACGAGCCGCGCGCCTCCAACACCGCCGCCGACGCGCTGGCCAATCTCGCCCTCGACGACCCGGCCGCGGCTGCCCGCGCGGAAGGCTAGTCGAACAAACGTTCCGATTGGGGCTGTTCAGGACGGCCGCCGGGCGGTAGAATCGGGGGTGCCAGCGAGGCGACCGGACGGTCGCGTGCCTCATCGGGGAAACCCGCGATCGGCACGAGGAAAGTCCGAGCTCCGCGACGCAGGGTAGCGGGTAACGCCCGTCCGCCGAAAGGCGAGGACCAGTGCCACAGAGACGAGCCGGCAGATCGGGTGACCGGTCGGGCCGGGTGAAACGCGGCAAACTCTACCTGGAGCAAGGCCAAATAGGAGAGCTGTTCGGGGCTCCGGTTCCGACGGGAGTGCGTCGCTCCGCTCTCGGGTCGGCCGCTAGAGACGGCGGGTAACTGCCGTCCCAGATGGATGACCGTCCCCGCGGCTTCGGCCGCGGGACAGAACTCGGCTTACAGGTCGCCCCGCTGGCTTTTGCGTGCCCTGGCGTGATGGGCGTGCTTGGCGCGCTAGGCGGGTGGTCGGTCGACCGCCAGTCGGAGGGGGGCGTGGTCCGTCAGTCGGAGTCGGGCCTGAAGACGCCCTCTGCCTGGCAGCTGTCGCAGATCGACTTCGCCGTCTCGAGGTCGCCCAGCGGGATCGGCGTCTCGCGATCGGGGTAGAGGCAGGCGACGTCGTAGATGGGCAGGCTGCGCTTGCGCGGCACGGCGGTGATGCGGCGGAACGTGCAGCGCCGGATGTGCGTCGGCGCAACGCCGATCTGCACCTCGCTCGGCGTGATGAACCGTTCCAGCAGTGCCATATCGCTCGTGCTGCCCCTTCCGAGCGCGCGGCCGCGCTCTCTCCACCCCTCAGGTCGCGCACGCTAGACAGGCCCTGCTGCGCTGGCAAGGCGCCCACCAGTACCAGTCGGCGGGTGACCACCGACTCATCGGACGCCGGTTAGCGGTCTTCGCTCAACAGGCCCGCGGCGCCTGGGCGCCGGGCTCTGACCGGACGGGGGCAGCCCGCCGACGGTCTCGGACAGACGTCCGACGCCCTCGGTCAGCGGGCGTAGAACGAGATGATCAGGCGCTCGTCGATGGGCAGCTCGACGTCGTCGCGCTGCGGCAGGCGGGTCACCTTGGCCTCGAATTTGTCGGGGCCGCGCTCGAGCCAGGCGGGCAGCGGCCGGCCGGCCTCGCTCTCCTCGATCACGACCGGGATCTTGCGCGCGTCGGCGCTGAGGCTGATCGTCTGGCCCTCGTCGACGCGGAAGGAGGGGATCGTCACGCGCTCGCCGTCGACCTCGACGTGGCCGTGCGAGACGAGCTGGCGGGCCATCGGGCGCGTGCGCGCGACGCCCATGCGGTAGACGACGTTGTCGAGCCGGCGCTCGAGCAGCGACAGGAGGTTCTCGCCGGTGTTGCCGGCACGCTGCTCCGCCTCCCCGAAGTAGCGCCGGAACTGGCCCTCGGCCACGCCGTAGAACGCCTTCGCCTTCTGTTTCTCCTGCAGCTGAGTGCCGTACTCGCTGCGGCGGCGCGGCCGGGCGCCCGCTCGCGCCCCCGGCCGGCGCTCGAGCCGCCGCTGGAGCGACCGACCGCCGGTGCCGTAGATATCCACGCCGAACCGGCGTGAGACCTTGTGCTTGGGTTCACGTCGCATGGCCACATGATCGCCGGTTGGGCCGAATCGCGTGTCCGGCCGGCATTCGCGTGCGAGGCGCGTCTCGGCGGTGATGTATGCGCGCGTGGTGTCCGTGCGCAACCGTGGGCGCGCCCGGGCGGCGATCTCTTGCACATGCTGCACCAGATCACCGGCCCGTTGCACCGGGCGCAAGCAACGACCGGCAGAGCGGCGCAGGGCGCGGTGTCGACGGTCGGCGGCGCGGTGTCGGCGGTCGATCGTTGCGCTCCGTGCAAGGAGGCGGCGGTTCGTTGCGCCAGATGAAAGGTCTCGCCGCGGGAGGCCGGCTGCCGGCCGCACGCAGGGTGGTTGGTTGCGCGCCAGGCAAGGACTGCGGCGTCGCTGGCACGACACGGCGTGACGGGGTGGCTGGGTCTCGGCAGTCGGGGGTCGGTTCCTGGCGCTAGGAGTTTCAGCGGGTCTGGCATCAACGACCGGGCGTCCGCTGGACGATGGTGTGATTCGAGTGGCGCTGGCGAAACCGACCATGGGATGCCGCGACACGTCGCGACTTCAGTGGCATTGGTGAATCCGACCAGAAGGCCGCCGCGATGGTCGCCCATAGGGCCCGTCTCCCAGTGGCCCTGGAAGTCTCGACGCGAGATGGAGGAGATCCTCATCTGACCGGTCGTCGCGTCCAGCGCAGTTGGTGGATCCAACCTGGCCGCGTCGGTCTCACTAATGGGGCTGGAAGGCGCCGGGGGATGGGCGCCCGACCGCAGCCGTCGTGGCGGCGAAAACCCGTCGTGGTGGCGAAACACGCATTTGGGGTTGACGTGGGCTCGGATCGGGCTATGATTGGCGGCCAAGTGGCGTAAAGTGGCGCATAGTGGGGAGAAGAGGTGAAGCACCCCGGCATCCGGAACGCGCGAGCAACTCCGGGTGGCGGGTCTGACCGCGACTCCCCGGCATTGCCAGGCACCGCACGACAGCCAGAGGTAGGGGCGTGTTCACCGGCGAGTACCGACACGCGATCGACGGCAAGGGACGCATCGCCGTCCCGGCCCGCTTTCGCGCCGAGCTCGAGGGAGGCGCGTTCGTGAGCCGCTGGATCGACGGCTGCCTGGCCATCTTTCCCCGCAACGCATGGGACGAGCTGGCCGAGCGAGTCGCCCGCCTGCCCGTCTCAGACGCTGGTGCCCGCACCTTCTCGCGCTTCGTCTTCTCGGGGGCGTTCGAGGTCGAGCTCGATCGCCAGGGCCGAGCCGTCGTGCCGGCCGGCCTGCGCGAGTTCGCAAGCCTGGAAGGGGAGGCCGTCGTCGTCGGTGCCCGCGATCACATCGAGCTGTGGAATCCCGACCGGTGGGTCGGCTACAGCGCCGACATGCAGTCGCCCGATGTGCTCGCCAGGCACCTCGAAGGTCTCGGCATCTAGCGACCAAATGCGCCTCGGGGACCCGTTGGGCCCGCAGCCAGGCGGTGATTGACGTGGAAGAAGGGCACCTGCCCGTGATGGTGGAGGAAGTCATGGAGGCTCTCTCGCCCGCTCCCGGCAGCTTCCATATAGATGCAACCGTCGGCGGCGGTGGGCACGCCCAGCGGATCCTCGAGGCCAGCTCGCCTGATGGCCGCCTGCTCGGGATCGACGCTGATCGGGCGGCCATCGCCAGAACGCGGCGGCGCCTTGCCAGGTGCGGCGATCGGGTCACGCTCCGCCAGGCCAACTTCGAGGAGCTGGCCGACGTCGCGGCCGACGCCGGCTTCACCCTCGCCGACGGGATCCTCTTCGACCTCGGGCTCAGCTCGTACCAGCTGGCCGACGCCGAGCGCGGCTTCAGCTTCCGCGCCGAGGGGCGGCTCGACATGCGCTTCGACACCGGCCGCGGTGTGCCGGCGGCGCAGGTCCTGGCCGAAGCGTCGGAGCGCGAGCTGGCCGACATTTTGTGGCGCTACGGGGAGGAGCGCCACGCGCGGCGCATCGCGCGCGAGATCGTTGCCCGCCGGCGGCAGCAGCCGGTCGAGACGGGCACGCAGCTGGCCGAGCTCGTCGAGCGGGTCGTCCCGCGGCCGCGCACGGGCCGCAGCCGGATCCACCCCGCCACGCGCGTCTTCCAGGCGCTGCGCATCTACGTCAACAGGGAACTGGAAACCCTCCTCCGTGCGCTGCAGGCGGCCGTCGAGTTGCTGGGGCCCGACGGCCGCCTGGCAGTCATCTCCTACCACTCCCTCGAGGACCGCATCGTCAAGCGCTTCATCGCCGCCGAGCGGCGCGGCTGCGTCTGCCCGCCCGAGCTGCCGGCCTGCGTCTGCGGCCGCTCGCCGCGCCTGGCGCCGGTCGGCGCGCAGCCTCAACGGCCGACCGCCGAAGAGGTCGCCGCCAACCCGCGCTCGCGCAGCGCGCGCCTGCGGGCGGCGCGGAGGCTGGTCGCATGAGCCGCCGCCACAGCGCCCGCCGGCGGCGAGCGTACGGGCGCCGCCAGCACGAGCTTCGCCAGCGCCGGCCGGCCTCGACCGAGCCGGACCAGCTCGAGCGGGACCAGCTGGAGCCGGACCAGCGCGCGCGTGAGGAGTGGTACGGATTCACGCGAGACGCATGGCAGCGCGACCGGCACGCGCGTCACCGCCCGTACGACGGTCAGCGCCGGCGCAACGGGGACGCCGCCGCATGACCGCCTACGTCGGACGGGCGCAGGCCGCCCCCGCGCTGCGCTACCCGGGCGCCGCGCGCGGTGGCCGCCGCCGCATCTCGTCGCCGAGCCGTGCTCGCACGCGGCCGCATCCGGTGGGCATGCTGCTCGCCGGCGTGCTGCTGACGCTGATGCTGGGCCTCATCTACCTGGCCCAGACGATCCACCTGGCGGCGACCAATTACCAGATCGGGCAGTTGCTGCGCGAGCGCGACGACCTCGCGCGCCAGGTCCAGACGCTGGAGACGACGATGCTGCGCTGGGGCGCCGAGCCGCTGGTCATCGAACGAGGCCAGCAGCAGGGACTCGATCCGCTGGGCGCCCGGCTGCGCGTGCCGCCGCGCTGAGCGATGCTCGGTCGGAGTGACAGCCGCGCCCGGTTGGTGGTGCTGCTGCTGGTAATGGTCGTCGCCGCCGGCGCGCTCGGCGTGCGTCTCGCCTACTGGCAGGTCGGCAAGGCCGGGGAGCTGCAGCGCCTCGCGCAGGCGCAACTGAGCAGGCCCGAGGACGACGAGGTACGCCGCGGCGACATCACCGACCGCCGCGGTACGCTGCTCGCCACGACCGCCTACCGCGACCTGCTCGCCGCGCACCCCGACCTGATGCCTCGCCACCGGCAGGCGGAGATGGCGCGCCGCCTGGCGCGCCTGCTCGATCTCGGCGCCGAGCACGAGCACCAGCTCGTCGAGCGCTTCCAGAGCAACGTGCCCTACGTCGTCGTCGCGCGGCGGCTGACAGAGCAGCAGAGCCGGCAGGTGCGCGAAGCGCTGGCCGACGGCGAGCTGACGGCGCTGTCACTCGAGCCGCGGCCGGTACGCTTCTACCCCAACGCCGGCGGCACGCCGGCGACGACGCTGGCCAGCCAGCTGCTCGGCTTCGTCACCGCCGACGGTGTCGGCCAGTACGGCGTCGAGCAGCGCCACCACGAGCTGCTCGCCGGGCAGCTCGGCGTGACGGCCGCGGCCGAGGACTCGCTGCTGCCGGCGGCCGAGGGCGGGAACCTCCAGCTGACGATCGACGCCAGCCTCCAGCTGCGCCTCGAGAAGGAGCTCTATGCGGCATGGGTGGCCAACCGCGCCGAGCGCGTCAGCGCCGTCGTCATGGATCCCCACAGCGGAGCCATCCTGGCCTGGGGCTCGGTGCCGGGCTACGACGCCAACGACTACAGCGCGACGGCGCAGAAGCACCCCGAGCTGTTCGTCGACCCCATCTCGACGACCGTCTACGAGCCGGGCTCGGTGATGAAGATGTTCACCGCCGCGGCCGCCCTCGAGCGTGGCATCGTGACGCCCGCGACGATCGTCCGCGACGGCGTCGTGCTGCGCTTCGGCGAGACCCTCGAGGTGCGCAACGCCGACCGCCGCAGCATGGGCCGGATCACGTTCGAGGACGCCATCGCCCAGTCGCGCAACGTTGCCACCGGCCGGGTGGCGATGATGCTCGGCGAGACGACCGACGAGGCGGCCGGCGTCCTGTATGAGATGTGGCGGCGGCTGGGCATCGGCCAGCGGACGGGTATCGAGCTGCCCGGTGAGGCGGGCGGCCTGGTCACCGATCCCGACGTCAGGCCGTGGCAGGCCGTCGACCTCGTCAACCGCGCCTTCGGCCAGGGCGTCGCCGTCACGCCGCTGCAGCTGGCCGTCGCCTTCGCCGCGATGTCGAACGGGGGCTGGCTCGTCCAGCCGCACCTGGTCCAGGCCGTCAACGGCGCGCCGACCGTCCAGCCCGAGCCGTGGCAGGTGCTCGACCCGGCGCTGTCCGACCAGCTGCGCGAGCTCATGGTCCACGTCGTCGAGTCGGTGCCGCACTACAGCGACACGACGCGCATCCCGGGCTACGTCGTCGGCGGCAAGACCGGCACGGCCCAGATCTGGGATCCGCTCAAGGGCACCTGGAAGGACCCCGTGTACAACCACTCCTTCGTCGGTTTCGTCGGCACCGACCGGCCGGCGGCGATCATCGCGGTGCGCGTCCAGGAGGCCGAGCCGCGCGTCAAGAAGCGCTTCGGCTACATCCTCGAGCTGACCTCCAACGAGCTCTTCCGGCGCATCGCCCATGACGTCGTCGAGGCGCTCGACCTGCCGCCGCTGGCGGCCACCGACGGCGAGGACGAGGAGCCGGCCGACGACGAGCCGGCCGACCAGCAGCCACCGACCGACACGACCGCCGACACGGGAGGCGCGCGCGCCGGCACGGCGGCGGAGCCATGATCGCCGGCGTGCGAGAATTGCCGGCGATCGTGACAGTCGAGCCGGGTTCTTCCGCCGTCGGCCGGGCCGTGTTCGATGGCCACTCCCTGGCGGCAGCCACGGCAGGCCGCCTGATGCGCGACTCGCCGCTGCCGATCAGCGGGGCGGCCGTCGATTCGCGGCGCGTCGAGCCGGGCAACGCCTTCTTCGCGCTGCCCGGCGAGCGTACCGACGGCCACGAGTTCCTGGCCGACGCCGCCGAACGGGGCGCGGCCGCGCTCGTCGTCACGCGGCCGCTCTCGGCAGAAGCAATCGAGTCGGCGGCGACGGCCGGCGGCAACGACGCGGCGGTCATCGCCGTCGAGGACGGTCAGGCGGCGCTCCACGCCGCCGCCGCCGAGTGGCGCAGGCGCTTCGAGCCGCTCGTCGTCGGCATCACCGGCTCGCTGGCCAAGACGTCGACCAAGGAACAGGTCGCGGAGGTGCTGGTCGAGCGCTGGAACGTGCTGCGCAACCCGGCCAACGAGAACAACGAGATCGGGTTGCCGCTCGCCCTGCTGCGGCTCCAGCCAGAGCACGAGGTCGCCGTCCTCGAGATGGGCATGTACGTGCCGGGCGACATCGGCATGCTCGCCGCCCTGGCCCGCCCGCAGGTCGGCGTCGTCACCGCCGTCCGCGGCACGCACCTCTCGCGCGCCGGCTCGATCGAGGCCATCGAGCGCGGCAAGCGCGAGCTCGTCGAGGCGCTGCCCGACGGTGGCACGGCGGTGCTCAACGCCGACGACCCGCGCGTCGCGCGCATGGCCGGCCACCTGCCCGCCGGCGTGGCGGTGGTCACGTACGGCTTCGCGCCCGACGCCGATGTGCGCGCCAGCGACGTCCACTCGCTGGCCGAGCGCGGCATGCGCTTCCGGCTGCACCTGCCGGCGGCCGACATCAACGCCGCCACGCCGGCCCTCGGCCGCCACGGCGTGCACAACGCCCTTGCCGCCGCCGCCGTCGGCCACGTCCTCGGGCTCGCGCCGCCGGCGATCGCCGCCGGCCTGGCGCGCCGCACCAGCGCGCCGCATCGCAGCGTGTTGCTCGACCTCGGTGAGTGGCGCGTCCTCGACGACACCTACAACGCGGCGCCCGACTCGGTCACGGCAGCGCTCGACCTGCTGGCGACGCTGCCCGGCCGGCGCGTGGCCGTGCTGGGCGAGATGCTCGAGTTGGGCGAGACGTCGGGCGAGGCGCATCGCCGGGTGGGCGCCCACGCCGCCGAGTGTGCGGACCTGCTGATCTCTGTCGGCGAGGGTGCGCAGGGCTATGCCGACGGCGCCCGCTCGGCGGGTATCGAGCCCGAGCGGGTCATCGCCGTACCAGATCGCGACGCGGCGTTCGGCGTCCTGCTCGACACGCTCCGCTCGGGCGACGTCGTGCTGCTCAAGGGGTCGCGCGGCGTGGCTCTCGACCTGCTCGTCGACAGGCTCGTCGAGGCCGCCGGCGGGGACAGGACCGCGTGACCGTCGCCGCAGCGGTCGTGCAGGGCATCCTGCTGACCTTCGCCCTCGTCGTGATCCTGATGCCGCCGTTCGTGCTGATCCTGCGCCGGCTGGGCTTCGGCAAGCGCATCCGCATCGAGGGCCCGGGCAGCCACCTCGTCAAGGAGGGCACGCCAACGATGGGCGGCCTGCTGATCATCATCGTCGTCGGCGCCGCGGCGCTGCTCTTCCACTTCGTCTCGGGCCGCTTCTTCGACCCGTCGACGATCGCGCCGATCCTGACCCTCGGCCTCGTCGGCGCGCTCGGCGTCGCCGACGACTACCTCAACGCGCGCACCGGCGACGGCATCCGCATCCGCCAGAAGCTGCTCTGGCAGGTGGTCGTCGCCGGCGTCATCGCGTACCAGATCCAGCAGACCTACGCCATCGCCGGCCTGCGCGTGCCGTTCGTCGGCGAGGTGCCCGTCGAGCCGCTGGTCTACGTCCTGTTCGCGGCCTTCGCCATCGTCGCCACGACCAACGGCGTCAACTTCACCGATGGCCTCGACGGCCTCGCCGGCGGCACGCTCATCTTCGCCTTCGTGGCGTACATGATCATCGCCCTGCTCAACGTGCCGGCCCAGCCGAACCTGGCCATCCTGTGCGCGCTGCTGATCGGCGCGCTGCTCGGCTTCCTGTGGTTCAACGTCCACCCGGCGCAGGTGTTCATGGGCGACGCCGGCTCGCTCGGGCTGGGCGCGACGCTGGCCGTGATGGCGCTGATCACCGGCGAGGTCCTGCTGCTGCCCCTGATCGGCATCATCTTCGTCGTCGAGGTCGGCTCGAGCCTGCTCCAGATCGTCTTCTTCAAGGTGACCGGCGGCAGGCGCCTCTTCCGCATGGCGCCGCTGCACCACCACTTCGAGCTGGCCGGCTGGGACGAGGAGAAGATCACGCTCCGCTTCTGGATCGTGGGCGTGCTGGCGGCGATGCTCGGCGTGGTCTTCTTCCTGTCGACGATCGGAACGGTGATTTGAGCGCGACACGGCAGGGCGCCGCGCCGATCGACCTCGAGCGCCTGTCGCTCGACTCGTTCGCCGGCCGGCCCGTCGCCGTGCTCGGCTTCGCGCGCAGCGGCCTGGCGCTGTGCCGCTTCCTGGCCGACCGCGGCGCGCAGGTGACGGTCTACGACGCGCGACCCGCGGCAGAGCTGGCCGATCAGCTGGCCGCGCTCGAGGGCCGGCCGGTGCGGGTGCTGCTCGGGCCCGATGTCGAGCCGGCGCAGGTGCTCGACGGGCAGGCGCTGGTATGTACCTCGCCCTCGATCAGCAGCCGCTACCCGACGACCGAGCCGCGCCTGCGCGCGGCGCTGGCCCGGCTCGAGGCGGAGGGCCGCGTGCCGCTCGTCAGCGAGATCGACCTGTTCCTGCGGCTGTGCCCGGCGCCAACGGTCGGCGTGACCGGCACCAAGGGCAAGACGACGACCAGCTCGCTGTCGGCCGCCGTCCTCGCCGCCGGCCAGCGGGGCGGTGCGGTGCTCGGCGGCAACATCGGCACGCCGCTCGTCGAGCGCCTGCCCGAGCTGACGCCCGACCACGTCGTCGTCCTCGAGCTGTCCGAGCTGCAGATACCGACGCTCTCGCGCGGCACCGAGGTGGCCGTCTTCACGCACGTCACCAGCGACCACCTCGACCGCCACGGCAGCGCCGAGGCGTACCGCGCCGTCAAGCGCCGGCTGGCCGAGCTGACGCCCGCCGGCGGGCGGCTGGTGCTCAACGCCGAGGACCCCATCAGCGCCGCCTTCGCCGATGCCGGGCCGGCGGAGGCCGTCTTCTACCGCCGCGCCGGGCCGGGCGAGGGCGAGGTCGGCGTCGAGGAGGGCTGGGTCGTCACGCGCGGCGTGCGGCACTTGGCGCGGCTGGGCGGCGGGCCGGCCGAGACCGGTGTCGGCGGCCGCGTCATGCCGCTGGCCGACGTTCGGCTCGCCGGCGCGCACAACACCAGCAACGTCCTGGCGGCGGTGGCGGTCGGTCTGCTCCACGGCGTCGCGCCGGGGGAGATCCGGCGGGCGGTGGCCGGCTTCGGCGGCGTCGAGCACCGGCTCGAGCCGGTGGCCGAGATCGACGGCGTCCTCTTCGTCAACGACACGATGGGCACCCAGCCCGACGCCGTCATCGCGGCGCTGCGCAGCTTCGATCCGCCGATCGTCCTGATCGCGGGCGGGCGGGGCAAGGACCTGGCTCTCGACGAGCTCGCCGCCGAGGTCGCGCGGCGGGCGGCGGCGGTGCTGCTGATCGGCGAGACGGCGGCCGAGATGGAGGGCCTCTTCGCGGCGGCCGGCGCGCAACGCGTCGAGCGGCTGGACGGGCTGGCCGAGGCCGTCGAACGCGGCGCCAAGATCGCCCGCGACCTGCTGGCCGCAGCGCCGGGTGGCCGGGCGACGGTCCTGCTCAGCCCGGCCGCCGCCAGCTTCGACATGTTCGTCGACTACGCCCATCGCGGGCGCGTCTTCAAGGAGGCCGTCGTTGCGCTGGCCGCGCGCCGGTCGGCGGGGGAGAAGAGCGGATGAGCGCGTGGGCCGACGTCCGCCGGAGCAGCCGCCGGCGGGAGCCACGCAGCGGCGCCGTGGCGCCCGTAGCGCGCGGCCCGCAGCGCGAGCGCCACGAGCCCGACTACGTCCTGCTCGTCGCCATCGCCGCGCTGTCGGCGCTGGGCATCCTGATGGTCTACTCGAGTTCCGGCGTCAGCGCCCTGCTCGAGCGTGACGACCCGTTCGCCGTCGTCGGGCCGCAGGCGCTGTGGGCCGTCCTCGGCGTCGTCGCGATGGCGATAATCATGCGCCTCGACTACCGCTACCTGCGGCTGGTCTCCGTCCCGGCCTACCTCGTCGCCCTTGCGCTGCTGGTGCTGGTGCTGCTGCCGCCGATCGGCCCGCTGCGCCCGATCGAGGTCAGCGGCGCGGCGCGCTGGCTGCAGATCGGTCCGCTGCCGGCGATGCACCCGGCCGAGTTCGCCAAGCTGGCGCTGGTCGTCTACCTCGCCCACTGGCTGGCCCGCCGCGGTCGGCGCGCCGGCTCGCTGCTGCACGGGCTGCTGCCGTTCCTGCTGATCGCCGGCCCGATCCTGCTGCTCGTCGTGCTCGAGCCCGACCTGGGCACGACCGGCGTGCTGACGCTGACCGCCTTCACGATGTTCTTCGTCGCCGGCGGCAGCCTGTGGCAGCTAGCGCTGCTCGTGCCGATGGGCGTCGTCGCGGTCTACCACGTCGTTACCCACAACGCCTACCAGATGGCGCGCGTGGAGGCCTTCCTCGACCCGTGGGCCGACCCGCAGGGCATCGGCTTTCACACGGTTCAGGGGCTGCTTGCGCTGGGCAGCGGCGGGCTGCTCGGGATCGGCCTGGGCGAGAGCCGCCAGCCGGGACAGCTGCACCTGCCCGCTGCGCAGAACGACTTCGTATTCGCCGTCGTCGGGCAGGAGCTCGGGCTGGTCGGCGGCCTCGCCGTCATCGGGCTGTTCCTCGTGCTCGCCTATCGCGGCCTGCGCATCGCGCTCGGCGCGCCGGACACGTTCGGCGCGCTGCTGGCGACGGGCATCACCGCCTGGCTGGCGCTGCAGGCCTTCATCAACATCGGCGTCGTCGTCGTGCTGCTGCCGATCACCGGCATTACGCTGCCCTTCGTCAGCGCCGGCGGCTCGTCGCTGCTCGTCAGCCTCGCCGCCGTCGGTATTCTGCTGTCGATCTCGCGCGAGACCGTTTCCCGAGGTACCTGGAACGATGCGGATGGTCATCGCCGCCGGCGGTACGGGCGGCCACATCTACCCCGCGCTCGCCGTCGCGCGCAGCCTGGCGGAGCGGTCCGCTGACAGCAGCTTCCTGTGGCTGGGGGGCCGGCGCGGCCTGGAAGCCCGCATCGTCCCGGAAGCCGGCTTCGAGCTGCGCCGGCTGTGGCTGCGCTCGCTGCGCACGATCGACCTGTCGGTGGCGGCGGCGCTCGACCCGCTGCGCCTGGCGGCGTCCTTCCCGCAGGCGCTGGCGACCCTCGGTCGCTGGCGGCCACGGGCCATCTTCACGACCGGCGGCTACACCGCCATCCCGGTCCTCGCCGCCGCCGCCGCGCTGCGCATCCCGAGCGTGCTGTGGGAGGGCAACCTGCTGCCCGGCCGAAGCGTCCGCGCGACGGCCCGCCTGGCCAGCGTCATCTGTGTCAGCTTCGCCGAGACGTGCCTGGCGCTGCCGGGCCGGTGCTACGTGACGGGCACGCCGATCCGCTCCTTCGCCGCCGCCGACCGCGCCGCCGCGTGCGCTCGCCTCGGCCTGCCCGCCGACGTGCCGTGCGTGCTCGTCTTCGGCGGCTCGCAGGCCGTCCGGCGGCTCAACGAGGCCGTCAGCGGGGCACTCCCCGAGGTGCTGCCGCGGGCGTCGGTCGTGCACGTGACCGGCCAGACGGCCTATGCCGAGGCGCTGCGCCGGCGGCAGGCGCTGCCCGCCGACCAGCAGCCGCGCTACCGGCCCTTCGCCTTCCTCGGCGAGGAGATGACCGGCGCCCTCGTCGCCGCCGACCTGCTCGTCGGTCGCGCCGGCTCCTCGACGCTGGCCGAGGCGAGCGCGCTCGGCCTGCCGATGGTCGTCGTGCCCTATCCCCATGCCGGCGCCCACCAGGACGCCAACGCGCGCCACCTCGGCCACGCCGGCGCAGCGCTGATCGTGCCCGACGCCGACTTCGACGCGCGGGCCTTCGCCGAGGCGGTCGCGCTGCTCGACGACGAGCCGCGCATCGAGCAGATGCGCG
>CAYRMQ010000061.1:0-17412 GCA_964425305.1 uncultured Anaerolineaceae bacterium | reverse complement strand
ACGCAGGCCTGCCGCGTAGAGCAGTTCGAGCAGGGCCCGATCGCGGATGCCCGTCGGGCTTTTGGGATCGGGCGCGTCGAGCAGGGCGTCGACCTCGTCGACGGCCAGCGGCTCCGGCAGGCGCAGCGCCTGGCGCGGCAGGTCGAGCAGGCCGGCAACGTCTCTGCCGACGATCCCCTCGGCGAAGCAGAAGCGGTAGAAGGCGCGGATGGCGGCCGCCTTGCGGCGATGGCTCGACGGGCGCAGGACGCGTGGCGGGCGGCCGAGCGCGGCGAGGTGCTCGCGCGCGGCGGCGGGACCGGCGCGCCAGTCGCCGTCGTTCGCCTGCGCGGCGGCGAAGTCGCGCAGGTCGCGCCCGTAGGCGGTAACCGTCGCCTCGGACAGGCCGCGCTCGACGCGCAGGTAGGTCAGGTAGCCGTCGATGGCGGCTCGCAGCTGCGGCGCTCGGTCGTTCGCCGAGGGCGGCCGGCTCGCCCTGGTCATGCCACGGCGCTCGATGCCCGGTGCAGCGCGGCGGCCCGCTCGAGCAGCTCGCTCGCGGCCGCCTGCGCCCCTGTCTCGCCGGCCGCGCCGCCCAGCATCTGGGCCAGCTCGGTTAGCCGGCCGGCCCGGTCGAGCTCCTCGATCTCGGTCACCGTCCGGCCCTCGCGCATGACCTTGCCGATGCGCAGGTGGGCGTCGGCGTAGGCGGCGATCTGGGGCAGGTGCGTGACGCAGACGACCTGGTGGTCGCGGGCGAGCGTCCACAGGCTGCGCCCGACGGGGTCCGCCGAGCGGCCGCCGATGCCCGCGTCGATCTCGTCGAAGATCAGCGTCGGCGTGACGTCGGCGCGGGCGAGGACGACCTTCAGCGCCAGCGCGACGCGCGACATCTCGCCGCCCGAGGCGATGCGCGCCAGCGGCCGCGGCGGCTCGCCCGGGTTCGGCGCGAGCAGGAACGAGACGGCGTCGGCGCCGCTGTCGTCGAGTGCGGCGGGCGCCACCTCGACGCTGAACGCGCCGGCCGGAAAGCCCAGCTCGGCGAGGGCCAGGCTGACCGCCCCGGCCAGCCTCTCGGCGACGGCCCCGCGCGCCGTGCTCAGCGTCTCGGCAGCGTGGGTCGCCTCGTCGTGGAGTCGCGCGGCGTCGGCCTGCCGCCGTGCCCGCTCTTCCTCCAGCCCGCGCAGCCGTTCGGCCTCGGCGCGGGCGCGGGCGCCGTGCTCGACGACCGCCGTCTCGTCGTCGCCGTACTTGCGCAGCACGCCGTAGATCAGGCCGAGGCGCTCCTCCAGCGCGTGCGTGTCGGTGCCCTCCTCGGCGAAGGCCTCCAGCCGCCGACGCAGCTCGAGCGCGAGGTCGTCGGCCTCCGCCTCGAGGCCGGCCAGGCGGGCCGACAGCTCGGCATGGCTGCCGTCGAGCGCGGCCAGCTCGCCCGCCGACCGGGCAGCCAGCGCCAGCCGATCGCGGGCACCGCTGCCCTCCTCGGCCAGCAGCCGGTGGGCGTCGGCCAGCAGGCTGCCGATGCGCTCGGCGTTGGCGGCGACCGACAGGCGGCCGCGCAGCTCCTCGACTTCGCCGGGGCGGATGGCGGCGGCCTCGATCTCGGTCGCCGCGTGCTCGGCCAGCTCGATGCGCCGCTCCAGCTCGGCCGGCTCGACGGCCAGCTCGCGCAGCGCGGCCTCGTTCGCCCGCCAGGCGCCAACGGCCTCGGCGACGGCCGCCCGCTCGGCGGCATGCCCGCCGTAGGCGTCGAGGACGTCACGCTGCCACGCCGGCTGGAGCAGCCGCTGCTGCTCGTGCTGGCCGTGGATCTCGACCTGCGGCCCGACCACCGCCGCCAGCCGGGCGGCGGTGACGGTCTCGTCGTCGATGCGCGCGACGCTGCGCCCGCCGGCGCTCACCTCGCGCACGCAGATCAGCGGCTCGGGGTCACGCTCGAAGAGCGCCTCGACGCGCGCGCCCTCGGCGCCGTGGCGGATGAGCGAGGAGTCGGCGCGGCCGCCCATCGCCAGCACGAGCGCGTCGATGAGCAGCGACTTGCCCGCGCCGGTCTCGCCGGTGATGACCGTCAAGCCGGGCGACAGCGCCACGCGTGCCCGCTCGATGAGGGCGAGGTCGCGAACGGCCAGCTCGCGCAGCATCAGGACCGCGCCTCGCCCAGCATCAGGTCCGTGCCTCGCGCAGCATCAGCCGGGCAGCAGCGCGGCCTTCTGCCGCAGGAGATCCCAGAAGGGCAGCGCGTCGCGCGGCTCGACGAAGCGCAGCGGCCGCTCGAGGGCGCGCACGCGGACGGCGTCGCCAGGCGCCAGCGGGTGGTCCTCGCGGCCGTCGATACTGACGACGCATTGCGGACCGTCGACGAGGCGGACCGTGACGACGTGCGTGTCGCCGAGCACAATCGAGCGGATCGAGGAGAGATAGGCGGCGATCGGCGTGACCAGCAGGTTGCGCGCCGTCGGCCCGAGGATCGGCCCGCCGGCGCTGAACGAGTAGGCCGTCGAGCCGGTCGGCGTTGCCACGACCAGGCCGTCGGCGACGTACGTGGCCAGGTGCGACCCGTCGATGATGACCTCGAGGCGCACGACGCGCACCTCGGCGCCGCGCACGACGGCGGCGTCGTTGAGGGCGGCGTAGGTCGTCGCGCCCTGCTCCGTCCCGGCGGGCAGGATCGTCGCCTCGAGCATCATCCGCGCCTCGAGGCTGTATGCCTCCTCGCGCAGCAGCTCGAGGGTCTGCTCCAGGCCGTCCGGCTCGACCTTCGACAGGAAGCCGACGCGGCCGGAGTTGACGCCCAGCACCGGCACGTCGACGACGGCCAGCGCCCGCGCCGCGCGCAGGAACGTGCCGTCGCCGCCGAGGACGACCAGCCCGTCGGCCCCCGGCAAGCGCTCGACGAGCTCGTCGGAGGCGCCCGCCTCGGACGCCCAGGCGGCGACGTCGTTTGCCTCGCACCATGCCAGCGCGCGGTCGCGAAGGGCGCGCGCCTCGTCTTTGGTGGGGTTGTAGGCGAGGCCGAGGCGACGCATCAGGCCGGCACCAGGTGGAGCAGGTACTCGACGTTGCCGGCCGGCCCGCGCAGCGGCGACTCGATCTCTCCCCGCGCGGCGAGCCCGAGCGTGCGCGCGTGGTCGCGCACGCCGTCGACGGCCGCCCGGCGCTCGGCCTCGTCACGCACGACGCCCTTCGGCACGCGCGCGGCAGGCAGCTCGAACTGCGGCTTGACGAGGGCGACGATCTCGCCGCCGGGTGCCAGTTGGGTCATCACGCCGGCGAGGATGCGCCTCAGCGAGATGAACGAGACGTCGATCACGGCCAGGCCGACGGGCTCGGGCAGGGCGAAGGGCTGCGCGTGTGACGGGTCGAGACGCGCGGCATGGATGCGCTCCAGGGTGACGACGCGGGGGTCACGGCGTAACGACTCGGCGAGCTGTCCGCGCCCCACGTCGAGAGCATAGACGCGCGCCGCGCCGCGCCGCAACAGACAGTCGCTGAAGCCGCCGGTCGACGCGCCCACGTCGAGGCATACCCGTGCGCGGACGTCGACGCCGAACGCGTCGAGGGCGGCATCGAGCTTCTCCCCGCCGCGCGATACGAAGCGCGGCCGCTCGACGAGGGAGACCTCGACGTCGCCGGCAACCGGCTCGCCCGGCTTGTGGTCGGTCCGCGCACCGTCGCCGCTGCCGACGCGCACCCGGCCGGCCATGGCCAGCGCCTGCGCTTCGCGCCGGTCGGCGGCCAGGCCGCGCTCGACGAGCAGGTCGTCCAGCCGCTGCCGGCGCGGGCGCTGTGCGCTCAGGCGGAGCGCTTCCTCGGCGACGCCTCGACGGCGGCCGGCGCCAGGCCCAGCGTCGCAAGCGTCTCGCGCACCTGCTCGAGGATGCCCGCCGTGTCGAGGCGCAGCGTCCGGCGCAGGTCGCCGACCGCGCCATGGTCAACGAAGCGATCACCCGACAGGCCGATCAGGCGCACCGGCAGCTGGCCAAAACCGGGCTCGACCAGCGCCGCCTCGCCGATCACCTCCAGCACGGCCGACCCGAAGCCGCCGGCGGCGACGCTCTCCTCGAGCGTCACGACGAGCCGCTTGCCGCGCGCCTCGTCGAGGATCAACTGGCGATCGAGCGGCTTGGCAAAGCGGGCGTTGATGACGGCAGCCGACCACCCGTCGGCGGCCAGCGCCTCGGCTGCCTCCAGGCCGCGCATGACGATCGGCCCGAAACCGACGATCAGCAGGTCGCTGCCTTCGCGCAGCAGCTCGGCCTGGCCGACGGGGATCGGCGCCGGCTCGATCGGCGGCAGGTCGAAGCCCGGGTCGCGCGGGTAGTGCAGCGCGAAGGGATGCTCCTGGGCGAAGGCGGTGTGCATCAGCCGGCGCAGCTCCTGCTCGTCCTTCGGCGCGGCGATGATCAGGTTCGGCAGCTGGCGCTGGGCCGGGATGGCGAAGATGCCCTGGTGGCTGGTGCCGTCCTCGCCGACGAGCCCCGCCCGGTCGACGCCGATGACCACCGGCTGGTCGTTCTGGCAGACGTCGTGGACGGTCTGGTCGAAGGCGCGCTGGAGGAACGTCGAATAGATCGCGACGTACGGCCGCCTGCCGCCGATGGCGAGGCCGGTGGCCAGCGTCAGCGCGTGTTGCTCTGAGATTCCGACGTCGAACATGCGGTCGGGGAACGCGGCCTGGAACTTGGCCAGCCCGGTGCCGGTCGGCATGCCGGCGGTGATCGCGACGATGCGCTCGTCGTCGCGCGCGAGGGCGATCAGCTCTTGGGCCATCACCTGCGTGTACGTCGGCGGCTTGGAGCGTGCCGCGACGGCCTGCGCCATCGAGGGCGTGGCGTCGCCGTCGCCGCTGCCCACGGCCGCCACAGACGGGGCGCCGCTCTGGCCGCCGGGCACGACCGTCATCGGCGGCAGCGCCGCGCCGTGGAAGCTGACCTTGTCCATCACGGCCGGCCGGTAGCCGCGGCCCTTCTCGGTCCGTACGTGGACGATCATCGGGCCGTCGAGATCGCGCAGCGCGCGGCGCAGTACGCCGTCGAGCGCACGCAGGCTGTGGCCGGGAACGGGACCGACGTAGGTGATGCCGAGGTCCTCGAAGAGCTGCCCCGGCTGGGCGAAGTTGACGACCGACTTGCGCAGCCGGCGCGACCACTCGAGGGCGGTCGGCCCGACCAGCGGCAGCCGCTCGACCAGATCGTCGTAGATGCGCTTCGAGCCGCGCCAGGTGCGCGAGAGCTTGATCCGGCTGAGGTACTGGCTCAGCGCGCCAACGGTCGGCGAGATGCTCATCTCGTTGTCGTTGAGCACGATCAGCAGCCGCGTCTGGCGGTGGCCGATGTCGTTGAGCGCCTCCAGCGCCATGCCCGTGATCAGGGCCGCGTCGCCGACGACGACGACAACCCTCTCGTCCGTGCCGCGCTGGTCACGGGCGAGCGCCAGGCCCTCGGCGATCGACAGGCCGGTGCCGGCGTGGCCGCCGTCGAAGACGTCGTGCTCGCTCTCGCTGCGTCGCGGGAAGCCGCCCACGCCGCCCAGCTGGCGGAGCGTGGCGAAGCGCGCCAGCCGGCCGGTGAGCAGCTTGTGGGCGTAGGCCTGGTGGCCGGTGTCCCAGACCAGCTTGTCGGTGGGGCAGTCGAGGATGCGGTGGAGCGCGACGGTCAGCTCGACGACGCCGAGCGAGCTGCCAAGGTGGCCGCCGGTGCTGGCGACGGTATTGATGATCGTGCCGCGCAGCTCGCGGCACAGCTGGCGCAGCTGGCCGTCGTCAAGCTCGTGCAGGTCGTGTGGGCCGTTGATGCTGCTCAGTAGTGACGCCATCGATCTCCTATGGACGAGCCTCGTCCGACGCGTGTGATCCTGGACGTTGCCTGTGGCCGGGCGTGCCCAGGGTCGCCCGCGATTCTACGGGCTTCGGGCGTCAGCCCTCGTCCTCGTCGCCGAGCGACAGGTCGAGCGCACGGGGATGGCCGCCGGCCGAGTCGACGAGGCGCTGGAAGCGCAGCTCGGCCTGGCTCAGCAGCGCCTCGCAGCGGCGCTGGAGCAGGACGCCCGATTCGAAGAGGGCCATCGACTCCTCCAGCGGCAGGTTGCCCGACTCCAGCTTCTCGACGATCGCCTTGAACTCATCGAGCGCCCTGTCGAAGGGCAGCGCCGCCACCCGCCGGCGCTCGGCGGCGAGCGCGTCGCTCGCGTCGCTCGCGTGGGCGGGCGTGTCGTTGGCGAGCGCGCCGGTGCCGGGCTCAGTCATCGTCCGAGTCTCGCACGCGCTCGACGCGGGCGTCCAGCGCGCCGCGGTGGAGGAGCACCGCCAGCCGGTCGCCCGGCCGGACCGCACGCGCGTCGCGCAGGATCGTGCCGCCGCCGTCGCGCGCGATGGCGTAACCGCGCTCGAGCGTCGCCAGCGGGTTGAGCGGGGCGAAGGCAGCCGCCTGTCGATCGAGGCCGCCACGGGCGCGATCGAGACGGGCGGCCGCGTGACCGGCGAGGCGCTGCGCGCCGCGCTCCAGCTCGCGCCGGCGATACTCGAGGCCGTCGCGCAGCCGGCGAGCGGCGCGATCGAGCAGCGCGCCGACCCGCTCGCGCTCGGCGGCGAGCTGCGCCTGCGGGCGGAAGCCCTCGAGGGCGCGGCGCTCGGCGGTCAGCTCCTGCCGCGCGACGACGAGCGTGCGCCGGCCGCTGCTGGCCAGCCGCTGGCCGAGGCCGCCCACGCGCAGCAGCTCGTCGGCGCGGGACGGCACTACCAGCTCGGCCGCCACGGACGGGGTGGCGGCACGGACGTCGGCGGCGAACTCGGCCAGCGTCACGTCGGTCTCGTGGCCGACGCCGACCACGACGGGGCAGGGATGGGCGGCCACGGCGCGCACGACCTGCTCCTCGTTGAACGGCCACAGATCCTCGAGCGAGCCGCCGCCGCGGGCGAGGATGACCACGTCGACGCGCCGGCCGGTCTCGGGATCGGTCCAGCGCGCGATGCGGCGGAGGGCGGCGACGATCGTCGGCGCCGCCGTCGCGCCCTGCACCTGGCAGGCCGACACGACCACCCGCGCCAGCGGCCAGCGCCGGGCCAGGACCTTGCCCATGTCGTGCAGGACGGCGCTGCTGAGGCTGGTGACGAGGCCGATGTCGACGGCGTACGCCGGCAGCGGGCGCTTGCTGGCGGCGTCGAACAGGCCCTCCGCCGCCAGCTTGGCCTTGAGCGCCTCGAAGCGCAGCGCCAGGTCGCCAAAGCCGGCCGGCTGGAGCGTGTCGACGTAGAGCTGGTACGCGCCCTGCGGCTCGAAAACGTCGACCCGGCCGTGGGCGACCAGGCGCAGGCCGGTACGCGCCTCGAACGGCATCACCAGCCGGTCGTCGCGGAAGATCATGCAGCGTAGCTGGGCGCGCTCGTCCTTCAGCGTGAAGTAGCAGTGGCCGGCCGAGCTGACCGTCACCTGGCCGACCTCGCCCTCGACCCACACGTCGCGCAGGTCGGGCCGGCGCTGGAGCGTCTCGCGTACCAGCCGGGTCAGCTCGCCGACGGCGAGGACGCGCGGCGAAACGACGGCTGAGCGTGCGGGCTGGGCGAGGGATTCTTCTGCCACGGCCAATACGGTAGCCGCCTTGGCCGCCGGCCGTGGCGAGTGCGACCCGCGGCCTCAGCGGTGGGCGCGGACCCCCACCTGCCCTGTGCCCGTGCTTCCTGCCAGATGTTGGCTATACCGACACTATCGGCCGGCGGCGGGCACTCCGGGATCAACTCTCGGCAAATGTCGGCTCTGTCAACGTTACGCCGAGGAACGCGGCCCAGAGCCGGCTGGGAGGCGTTCGGCGGTGACGAGTCGAGCGTGTAAGCGCAGCCAGCGGCTGCCAGAAAGCGCGCAGAGCCCGCGTAGTGTCGGCCCAGCCGACATCTGGCAGAAACCCAGTCCCGAAAGTGCGCAGCTTCAGGACTGAGCCTCCCTGCGTACGGGGTCGATCGACGCCGGCCCGGCCAGTCGGCCGGCGCTCAGACGCGGGTCTGGTACTCGCCGGTGCGCGTATCGATGCGGATGACGTCGCCGGCGTTGACAAACAACGGCACCTGCAGTACCAGGCCGGTCTCGGTCGTGGCCGGCTTGCGCGCGCCGCTCTGCGTGTCGCCGGCGAAACCGGGCTCCGTCTCGGCCACGCGCAGGTCGACGTTGATCGGCAGCTCCACGCCGATCGTCTCGCCTTCGTAGGTCGTCCGGTCGAGCAGCATCCCGTCGGTCAGATAGCGCGCGGCGTCGTCGAGCTGCGCGGCGCTCAGGGCGAACTGCTCATACGACTCGGTGTCCATGAAATGGAACTCGTCGCCGTCACGGTAGAGGAACTGCACCTGGCGCTTGTCGAGGAACGCGCGCGGCCATTTCTCGCCGGCCTGGAAGGTGCGCTCGACGGTCTGGCCGCGCTTGATGTTCTTGAGCTTGATACGCACCTGCGCCGACCCGCGGCCCATCTTGATGTGGTGGTAGTCGAGCACCTGCCATAGCTCGCCGTCGAGCTCGATGGCCACTCCCTTGCGCAGTTCACCTGTCGAGATCATTGTTCAATGCTAGCCGAGGAGCGGAGGTGACGGCGGGCACTCGTCGGCATGGGCTGACCTCCTATTAGGACGCTGGCCGAGCGACGTACGCTTGATCCTGGGTCGCGACCGGTAGGAGGAGTTGCTTGATGCGCGTTGGGGTTGTGCTGCTGCTCTCGATCGTACTCATCGCCTGCGGGAGCGGTGCGCCAGACGGCGACAGAGACGCCGGCGGCGCGACAGGCGGTTACGCCAGGATGACTGTCGGCGACGAAGAGTGGACGTTCAGCGATGTCTACTGCGATCCGGCCGAGGGCCAGGCGTTCTCGTTGCAGGGTGTCGAGGACCCGGTGAACGTCCTGGTCGTGGTGGATCGGGTGGGAACCGGCGAGTCGCACTACATCGGCGTCTATGACCACGTCAATTCGCAGGACGTTCTGGGCATGGGCTTCTTTGCATCACGTGACTTTCTGCGTGTCGATGGCAAGAGCGTGACGGCCGAGCTGGAAATGGTCGACCATCGCACGGGCGCCGATCGTGCGACCGTCGCGGTCACCTTTGAGGGCCGCTGCCCGTAGCGCTATCGCCGCTCAGACGTCACTCGCCGACGACGGTCACCTGGCGCGGAAACGAAGTCAGCCGGCGCAGGCGTCAGCCTCAGCGGGCGACCCACGGGCCAGGCGAACCCCGCAACAGAGGGACGACGGACGCGGGCGGCGCCGACGGGCGACACATGTGGCCCACCGACGCATCCCGCCTGCGACCCGTGTGACCGATCACTCCCCGACGACGGTCACCTGGCGCGGAAAGGCGGTCAGGCGCTCGAGCCGCCCGGCGCCGGCGTCGAAGAGCACCAGGTCCTCGATCCGCACGCCGGTCGCGCCGTCGAGGTAGACCCCCGGCTCGACCGAGAAGACCGTCGGCGAGGGCAACGGCGCCTCGGGCGCCAGCCGGCTGAGCGACGGCGCCTCGTGCGTCGCCAGGCCGATGCCGTGGCCGAGGCCGTGCCCGAAGTGGTCGCCGTGCCCTGCCCGGCTGATCACCTCGCGGGCGACCGCGTCGATCGACCGGTTGAGCGGCCGCTCACCGGCCGCCGCCGTCTCCGCCAGCGCGTCGATCGCCGCCTGCTGGGCGGACGCCACGAGCTCGTAGATCTCGAGGTCGCGCCCGCTCGGCTCGCCGACGAACAGCGTCCGCGTCATGTCCGAGCGGTAGCCGCAGACCTGCGCTCCGAAGTCGAACAGCAGCACCTCGCCGCGAGCCACCTGGCGGCTGCCCGGCGAGCCGTGGGGCAGCGCCGCCCGCGGCCCGCTCAGGCAGGCGACGTCGAAGGCCAGCGCCTCGGCGCCGGACGTCCGCATCTGCCACTCGAGGCGCAGCGCCAGCTCCTGCTCGGTCAGGCCCGGCCGGATCTCCGGCAGCAGCCGCTCGAGCGCACCGTCCGCGACGGCG
Source organism: uncultured Anaerolineaceae bacterium (assembly GCA_964425305.1). Lineage (GTDB taxonomy): Bacteria > Chloroflexota > Limnocylindria > Limnocylindrales > CSP1-4 > JALYGJ01. Next base: position 7,463 of record CAYRMQ010000061.1, on the reverse strand, counting down.
CAGGCGGCCCGGATGCGCTCCACCTCGGCCGGCTCCTTCGCCGCACGCAGCTCCTCGATCCAGCCCTCGGCGGGCACCAGCTCGACCTCCGGCGCCGCATCGGCCAGGCGCCGCCACAGCGCGTGACTGACGAAGCCCGCCTCGACGGCCAGCCGCGCAACCCGACCGTCACGGCCGCTGCCGAGCGGCCGCAGCCCGGCGACGAGCTCCGGCCAGCGCTCGCTGAAGTTGGTGTAGACGTACTCGATCCGCGCGGCGGGGCACTGCTCGGCCGCCTGCAACGTGTAGCGCGAGTCGGCCAGCACGACCACCTCGTCGGCGGCGACGAAGAACTGGCCCGAGTTGCCGGCGACCTTCTCCTCTCCCTCGCCCAGCTCGAAGCCGGTCACGTAGCGGGTGTTCTCGCGGCGGACACCGAAGTAGGCGCCGACCCCCTCGAGCTCCAGCCGCTCGCGCAGCCGTGCCAGCCGGGCCGGCCGGGCAGCGCGGTCAGCCGCGCGCCAGCGCTCGATGTCGGCCTCCGTCGGCGGCGCGGGCCGCGCCGGTAGCGCGGTGTCGGCCAGCCGGCTCACGCGCCGCCTCGGAGGTAGCGGTTGATGTTCTGCTGGTGCTCCTCGAACGTGCGCGCGAAGGCGTGCGTGCGCGTGCCGTCGTTCTTGGCCACGAAGTAGAGGTAGCCGCTCTCGGTGTCCGCCTCGAAGACGCCGACGATCGAGGCGAGCGAGGGCGAGCGGATCGGGCCGGGCGGGATACCGCGCTGGCGGTAGGTCTGGAAGCCGGCCAGGTCGCCCTCCAGCTGGACGTCGCGCATCGGCGTCCCGATGGGTGCCCAGAAGACGTAGTCGACCCACTGCTCGAGCGGCGTCCGGCGCAGCTGCTGCGTGTCGTGGCCGTAGAGCACGGTTGGGTCGGCCTCGAGCAGGCGCGTCCGCCACTGCGCGCCGTCGAGGCGGTTGAGGTAGACACCGGCGATGATCGGCCGCTCCTCGTCGACGGCCGCCTCGGCTTCGACCAGGCTGGCGACCGTGATGACCTCGTAGAAGTCGTCGAGGATGCCCGGTGGCTCACGCTCGAGGAGTCCGTCGAGCTCGGCCTGGCGGCGATCGAGCAGCGTCCGCAGGAAGCCCGCGGCGTCGATGTCGCGCTCGACCTCGAAGACGCCGAAGCCGAGGAAGCCCTCCAGGCTGCGCCCCGGCGGGAGCGTCGCCAGCATCGGGTAGTCGGCGACCAGCTCCGCCGGCGGCTCGACGGCCAGGCCGTAGAACTCGGCCTGGTTGAAGCGGGGCCACGTCTCGCGCAGCAGGTAGGCGGTCACCTGCTCGATGCGCAGCCCGTCGCGGAGTGCGACCGTTACGCGGTTTGTCGGCGCCGTCGGCGGCTGCGTGAGGGCCGTCGCCAGCTGGCGTGGGCTCATCGTCCGATCGAGGATGTGAGCACCGGCCTGGAGTCGGCTGCCGACACCCTCCGTGATCAGGATGTACGAGAAGGCCAGCCGGTCTGCCAGCAGGCCGCGCTGGACGAGGTCGTCGGTGATCTGGCGGCTGCTGGTGCCCGGCGCGATGACGAACTCGACGGGCGTCATATCGGTGCCGCCGGGCTGGTCGAGCCGGTCGTCGATCTCCTCGCGTACGGCGTCGGCGATGAACGGCACGTGCAGCCAGTCAGGGTTCTCCTCGGCCAGCGAGCGCGCCACGCCGCCGACGACGCTGGGCAGCATCACCACCGTGCCGACGGCGACCACGCCGAGGACGATCAGCAGCAGCAGCAGCCGCGAGGCTCCGCCACGGCCTGCCGACGCGCGCGGCTCGAAGCCGCCGGCCCGCACTTGCCGGCCGAGCCCGCGCCGGCGGCGCTGCGTGCCGAGCTCAGGCTGAGCCATTGGCCGATGGGCGCCGGGCATCGAGCTCCGACTGGACGATGAGGGCGGCGGCCTGGCGGTCGACGTCGGCCCGGCGGCCGGCACGCGCCGCGGCCGACGGTGGCCCGCCGCCCCTCCCGCGGCGGGCGCGGCCGAGACGTTGCGTGGCACGCTCGCTCGTCAGCCGCTCGTCGCGATAGCACAGTCGCAGGCCCAGCGCGGGTGCAAGCTCTTCCGCCCAGGCACGCGTGGCCGCCGCCTGCGGACCTTCGCTGCCGTCCATGTTGCGCGGCAGCCCGACGATGAGCTCGTCGACGCTCTGCTCGGCAGCCAGCCGGCCGATCACCGCCGCGTCACGCTCGAGCGACCCGCGGCGGACCGTCGCCAGCGGGCGGACGTCGCCAGTCTCGGTGTCCGCGACGGCGATCCCGATGCGGCGCATGCCGAGATCGATTCCGAGCAATCGCGTCAAGGGCTCTCCTGCGGCGGCAGTATGGTCAGGCTGATGCGCGCGGCCTGCTCCGGCACGCGATCCACGACTTCGGGCCAGACCGAGATTTCGACCGTGCCATGCTGCTCAAGTATGGCCCGTGCCTCGGAAAGCGTCTTGCCCCTCACGGCATCGACCAGCGCCTGCCGATCGGGCTCGCGGTACGCTCGAGCACTGGCCGTGACGCGGTAGACGACGCTGGCCCCGACGCCCACGCTCGAGTCGCGCTCGATCTCGATCCGGTCGCCGACGAGCGTCGCGCCGGGCTCGAGCGTCGCGCGCAGGCGCTCGGCGGCAACCTGCTCGACGAGGGCCTCGTTGACGGCCAGCACCGTCGCCGTCGTCTCGAGCGCGACCGTGAACATGTCGGTCGCGCTGTCGACGATCTCCTCGGCCACGGGTGCCACGCGCGGCTCATCGCGGCGAACCGTGGCCGGGTACAGCGTCAGACCGCGCGGTGTCGTCGCAGGATCGGCCAGCCGCGCATCGAGCTCGGCGGCCAGGTCGATCGTCAGCTGTTCCACCGCGGCGTCGTAGTCCTCCTGGGTCACGACCGCCAGCTCCTCGCGCGTACCGCCTCGCGTGGGTTGCGGGTTGGTCACCGAGATGACCAGCGCGACCAGCTCGGGCGGAAGTTGCGTGATGGTGTCCGCCGCGACGTTGCCGCGGACGCCCGGATTTCGCGCCCGAACGTCGACCGTCACCTGCGTTGGACCGGTCTGGAACGAGGCGCGCGGCGCGATGACCGCGGCGAGCGTCTCGAACTCGATGCCGTCCTCGGTTGAGACGACGGTCGCCGCCGGGATGGGCACGTCGGAGACGGTGTTCTCGCTGGTGAACTCGACGGTGCCAGTGGCGGGCGTACGCACGACCTGCGCGCCGCTCGCCGTGAAGTCGCCACCGACGCTGAGCTCCAGGCGGATGGTCTCGGCCGGGATGACGCCGGCCGCCGCGTCGGGCACGGCGACCGACGGTTGCGCCGTCACGCGCACCTCGAGCGGGCCCACCGGCTGGGCATGCGGTCGGAGGGTGACGGTCGCCGTCGGCAGGTAGAGGTAAGCGGCGTAGGTCCCGCCGGCGGCGACGACCGCCAGCAGCGCCAGCAACACCAGCGGCACGATCGGCAGACGTCGCGCGCGGCGAGAGCGCGTACCGGCCGGCGGCGGATTGGCCTCGGTCGAGGCGGCCGTGACGCGCGGTTCGTCGTGCGTAGTCGCCCCGGCGGCCGCCATCAACGCCGACGACAGCACCTCCGTTCTATCGGGCGCGGTGTGCTCCGAGCGTGAGGTATGCGTCGAGCGTGCAACTGCGCCGTCCTCTGCCGGCGGGCGCGCCACCGGCTCGGCCGGCAGCCGGCCCGTCCGGCGGGCGAGCTGCTCGTCCTGGCGACGGAACTGCTCGAGAGCCGCCTGCGCCGCCGGCACGCTGTCGTACGCCGGCACGCCGGCCGATACGGCCAGCGCCCTGACGGTGGGCTCGTCACTGACCGCGACGAGGTCGACGCCGTGAGTGTGCGCCTCGCGCGCCAGCAGCTTGAAATTGATGCGCGAGGTGCCGATCCGCGAGGCACGCGAGATGACGACGATCGCCTCGCCCTCGCCGACGGCGCGGATGCGCGCGACGGCGGCGGTGATCTCGTCCTCGGCCTCGAGGTAGATCGTTGCCGTCACGCTCAGACCTTCATCTGGCGCAGGACGCGGCGCAGCGCGGCGTCGAGCGGCGCCTCGGGCGCGCTCATCTCGATCGCCTGGTAGGCCAGCCCGAGGGGCGGCACGTCCTGCTCGTCCACGAGCAGCCCGGATCCGTCGCTGACGGCCTCGATGCGCTCGGGCGAGATCGACTCCACCTGCGGCGGGCGGGCGAAGGGCAGGTGGCGGGCGAAGTCGGGCGAGCGCAGCGCGGCGCCGATGTGGGGCAGGCGTGCGCCGCCGCCACAGAGGTAGATGCGCCCGGGCAGCATGCCCTCCTTGGCGAACTCCTCGAGCACCAGCTCGACACCGGCGGCCCAGACGGCGACGTCCTCGCCGATGATCTGCTCGACCTCGACCTGGCGCTCGACGGCGAGGCCGCGGGCGAAGTCGACCTTCAACTCCTCGGCGCGCGCGAAGGGCAGCTCGAGGCGGTCGACGAGCGACTTGGTGAAGGCCCGCCCGCCGAGAGCAAACATGCGTGTGCCCTCGATGCCCCCGCCGCGTACGAGCGCGACATCCGTCGTGCCGCCGCCGACGTCGATGAACAGCGCGCCCGACTGGTCGATCTGGTCGTCCTGCAGGCAGCGCGCGACGGCGTACGGCTCGGCGACGATGGCGAGCAGCTCGAGGTCGAGCTGGCTGGCGACGCTTTGCAGCGCGCCGAGATGGACCAGCGGCGCGAAGGCGTTGAAGATGCTGATGCGCACGTGGCGGCCCTGAAAGCCGACCGGGTTGGTCACGGCATAACCGTCGATGGAGGCGCCGGTCACCGCCGCGTGGACGAGGCGGATGTCGACGTTGGGCAGGCCCGTCTCCCACGTGATCGTCCGCTCCGCCTCGCGCAGCGCGTCGTGCTGGACGGCATCGATGAGCGACTGCAGCTCGGCCTCGCTGATCGGTCGATCGGGCCGCCGGCGCTCCTGGTTGTGGCTCGTCGTGAAGCCCTTGACCAGCTCGCCGGCGATGCCGATGACGACCTGGCTGGAGCGGAAGCCGGCCATCTCCTCGGCCTCCTGCAGCGCGACCTGGCAGTTGTCGACGACGGCCTCGATGTCGGCCACCGTCGCCGCCTGCATGTGGGCCAGCCCCTGCCGCCGGCGGCCGACACCGCGGACGAGCCCGCGGCCCCCGTCGGCGATCTCGAAGACGAGCGCCTTGGCGAACTCCGTGCCGACGTCGAGGGCGGTGCAGGCACCGAGATCGCGCGCCTCCTCACGCTGCAGGAAACGGCGCCAGAAGGCCATGCCGACCGGCTACCCGGAGGTGTCCGATGGCGGCACCGGCCCGTCGCCGCCGCGCAGCGTCTCCTCGAGCGCGTCCCGGATGGCGCCGAGCGCCGAGGCGAGGCGGTCGCGCCGCGCGCCGCGCGCCTGTGCCATCTCGGGCTTGCCCCCGCCCCTGCCCTCGATCAGCGGCGCGCCGACGCCGACGAGCGCACCGGCCGACACGCCGCGCGCGACGAGGTCGTCGCTGACCGTCACGAACAGCTGCGGCTCGTCCGCCTCGAGGGCGAGGGCGATGACGCCGTCGCCAAGCTCGGCGCGGACGGCGCGAGCGAAGCTCTGCAGCTCCTTCATCGACTCGAACGGCGCGGCGTAGGCCAGGAAGCGCGCGCCGTCGAGCGACTCGGCCTGGCGGGCCAGCTCGTTCGGCCGCGCCCTGCCCCTCGCGCCGCCCTCGCGCAGCCGCCGCTCGAGGTCCTTCGCCCGCTGCTGGAGCTCGGCGACCCGCTCGGGCAGCGCCTCCACGCTGCGCACGCCGACCTGCCCGACCAGCCGCTCGAGCAGCGCCAGCCGCTCGTTGACGAGCTCCTCGGCGGCCTCGCCGGTGACCGCCTCGATGCGGCGCATGCCGGCGCCGATCGAGCGCTCGGCGGTGATGAAGAAGTCACCGATCTGGCCGGTCGCGCGGCAGTGCGTTCCGCCGCACAGCTCGCGGCTGTAGCCGTCGACCATCACGACGCGCACCTGCTCGCCGTACTTCTCGTCGAAGAACGCGTCGGCGCCCAGCTCCATCGCCTCGGCCATCGTCATGTAGTGCGGCAAAACCGGCTTGTCCTCGCGCACGACGCGCCGCACCTCGGCCTCGATGGTGCGCTTCTCGTCGTCGGTCAGCGGCCGGTCGGAGGGATAGTCAAAGCGCAGGTAGTCGGGCGTCACGAGAGAGCCCTGCTGGCGGGCGCTCTCGCCGACGGCGTTGCGCAGCGCGCGGTGCAGGACGTGAGTGGCGGTGTGGTTGCGCATCGTCCGCGCCCGCCGCTCGGCGTCGACCTCGGCGGTAACCGTCGCGCCGACCGCCAGCTCCCCGTGGAGCGTGCCGCGGTGGACGATCACGCCGGCCACCGGCCGCCGGGTGTCCGTGACGGTGAAGACCACCTCGCCGCCGGCGCCGCGCAGGACCCCGCGGTCGCCGATCTGGCCGCCGCCCTCGGCGTAGAAGGGCGTCTGGTCGAGGACCACCTCGGCCGCGGCCGCCGCCGGCGTGCGCAGCTCAGCTTCCGCGACGGCGGCCAGCCGCTCGTACTCGGTGCCGTCGCGCAGGATCGCCACCACGCCGCCCTCGGCGGTCGTCGTCTCGTAGCCCAGGAAGCGCGTGTCACCGGCGCGCCGGCCGATCTGCTCGTACAGCTGGGCCATGCCCGCCTGGCGTGCCAGCTCGGCCTTGCGCCCGCCGCGGCTGCGCTGGCGCTGCTCGGCGAGGGCCGCTTCGTAGCCCTGGCGATCGACGCGAACGCCGTATTCGGCCGCCAGCTCGACGGTCAGGTCGATCGGAAAGCCGTAGGTGTCGTGCAGCCGGAAGGCGACGTCGCCGGGCAGCACCGGCGCATCGGGCGGCAGCTCCTCGAGGCGGCGGCCGACCTGTCGCTCGGCGCCGGTCAGCGGGATGAGCGCCTCCTCGAACTGCACCATGCCTGCATCGAGCGTTCGCCGGAACTGCCGCTCCTCGTTGTAGATAGTCGAGCGGATCGTGGCGCGGTGTTCCTCGAGGTACGGGTAGGCGCCGCTCATCGTCTCGACGACGACGTTCGAGAGGTCGGCCAGGAAGGGATCCTCGCGGCCGAGCAGGCGGCCGTGACGGACCGCCCGCCGCAGGATGCGGCGCAGGACGTAGCCGCGGCCCTCGTTCGACGGCCGCACGCCGTCGGCGACGAGGAACGTCACCGCCCGGACATGGTCGGCAATGACCTGGTAGCTGAAGCGCTCGGCCTCGAACTGCTCCGGGTCGTGACCGAGCAGGTCGCGCATCCAGTCGTGGATCGGAGCGAAGAGGTCGGTATCGAAGGTCCAGTAGACGCCCTGCAGCACGCTGGCCAGCCGCTCGAGGCCCATGCCGGTGTCGACGCTCCTGAAGGGCAGCGGCACGCGCGGCCCATCCGGCCGCTGGTCGAACTGCATGAAGACCAGGTTCCAGATCTCGAGCCAGC
>CAYRMQ010000060.1:10808-17628 GCA_964425305.1 uncultured Anaerolineaceae bacterium | reverse complement strand
TCGCCGAGCCGTGGGACGTCGGCGAGGGCGGCTACCAGGTGGGCAACTTCCCGCCATTGTGGTCGGAGTGGAACGGCCGCTATCGCGACGCCGTCCGCGACTACTGGCGCGGCCAGCCGCGCAGCCTGGGCGAGATGGGCTACCGGCTGACGGGCAGTTCAGACCTGTACGAGAACAGCGCCCGCCGACCCCACGCCAGCATCAACTTCGTCACCGCCCACGATGGCTTCACGCTGGCCGACCTGGTCTCGTACAAGCGCAAGCACAACGAGGCCAACGGCGAGGGCGACATCCCCGGCGAGGACCACAACCGCTCGTGGAACGGCGGCGTCGAGGGCCCGACCGACGACCCGCAGGTGCTCGCCCTGCGTCGCCGCCAGCAGCGCAACTTCCTGGCCACGCTCTTCCTGTCGCAGGGCGTGCCGATGCTGCTCGGCGGCGACGAGATCGGCCGGACGCAGGGCGGCAACAACAACGCCTACTGCCAGGACAACGAGATCTCGTGGTACGACTGGGCCGCCGCTGACGGGCGCCTTCTCGAGTTCACGTCGCGCCTCATCGGCCTGCGTCGCGACCACCCCGTGCTGCGCCGGCGGCGCTGGTTCCAGGGTCGCGACATCCACGGCGAGGGCATCGGCGACCTGCTCTGGTTCACGCCGGAGGCGATCGAGATGAGCGAGCGCGAGTGGGAGGGTGGCCTCGTCGACGGGCTGGGCATCTGGATCAGCGGCGCCGAGCTGCGCGGTGCCGACTACGAGCTGCGGCCGGACGCTACCTTCTACCTCATCTTCTCCGCCCGCGCCGAGGCGTCCGCCTGCCGGCTGCCGCCGGCCGAGCTGGGCGAGACGTGGGAGCTCGTCCTCGACACTGCCCGCGAGCCGAGCTTCGTCGCGGCCGGCGAGCGCTACGGCAGCGCCGGTGAGGTGCAGGTCGAGAGCAACTCGGTTGTCCTGCTGCGGCGGGTGGAGCCGGTGGAGAGCGCCGCCAGCGGGGTGCTCAAGCGCTTGGAGGGAGCCGAGGCCCAGTGACGCGGCGCCAAGCCGAGGGACGCATCCCGCTGGCGACGTACCGCCTTCAGCTGAACGCAGACTTCGACTTCGGGCGCGCCGCCGAGGTTGCGCCGTACCTGGCCGAGCTGGGCGCCAGCCATCTCTACAGCTCGCCCATCCTGCAGACCGCGCCGGGCAGCACGCACGGCTACGACGTCGTCGATCCGCGCCGGGTGAGCGCCCGCCTCGGGGGGCGGACCGGCTGGGCGGCGCTGCGCCGGCGGCTGAGTGAGATCGGCCTCGGCGTCGTTCTCGACATCGTGCCCAACCACCTCGCCATCACGGCCGAGAACCCGTGGTGGTGGGACGTCCTCGAGAACGGCCGTGCCAGCCGCTACGCGCGCTTCTTCGACGTCGACTGGCGGCCGCCCGAGCCGGCGCTGCGCGACACGATCCTGATGCCGATCCTGGGCGACCACTACGGCCGCGAGCTGGAGGCCGGCCGCATCCGCGCCGAACGTGACGGCGCACGCTTCGTCGTTCGCTACTTCGACCATCGCCTGCCGCTGGCGCCCGACAGCCTGACCGATCTGCTCGACGAGGCCGCCCGGCGCGCCGGCTCGGACGAGCTGGCCGTGCTGGCACGCGCCTTCGGGCGGCTGGGGACGGCGAGCGAGGATGACCGCCCGGCGGTGCATGGGCGCCATCGCGACAAGGGCGTGCTGCTGGGCTGGCTCGATGGCCTGCTCCAGCGCCAGCCGCGAGCCGCGCGTGCGGTCGACGCTGTCGTCGCCGAGATCAACCGCGATCCGGACCGGCTCGACGTTCTCCTCGAGCAGCAGAACTACCGGCTAGCCTTCTGGCGCGCCGCCGGCCGCGACCTGGGCTACCGGCGCTTCTTCGACATCACCAGCCTCGCCGGCGTGCGCGTGGAGGACGAGGAGGTTTTCGAGGAGACGCACGCCCGCGTTCTCGGCTGGCTGCGCCAGGGCGCGCTCGACGGCCTGCGCATCGACCATCCCGACGGCCTGCGCGACCCGGCCGAGTACTTCGCCCGCATCCGGCACGCGGCGCCGCGGACCTGGCTCGTCGTCGAGAAGATCCTCGAGCCCGGTGAGCGGCTGCGCAGCTGGCCGGTGGCGGGCACGACCGGCTACGACTTCATGCAGCGCCTGGACGGGCTTTTCGTCGACCCTGCCGGCGAGGCGCCGCTGACAGCCGCCTACGAGGCCTTCACGGGCAACGGGCAGAAGCTGGACCAGATCGTGCGCGAGGCCAAGCTGCTCGTGCTGACCGACGTGCTGGGCAGCGAGCTCAACCGGCTGACCGACCTCGGCCTGCGCATGCTCGAGCGCCACCGCCGGCAGCGCGACCACACCCGCCACGACGTCCACGAGGTGCTGCGCGAGCTGTGCGCCGCCTTCCCCGTCTACCGCGCCTACGTCCGCGCCGAGACGGGCGAGGTGGCAGCCGAGGACGTGAGCGCCGTGACCACTGCCGTCGAGCGCGCGCGCGACCATCGCCCCGACCTGCCGCCCGACCTATTCGAGTTCATCGCCGACGTGCTGCTGCTACGCGTGCCCGGATCGCTCGAGTCGGAGCTGGCCACGCGCTTCCAGCAGCTGACCGGTGCGGTCATGGCCAAGGGCGTCGAGGACACCGCCTTCTACCGCTACAACCGCCTGATCTCGCTCAACGAGGTCGGCGGCGACCCGGGCCACTTCGGCGTCAGCCCCGACGACTTCCATCGCTACAACCTCTACGTCCGGCAGAGCTGGCCGACGACGATGCTGGCGACGTCGACCCACGACACCAAGCGCAGCGAGGACGTCCGCGCCCGGCTGCACCTGATCTCGCAGATGCCCGACGCGTGGCGCGCGGCGGTCGAGCGCTGGGCGGCGCGCAACGAGCGCCACCGCCACGCCGGCATGCCCGACCGCAACGCCGAGTGGTTCCTCTACCAGACGCTGGCGGGCGCCTGGCCGATCGAGCCCGAGCGCGTCCAGGAGGCGCTGCTCAAGTCGGCCCGCGAGGCGAAGGCCCACACCAGCTGGACGCGGCCCGACGAGGAGTACGAGCGCGCGCTGGCGGCGTTCATCGAGGGCGCCTACGGCGACCGCGAATTCCGCGCCGATCTCGAGGCGGTGGTCGCCGGCCTCGAGTGGCCGGGGCGCCTGACCTCGCTTGCCATGACGCTGCTCAAGCTGACCAGCCCGGGCGTGCCCGACATCTACCAGGGCACCGAGCTGTGGGACAACAGCCTGGTCGATCCCGACAACCGCCGGCCGGTCGACTTCGAGCGGCGGCGGCGGTTGCTCGAGCAAGCGCGGCGGTCGGGGCCGCGCGAGGCTCTCCGGCACACCGCCGAAGGCCTGCCCAAGCTGTGGCTGATCCAGCGCACGCTGGAAGTCCGGCGCCGGCACGCGAGCGCGTTCGGGCCGGCGGGCGACTACGTGCCGCTGGCGGCGAGCGGTGCGTGCACCGAGCGCGTCGTCGCCTTCGTGCGCGGCGGGCGCGTCGCGACGGTCGCCCCACGGCTCGTGCTCGGCCTGGAGCAGGGCTGGAGCGACACGACGGTCGAACTGCCCGGCGGGGGCTGGCGCAACGCCCTGGCGGACGACTCCGCGCCGCCGTGGCGCGGGCGAGTCGGCCTCGCCGAGCTGCTCGCCGACTTCCCGCTGGCGCTCCTCGTGCGGGAAGAGGCGTGAGCGCGGCGCGCGTCTGGGCGCCGGCCGCGCGCGAGGTCAGCGTCGTGGTTGACGGGCGAATGGTGGCCCTCGCCGACGCCGGCGGCGGCTGGTGGGCTTCGAAACCCGGCGTGCTGGCCCACAGCACCGACTACCAGTTCGTGCTCGACGGCGGCGAGCCCCTGCCCGACCCACGCTCGCCGTGGCAACCGGCGGGCGTCCACGGGCCCTCGCGCTGGGTCGACCATAGGCGGTTCGCCTGGCACGACGCCGGCTGGCGGGCACCCGAGCTGGCCTCGGCCGTCTTCTACGAGCTGCACGTCGGCACGTTCACGCCGGCCGGCACGTTCGACGGCGCGGCCGAGCGGCTGCCCTACCTGCGCGAGCTGGGCGTTACGCACGTCGAGCTGATGCCGGTCAACGAGTTCCCCGGCCGCCGCGGCTGGGGCTACGACGGCGTCGACCTGTACGCGCCGCACCACGCCTACGGCGGTCCCGACGGGCTCAAGCGGCTCGTCGACGCGGCGCACGGCGCCGGCCTGGCGGTGGTCCTCGACGTCGTCTACAACCACCTCGGCCCGGACGGCAACTACCTCCCCCGTTTCGGGCCGTACCTGACCAACCGCTACAGCACGCCATGGGGCGCCGCCGTCAACCTCGACGGCCCGGGCAGCCACGAGGTGCGCCGCTTCTTCATCGACAACGCGCTGATGTGGCTGCGCGACTACCGCTTCGATGCGCTGCGCATCGATGCGGTCCACGCGCTGATCGACATGTCGGGCGTCCACTTCCTGGAGGAGCTGTCGGCCGCGGTTGACGATCTCGAACGAGACAGCGGCCGGCCGCTGCGCCTGGTCGCCGAGAGCGACCTCAACGATCCGCGCATCGTGCGGCCACGCGACGAGCACGGCTACGGCATCGACGCCCAATGGAGCGACGACCTGCACCACGCACTGCACGTCACGCTGACCGGCGAGGGCGGCGGCTACTACGCCGACTTCTCAGGCTTCGCCGATCTCTGTCGCGCGCTGCGCCAGGTCTACGTCTACGACTGGCGCTTCTCGGCGGCGCGCGGCAGGTTCCACGGCCGCGGCGTGGGCGACATGCCGCGCTGGCGCTTCCTCGGCTACAGCCAGAACCACGACCAGGTCGGCAACCGCGCCGCCGGCGAGCGGCTCAGCCAGCTCGTCGGAGACGATGCCCTGCGCGTGGCCGCGGCGCTGGTCGTGCTCGGCCCGCAGGTGCCGCTGCTCTTCGCCGGCGAGGAGTGGGCCGCCGGCACGCCCTTCCAGTACTTCACCGACCACGAGGATGCGGAGCTGGGTCGCGCTGTCACCGACGGACGCCGCCACGAGTTCGAGGCGTTCGGCTGGCAGCCGGAGGACGTGCCCGACCCGCAGGCGCCGGCGACGTTCGAGCGCTCGCGCCTCGACTGGTCCGAGCAGGAGCGCTCGCCGCACGTCGGCGTGCTCGAGTGGTACCGCCGCTTGCTCCATGCTCGGCGGAGCGTGCCCGGCCTGGCGGCCGGGCCGCTACCCGACGTTCGCTGGGACGATGACGAGGCGTGGCTCACCGTCGCGCGGGCGGGCACGCTGCTGGCAGTCAACCTGTCCGATCAGCCGCGCCGGCTGCCGCTGGCCAGCGGCTGGCGGCTGGGGCTCGCCTCGGCCGAGCGCGTGGAGCTCGGGGCGGATGCGCTCGACCTGCCGCCGCTGAGCGCGGCCCTGCTGCTCAGCGGCTGATCGCCGCTCTCAGCCGCCGGCCCACTCGAGGCGCCGCTCCACGAAGCGGCCGAAGCCGCGCCGGCCGACGAAGCGGCCGTCGCGCACCACCTCCTCCCCGCGGACGAGCACGGTCCGCACGGCGCCGTGAGCGTCCAGGCCCTCGTATGGCGTGTAGTCGCTGGTGTGGTGCAGTTCCGCGGCGCTGATCGTCCGCCGCGCCGCCGGATCGAACAGCACCAGGTCGGCGTCGCGGCCGACCTCGACGGCGCCCTTGCCGGCCAGGCCGAACAGCCGCGCCGGGGTCGTCGACAGCAGGTCGACCATTCGCTCGAGGCTGATGCGGCCGCCAGCCACGCCCAAGGCGTAGACGACGGCGAGCAGCGTCTCGATGCCGGGCGCCCCGTTGGAGATGCGCTCGAACGACTCGCGCCAACCCTGCTTCTCGACCGCCACGCGGTCGGGCACGTGGTCGGTCGCGACCAGCGCCAGGTCGCCGGCGGCGAGCCCGGCCCACAGCTCGTCGCGGTCGGCCGTCGAGCGCAGCGGCGGCGAGATGACGTAGCGCGCCGCCTCCTCGTCGGGCAGGTCGTAGCGCGTCTCGTCAAGGGCGAGGTAGTGCGGGCACGTTTCGGCGAAGACGGGCAGGCTGCGGGAGCGCGCCCAGCGGACCTGCTCGAGCGCCTGCGCCGCCGAGAGGTGGACGACGTACAGCGGCGCGCCGGCCGCCTCGGCCAGGCGGATCGCGCGGTGGACTCCCTCCGCCTCGACGGGTGGCGGCCGCGAGGCGGCATGGAAGCGGGGTGCCGTGCGGCCGGCAGCGAGCAGCTGGGCGGTGTACGCCTCGAGCATCGTCCGGTTCTCGCAGTGGACCTGCAGCATGCCGCCGTGGCGGGCAGCCGCGCGCAGGGCGCCCAAGAGCATCGCGTCGGTGACCCCGAAGTCGTAGACCATGAACGCCTTGAACGTCGGCACGCCGGCATCGATCGCCGCCGGCAGCTGCGCGGGGGCGTCCTCGTGCTCGGGCGTCAGGACCAGGCTGAGGCCGTAGTCGACGGCCGAGTCGGACTCCGTGCGCGAGCGCCACGCCTGCACGTCAGCCGCCAGCGAGCCGCCGCCGGGCGCCGCGCCGGTGCCCGGGTTGTTGAAGCACAGGAACGTCGTCGTGCCGCCGAAGGCCGCCGCCACCGAGTCCTGGAAGAAGCGGTCCGGCTCGGCGTCGCTGGCCACGCGGGTGTGGGTGTGGACGTCGACGGCGCCGGGCAGCACGAGCAGGCCCGTCGCGTCCAGCTCGCGCGTCGATCCGCCGGACAGCCCCTCCTCGACGGCCTCGATGCGGCCGCCGCCGACGGCGATGTCGGCGCGGCGGCTGCCGTGGGCGGTGACGACGGTCCCGCCGCGGACGATCAGGTCGTGGGCCACG
>CAYRMQ010000060.1:0-10708 GCA_964425305.1 uncultured Anaerolineaceae bacterium | reverse complement strand
GCTGCCGTGGGCGGTGACGACGGTCCCGCCGCGGACGATCAGGTCGTGGGCCACGCGTGCCGCTCGCTCGCGATTACCGGCGCTCCTCGATCAGTATTTCCTGGGCGCCGTGCCAGAGCACTCGCCTGCCCATCTCGCGCAGCTGCTCGCGGCCGCTGTCGATCGTCGCGAAGTGGTTGCCGGCCAGCTGACCGAGCTTGCTCGAGAACATGACCGCGCCGTACGCGATGAGGATCTCGCACTCGGACAGGTTGCCGGTGTAGATGATGACGTCGCCCGGCGCCGGGTGGCTGGTGTGATTCTCGTAACCGACGCCGACGTCCATGTCGCCGAACGGGATCCAGCAACCCTCACCGCTCCAGCGGCAGTGGATCAGCTGGCTGCGGATGGGCAGCAGCCGCCTGATGGCCTCCCGCGTCTGCGGTGCATCGGCCTCCCAGCGCGCGCTAAAGTTCAGGTCGCCGACACGTATGGACAGATCGCTCATGGCGGAAGGTTAGTCGACGACGGGCGCGGCGCGAGGAGGCCACATGATCGAAGGCAAGCCGACGATATCGACGCACGTGCTGGACACCCAGCACGGCCGGCCGGCACAGGGTATCGAGGTCGCCCTGCTGCGCGTCGAGGGTGACGGTGAGCATCTCGTCGGTCGCGGCACGACCGACCACGACGGACGCATCCGCCAGCTGCTCGACCGGCCGCTCGAGGCGGGCTACTACCGCATCGAGTTCCGCATCGGTGGACCGTTCTTCATGTCGATGGCGGCGTGGTTCCGCGTCGAGGACACGTCGCGCAGCTACCACGTCCCGCTGCTCCTCTCGCCGTACCAGCTGGGCACGTACCTGGGCAGCTGATGCTGCCGCCGATCGAGCGGCTCAACGCCATCGACGAGCAGGCTGCGCGTGAGGCCCTCGCGCCGCTGTTCGAGGCTGCTCCGGCGTTCGTCGGCCGCATCGCCGCCGGCCGCCCGTACCGCTCGTACGACGAGCTGCTCGGTCGCGCCATGGTGATGGCCCTGGCCATGCCCGAGGAGGAGCAGATCGCGCTGATCGACAGCCACCCGCGCATCGGGGCGGCGCCGGCGTCGGTGTCCGCGCTGTCCCACCGGGAGCAGGGTTACGACCGTGATCCCGGCACGGCCGACCTGCAGGCGCGGCTCGGTGAGCTGAACGACGCCTACGAGCGGCGCTTCGGCTTCCGCTTCGTGGTCTTCGTCGCCGGCCGGCCACCCTCGGCAATCGTGCCCATCATCGAGCAGCGGCTGGGCGCGTCGCGCGACGAGGAAGTAGAGCGCGCGCTGCGTGATGTGATCGCCATCGCGCGCGACAGAGCGGCCAGGATGGGGGTCGAGGAGGAGGGTCGGTGAAGACCGAGATCTACTACGGCAAGGCCGACGTCGCGACGTACCGCACCTACGCGACGCCGCTGGCCGGCGTGACGCCCATCCCCGAATCGGCCTTCACGGGGCGGCCGAACACGCTGCTTGCCGCCAACGTCGAGGTGCAGGTGCTGGGAACGGCATTCCTCGCCGCCTACACCGAGGGCGACAACCGGCTCGTCGTGGCCACCGACACGATGAAGAACTTCATCCACCGCGAATCGCTGGCCTTCGCCGGCTCGACGCTGGAACAGTGGCTGCTGTTCATCGGCCGGCGCTTCCTGGAGACGTACCCGCACATGGAGCGCTTGCGGGTGGTGGGCACCGAGATCCCCTTCGAACCGGCCGTCGTACCGACCGACGACGGCGACGGCTTCGCCGCCAGCGAGGTGCTGTTCCAGCGCCAGCACGCCGACCGCTCGACCGCGCGGCTCGAGCTGGGACGGCGGGCGGACGGCTCGATCGAGCTGGCCGACGTGGCCGCCGGACGCGAGGGCCTGCAGCTGATGAAGGTCACCGGCTCGGCCTTCGCCGACTTCGCGCGCGACGAGTACACGACGCTGCCCGAGCGGCGCGACCGCCCGCTCTACGTCCACCTCGACGTCGGCTGGCGCTACGCCGAGCCGGGCGTCGGCGTGTCGGCCGACGTGGCGTCGTACGTCGCCGGCGAGCAGGTGGCCGACCTCGTCGGCGCCGTCTTCCACCGTTTCGTCAGCCTGTCGATCCAGCACCTCGTGCACGAGATGGGCCAGGCCATGCTCGATCGCTGGCCCCAGCTGGGCGAGGTCTCGTTCGAGGGGCAGAACCGACTGTGGGACACGGCCGTCACGTCCGACGAGGACGAGCGATTGCGCGTCTACTGCGATCCGCGCCCACCGTACGGCAAGATCGGGCTCGTCCTGCGCCGCGACTGACGGCTCGCGCAGTGCCTGTGCGGCGGGCCTTGCATCCGATGCAACCAACCGCCCCCGTGTGCCGGGCCACGCGCCCTCACGCGGTTGTTCGTTGCACTCAGCTGAACGATTCACCCGGCTCGTTGCAGCCGCCGCAAGGATCCGCCGCGTTGAGGTCGCCAGAGACCGCGCGGCATCCCGTTCCCGGGGCGGTTGGTTGCAGCCCGTGCAACGAGGCGGCGCTTCCTTACTTCCGTGCAAGAAGCCGCCGGCGGATGGCTCAACCCAGCGCGGCCAGATCCTCCGGCGTATCGACGTCCGGGTTGGTGCCGGGCACTTCCACGTAGCGCACCAGCGCAGGCCGCTCGGCGAAGAGCTGCGCCATCCCGCGATCGCCATGCAGCGTGGCGGCGAGGCGCCACGCGGGGCGCTCGAGCACGACCGGGTTGCCCGGCCCGTCCGCGTAGCGCGGCACGACGATCGGCCGTGCCGCGTCAGCCGGCTGGTCGAGCAGCACGCGCAGCTGGTCCGCGCGCAGGCGCGGCTGATCGCCGAGCAATACCACCGCCCGCTCGCAACCGGGTGCGGCCTCCTCCAGCGCGGCCAGCCCGAGCCGGACCGAGCCGGAGATCCCGGCACCGGGATCGGCGTTGCGGACGCGGACCTCGTCGCGCCAGGCGATCTCGCGCTCGAGCCGCTCGGCGTCCCAGCCGAGAACCACGACGATCGGCCGCAGGCGCGCCTCGCGGGCCGTCAGCAGGACGTGCTCCAGCAGCGGCCGTCCAGCGAGGGACGCGAGGAGCTTGGCGCCACCGAAACGAGCGCCACGACCAGCTGCCAGGACGATACCGGCGACCGTCATGCGCGTGACCCGGCTGCGCTCACGACGGCCCGCGCCGGGCGCGTGGTGATCGCGCGCACCTTCTCCATCTCGAGCTTCGGGTGGCTGGCTCAGGTCGCGCGGCTGGTCCTCGGCGCGGACGACGAGGACCTGCGCATCGCCTTCGCGCAGCGCATCGGTGAGGTCGACGCTGAACGAGCTGTGGCCGCCCTCCTGCCGTTCCAGCAGCACGCCGTTGAGCCAGACACTCGCGGCATAGTCAACGGCACCGAAGTGGAGCAGCAGCCGCGCGGCACCGTCGAAGCCCGGGACGTCGCGCAACACGAAGGAGCGCCGGTACCAGGCGACGGGGTGCTCTGAGTGGTCGCCGATACCCGACAGCCGCGACTCGGGCGGATACGGCACGACGATGGTGCGCCGATACGGCTCCGCCGTCTCGCACCAGCCCCGCGCGACGCCCACGTCGCCGTCGTCGTAGGCGAAGCCCCATCGCCCGGTCAGGTCGTACCAGCGCCGCCGCGCACACTGCCGAGAGGGATGGAGCTTCACGCCCGGCCACTCGGAGCCGCTAGACTTCGCCCTGCCCGTGTGGTGGGATCGCGCACGAACCCCCCTTCCACGCAGACCGTGACGGTGGTCCGCTGATGCCCTCAAGGATGACGCCCCAGGAAGACGGCCGCAACCGGACGTTCGCGGCGCTGCGCGAGGAGGTCGTGCTACGCGACGACGGCCGCTACGTCATCTACTACAGCCTGACCGACCTCGCGCCGGCGGCGGGCACGGGCGGTGGGCGCGAAGCGCACGAGCCCGTAGCGCACGAGCCCGTAGCGCACGAGCCGGTCATGGAGCCCTGGTCGCCCGATCGCCAGCCCGATGTCTGACCGCCACGCCGATGTCTGAGCTGCGCTGGAACCCACAGCTGCGCGAGTGGGTGATGACCGCCACCCACCGCCAGGATCGGACCTTCCTGCCGCCGCGCGACTACTGCCCGCTGTGCCCGGCCGGCCGCAGCGTGGCCCCGACCGAGATCGAGCGCCAAGACTTCCAGGTGGCCGTCTTCGAGAACCGCTTTCCATCGCTCCAGCGCAACCCACCGCCGCCGGCGGTCGAAGGCACCCCGCTGACCCCGGTCCGGCCGTCGGTCGGTGCCTGCGAGGTCGTCGTCTACACCGCCCAGCACGACGCCACCGCCAGCGACCTGGGCCTGCGCCAGCTGGAGCTGCTGATCGCGGTATGGGCGAGGCGAACGCTCGACCTCGGCGCGCGGCCGGAGATCGACTACGTCTTCGCCTTCGAGAACAGGGGCGAGGCGATCGGTGTCACTCTGCACCATCCGCACGGCCAGATCTACGCCTACCCGTTCATCCCGCCGCTGATCGAGCGCGAGGTGGCCGCTGCACGCCAGCACTGGGACAGGCGCAGGTGCCTGTGGTGCGCGCTGCTCGAGCAGGAGCTGGGCGACGGGCGCCGGATCGTGATCCGGACCGAGCGGTGGCTGGCGGGCGTGCCCTTCTTCGCCCACTGGCCGTACGAGATCCACCTGACGCCGCGGCGGCACATCGGCTGGCTGCACGAGCTGGACGACGCGGAGCTGGCCGAGCTGGCCCGCCTGCTCAAGACGGTCCTGCTCAAGTACGACCGACTCTTCGGCTTCAGCCTGCCCTACATCATGGCCGTCCACCAGCGCCCGACCGACGGCGCCGACCACGACGGCTACCACCTCCACGTCGAGTTCTACCCGCCGAACCGAACGGCCGACAAGCTGAAGTACCTCGCCGGCTCCGAGGCCGGCGCCGGCGCGTTCATCAACGACACGCTGCCCGAGGAGACCGCCGCGCGACTGCGCGAGCCCGTCCCGCGCTCTCCCGCCGAGGTTGCATGAGCCGGCCGCCGCCCGCCGCGCTGGTCAGGCAGCGGCTGGTCGACGAGCTGATCGCGCGCGAGCCGGCGGCGCGCGACGACCCGGCGGCCATCCGGGTTGTACGCGCGCCGGGTCGCGTCAACCTCATCGGCGAGCACACCGACTACAACCTCGGCTTCGTCCTGCCGGCCGCGATCAGCCTCGAGACGTGGATCGCGGCCGTCGCGCTCTCCGAGCCGCTGGTCAGGCTGACCAGCCTGGCAGAGGCGCAGACGCTCGAATTCGGGCTCGACGATCCGGGACCGCGGCGCGGCGCGTGGATCGACTACGCCGCCGGCGTCGCCTGGGCGCTGGCCGAGAGCGGTGTGGTGTTGCGCGGGATCGCCGGCGTCGTCGGCTCGACCATCCCGCAGGGCGCCGGCGTGTCGTCATCGGCGGCGCTTGAGCTGGCTGCCGCCTGGACGCTCGCGCGTGATGTTCCGCCGCCGCTCGACCCGCTGGCGCTGGCGCAGGCCGCCCAGCGTGCCGAGAACGCCTACGTCGGCGTCAACTGCGGGCTGATGGACCAGTTCGCGGCCGCGCTCGGGCGCGCCGGCGAGGCGATGCTGCTCGACTGCCGCTCCCTCGAGCACCGGCCGGTCGCTCTGCCCACCGACCACCTGCTGGTCGCTATCGACACTCGCTCGCCGCGCCGGCTGGAGGCGTCGGAGTACAACGCCCGCCGCGCACAGTGCGAGCGGGCCGTCGCCGCCCTGGCGACGGCCGTGCCCGGCGTCCGCTCGCTGCGCGACGTCGACGAGCCGCTGCTCGAGGTGCTGGCCGGCCTCGTCGACGAGGAGACGCTCCGCCGCTGCACTCACGTCGTGCGCGAGAACCGCCGCGTGCTGGACACCGTCGACGCGCTGGCGGCGGGCGACCTGGCAGCGGTGCGACGGCTCTTCACCGAGTCGCATGCCTCGCTGCGCGATCTCTACGAGGTCAGCTCGTCGGAGCTCGACGCGCTCGTCGAGATCGCTTCCGGAGTACCGGGCGTGGCTGCCGCGCGCATGACCGGCGCGGGCTTCGGCGGCTGCACCGTCAACCTCGTCCACGTCGCCGCCGTCGAGGCGCTGACGCAGGCCGTCGAAGAGCTGTATCCGCGGCTAACCGGTCGCCAGGCGGGCGTCCACGTCGTGGAACCGGTCGCCGGCGCCGGCATCGTCACGCCGCTTTAAGACATCGCCTGCGCGGGCCGTCACGCGCATTTGCCGCCGAGGACCAGCATCGAGGCGGCAAAGGAGGTGCACATGGGCACTGTCAGCGCACCCCACAGCAGCCCCACCGCGCCGCGCGAGCGCGAGTGGGAGTGGGACGGGACCGACAAGATGGACCAGCTCATCGAGAGGGGCTGGGACACCGTCGCCAATGCCCACGCCTGGTACGACTCGGATGCCGATCCGGCGCATGATCCGCCGCGCGAGAAGGGCGCCTACAAGATGCCCCACCACGAGCTGATCGACGGCCGGCTGCACGTCGTCTGGCGCGGGGTCGTGGCGGCGATGACGGTCGTCAACGGCGCACGCGGCGGCGTCGACATCCCTGAGCGAGACCGGCGCAAGGTGTACGAGCACCTCGCCGAGCACTACCGCGAGTTCGACGAGGAGCCGCCCGACTTCAAGGGCTGAGCGCGCTCCTGCGCTGCGCCGTACACATGAGCGGCCCCCGGTCAGGCCGACCGGGGGCCGCTGCTCTCGCGCGACCGAACCCGTCCACTTCGGCCGCGAAGCTGGTACCGGTGAGCCGGCACGGGAGGGCACCGCGCCGCCCGCCGGCTGGGTCAGTAGGCGGCGGTCACTCGTCGTACTCCGGGCAATGCGGGGCGAGCGCGTCGTATACGTTCGACGTGTCGCCGTTGACTGCGCGCAGGGCATCGATCCGGCCGTGGCCGAAGCACTCGTCGTACCCGGACAGGCCGATGTCGATGGCCGTCTTCTCGAGGTAGCTGGCGACCGAGCCGGGCGACATGCGCAGGTTGCCGGCGCTGTCGGACTTGCCGTGGCGGCTGATGATCAGCGCGGCCACGCCGGCGGCGTGTGGTGAGGCCATCGACGTGCCCTGGAAGCAGCCGAAGGCATTGCCCGGCAGCGTCGAGAGGACCTCTCGGTTGCAGATATCGCTGGCCGCGTCGCGCAGCGCGTTGAAGTCGCCGCCGGGCGCGGCAACGTCGACCGCTCCGGCGCCGTAGCTGGAGAACCATGCCTTACCGCTCTCCGGCCCGAGCGACATCGTGCCGACGACCCCCGGCACCTCGGCCGGCACGACGGCGCAGTTGCCGCCCTCCTCCTTGTGCGCCAGATCGCGGTCCGAGTTGCCCAGCGCGGCGACCGGCGTGGTGCCCTTCTGGCGGACGTACGAGATGGCCCGTTCGGTGGCCTGGCGGAAGGCGCGCTGCTGCGGGTCGTCCGTGCACTTCGCCTCGGTCGACTGCTGGAAGGCGTCGTCGTCGACGAAGAAGCTCATGTTGATCACGTGGAGCGCCAGGTCACCGGCGTAGGTGATGCCCTCGACGACGTCACTGGCATAGCAGTGGCCGTCGGCGTCGCAGACCTTGATCGGGACCAGCGTCACGTCGGGCGCGACGCCGACGACGCCGTGGCCGTTGAGGCGCGCGGCGACGATGCCGGCGACGTGCGTGCCATGGAAGTTATTGTCGACGCAGGCCGCCGGGACGCCGATGCCCGGGCCCTCGGCGGTGAAGTCGGCGCCGCGGTCGCAGTCGACGTTGGAGCCGCCGTCGGGCCGCACGAAGTCGATGTGCGTGCCATCGATGCCGGTATCGACGATGCCCACCTCGACGCGCGGCGAGCCGGTGCTGACGGCGTGGGCGTCGGGTGCGCGGACGAGGCGCATGCTCCACTGCAGCGGCGATAGCGGGTCGCCGTCGGCGGAGCCGCCGCCGGCCGCGTCGACGACGGTCAGCGCGCCGCTGACGACCGCCTCGTGGTACGTCGGGAACGCCTTCCACGCGAAGTCGCCGCCGACCGCGTCGACCAGCGCGTAGGCGCTCATCGTCTGGGCGAAGGCCGCGTCCTTGGAATCGACGATCATCACGCCCAGCTGCGCCGACAGGTCGCTGACGACCGTCCCGCCGGCCTCCTCGACCAGGCGCAGCGCGTACTCGCGCGCCAGCGCGTACGTCTCGTCAAGAGCGTAGATCGCGGGCAGCGCGTAGTCGCCGAGCAGCGCATAGCCAGCCTCGAGCGCGTACTGGTCGAGCAGCGCGTAGGCCTCGTCGAGCGCGTAGAGGGCGTAGAGCGCGTAGTCGACACCGAGCTCATAGGCGTCGTCGAGTGCGTACAGCGCGTAGCCGCCGCCGAGCGCGTACTCGTCGACCAACGCGTACGTCGGCCCGAGCGCGTACTCCTCGCCAAGGGCATCGACCGGGCCGAGCGCGTAGCCCGCACCGAGAGCATAGCCGGCGTCCAGCGCGTAATCGCCGCTGAAGACGACGATGTAGCGCTGGCTGGCCGAATCTCGGGCCAACGCAGCGGGCGCGAGGGCACCGATCAACAGCAACGTCGCCAGCAGCGCCAGCGCGCTGCGCAGTCGACGCGATGGGAGCGGACGGGTCATCGGGGCCTCCTCGGTGGGCCTGACACCACAGGCAGTGGTAGAAGGATCACACAGCCATGGCACCACTGCCAAGGGTGTCACATTGCAGATGCGTGACAAATCAGCTGCGGTGGCGAGCGGTCGCCGTCGGCGAAAGAGCGGCTGGCCCGATCAGGCGGTGCGCGCGCTGCGCGTCACGACCAGGTCGTAGGCCTGCTCGAAGGTGAGCGCGTTCTCCCAGATCGCGTCGAAGGCGGTCTTGAGGACCTTCGCGAGGGAAGTGTGCTCGACGACGACGATGGTCAGCTCCGACGAGCCGGCGACCGGATCCTCCATGCCGAACATGACGATCGTCTCGTCGATGATGACCAGCTTCAGCGGCAGCTCCGGCACGAAGCGCGCCTCCTCCCCTGCGTCGAGGAAGCGGCGCACGCCTTCGACGACGGCCTCGTCCTCGAAGACGCTGAACTCGTACAGCGAGCGGGCGGCGTGGCTGCGCGTGACCTCCAAACCCTCGACGTTCTCCTGCGGCGGCTTGGCGTAGGGCGGCTTGGTGAAGACGAGGATCTCGCGCTTGACGCCCGCCTGCAGCTCGGCGAAGCGCTCGTTGATCGCGCGGCGGTCACGCAGGACCTCGATGTAATCGAGCGGATCGGTGTGCGCCTGGCCGGCCTTGTAGGCGGGGCCGAGCGCGTCGATCATCGAGCGCGCGTCCTGCTCCATCTCGGCCAGCTGCTGGCGATGCGACTCGATGAGCAGCTCGACGGCCGTCTCGGGCGCCGTCGCGGCGTACTTGACGACCGTCCCCGGCCGTGCCGTGGCGAGGCCCTTCTCGACGAGGCTGCTGAGCACGTCGTAGATGCGCTGGCGCGGCAGCCCTGCCTGGCGCGCCACCTGCGCCGCCGTGTAGGCGTCGCGGCGGATGAGGGCGAGGTAGGCCTTGGCCTCGTAGGTGGTCAGGCCCAGCCTCGTCAGCTGCCCGACCTGGCGATCATCCTGGTCCACGCCGCCACTATGGCATAACCACCTCCCGTGGTGTCAATCATTCCGTCGATTGCCTCTCCGTGCGCGGCGTACTCGCGGCAACAGGGCGCCGGAGGGTGCCCGAGATCCTCGCCGAGTGGCGCGCCGTCGAGCGAGCGCTCGAGGGGCAGTCGTGCCCGATCACGCGGGCGGCGCTGGAGGCTCGCCGCGAGACGCTGCGCAGCGAGTATCGGGCGGCCACCGTTTTGACCCGCGCGACCTGACGGCGAGCGGGCACTACCGGACTGCCTGCCGACGGCTCGCCCGCCGCAGGCGGGGTAGGATTCGGCCTTCATGGGGCAGTCCAGCGACACCCGGCGCCACACCAACCGGCTGGCGCACGAGACCAGTCCGTACCTCCTCCAGCACGCCCACAACCCGGTCGACTGGTATCCGTGGGGAGATGAGGCACTGGCCAGGGCGAGGGCCGACGATAGGCCGATTTTCCTGTCGATCGGCTATGCCGCCTGCCACTGGTGCCACGTCATGGAGCGTGAGTCGTTCGAGGACGAGGCGACGGCGGCGCTGCTCAACGAAGGCTTCGTGTCGATCAAGGTCGACCGCGAGGAGCGGCCCGACCTCGATGCCATCTACATGGACGCCGTGCAGGCCATGACCGGCGCGGGCGGCTGGCCGATGAGCGTCTTTCTGACGCCCGACGGCAAACCGTTCTACGGTGGCACCTACTTCCCCGACCAGCCACGCCATGGCATGCCGTCGTTCCGCCAGGTTCTCGAGGGCGTGCTGGCGGCGTGGCGCGAGCGCCGGTCGGAGGTCGAGAAGGCGGGGGCCGGGCTGGTCGAGGCCATCGGTCGGTCGGCCAAAGCCGAGCAGAGTGACGAGCCGCAGGGCTCGATGCTCGAGACGGCGCTGCTCAGCCTCGAGCGCTCGTACGATCCGAGCCACGGCGGCTGGGGCGGCGCGCCCAAGTTCCCGCAGGCGATGACCGTCGAGTTCCTGCTGCGCGAGCACCTGCGCACGGCCGACCGCCGGCCGCTGGCCATGGCGCTGCACACGCTTGACGCGATGGCCGCCGGCGGCATCTATGACCACCTCGGCGGCGGCTTTGCCCGGTACGCGACCGACGCGCACTGGCTGGTGCCGCACTTCGAGAAGATGCT
>CAYRMQ010000059.1:0-17845 GCA_964425305.1 uncultured Anaerolineaceae bacterium | reverse complement strand
ACGTCGGCGACGTGGCCGGCATGGGCGCCGACCTCTTCGAGTCGTACGTCGGTGCGATGATCGCCGCGCTCGCCCTCGCCGCCGTCGGTGCCGCCTTCCTGGGGCTGCCCGGCGAGGGGGCGGCCGGCCTGATCGCGTTGCCGCTGGCCATAGCCGGCATCGGCATTATCGCGGCCATCGTCGGCGCGCTGCTCGTGCGCAGCGGGCCGGAGGCGTCGATGTCGCGCCTGCTGTGGGCGCTGCGCACGGGCATCTTCGGCGCGGGCGTCCTGGCCCTGATCGGGACCGCCGCGCTGATGGTCGTCCTCGACCTGCCCTTCGAGCTGTTCTGGGTGGTGCTGGCCGGGCTCGTCGTCGGCCAGGTCATCGGCACGGCGACCGAGTACTTCACCTCGTATGAGTACGCGCCCACGCGCTGGATCTCGGCTCAATCGGTCACCGGGCCCGCCTCGACGGCCATCGCCGGCGTGGCGGTCGGCCTGGGCAGCGTGGTGGTGCCCGTGCTCGCCGTCGTCGCCGGCATCTGGATCGCCAACGAGCTGGCCGGCCTGTACGGCGTCGCGCTGGCCGCCGTCGGCATGCTCTCGACGCTCGGCATCACCCTCGCCACCGACGCCTACGGGCCGGTCGCCGACAACGCCGGCGGGCTGGCCGAGCAGGCCGGCCTCGAGCCGGAGGTGCGCGAGCGTACCGACGCCCTCGACGCCCTCGGCAACACGACTGCCGCGACGGGCAAGGGCTTCGCCATCGGCTCGGCGGTGCTGACCGCGCTGGCGCTGATGGCGGCCTACACCGAGGTGACGCAGGTCGACGTGCTCCAGCTGACCGACGCGCGCATCCTGATCGGCCTCGCCCTCGGCGGCATGCTGCCCTTCCTTTTCTCGGCTCTGACGATGCATGCCGTCGGCGTGGCGGCCAACTCGATGATCGAGGAGGTGCGCCGCCAGTTCCGCGAGATTCCGGGCCTGCTGGAGGGTGTCCCCGGCGCCCGGCCGGACGCGGCGCGGGCGGTCGACATCAGCACGCGCGGTGCGCTGCGTGCGATGCTGCTGCCCGGCGCGATCGCCGTCGTGGCGCCCATCCTGGTCGGCGTCGTGATCGGCCCCGAGGCGCTCGGCGGCCTGCTCGTCGGGTCGATCGTGACCGGCTTCCTGCTGGCGCTCTTCATGGCCAACGCCGGTGGGGCGTGGGACAACGCCAAGAAGTGGATCGAGAAGGGCCACCACGGCGGCAAGGGCTCCGACGCGCATGCGGCGGCGGTCGTCGGCGACACCATCGGTGACCCGTTCAAGGACACCTCCGGGCCGTCGATCAACATCCTGCTCAAGCTGATGGCCGTCGTCTCGCTGATCTTCGGCCCGCTGTTCATCTAGTCGGTCAGCTCGAACCAGCCTTCCGACATGACCTCGTCGCCGCGCAGGTAGCGCATCACGTAGATGCCCGGCTCGTCGAAGATATTGCCGGTGTTGACGCGGCGCGAGAAGACGGACGCGCTGGGCACGCGCGGCCGCACCTGCTGCTCGGTGATCAGCTCCTCCTCGCCCGTTTCGGCGTCGTAGCGGTAGAAGTGAATGATCATGTCGGCCGATGCGGCCGGCTCCGTCAGCTGGGCGCTGATCGTCATCCGGTCGCCGAACTCGAACGTCGTGCGCGGATCGGTGATGCGCAGTTGCGAGTTGGCGTTCGTCCCGAACGTCACGTAGCCGGGCCCCTCCATCACCTCGACGGTGAACGGCGAAGGCGATGGTGACGGCAAGGGCGACGGTTCGGGCGACGGCGACGGCGGCGGCGTGGACGGCGTCAGGCTCGGGCTGGCGACGGGCGACGAGCTGGCCAGCGCGCCAGCGGGGACGGTCGGGCTGGCCCCCGGCGAAGGCGAGTTGCCGCCGACGAAGGTCAGCGCGCCGACGCCCAGCACGGCGACCGCACCGAGCACGACGAGCATGCCCAGCAGGCGTCCGAGGAACCCACCCTCTGACGGGCGCTCGCGCTGCATCGTCGGACCGTAGACGACGCCCTGGCGGCGCGGGCGGCGATAGCGTGGCACGCCCGAGATTGTTACACCGACCGGGCTTCAGGGTGGCTACAGGATGGCGATGGGCGGTCCGTGGTAGCCTATCAATGCCCAGCACGCCCCGCTCCGCCCACGGCTTTGCCATTTGCGCGGCAGCCGCAGCGGCGCTCGGAGGCTCAGCGAAAGGAAGGTCGGATGCCCACCGTCACCTGGTTCGCCGCATGAATCTCCCTCGCTCGAAGGCCGCCACGGCCGAGGAACCGCTGAAGCACGTCATCGCCGAGTATCGCGTTCGCGAGCACACCGTCACGTGTGTCTGCGGCTGGTCGGGCAGCGCTCCCAACAAGGTCAGCTCGCCTGACGACTGGAACGCCCACCTTCTGGCGGTTCGCGGGCCGCGCCGCTGACGTTCGCCCGCCGATAGCAGGGCCGGCATCCGGTTCTCGACTGCAGGAACCGCCGGCTGACGGCGCGCGCACTGCGCTAGAGTCTGCGCCGCATGAGCGATAGCACGTCACAGCCCGCGGATCAGCCGCAACCCGCCGACGCCCAGCCCCAGGCTGCCGCGCCGGCAGCGCCGAGCGCAGCCCCTCCGCCAGCGCCACCGCCGGCAGGCGCCGCGGCCATGCCGCCACCGCCGCCCGGCTACTCTCCACCGCCGCCGGCGGCTGCCGACATGCTGCGCGCCCAGACGCGCTCTGTGGTGGCCCGCTTCGACCCGGCCGGCACGCGACCGACGGTCGTCGTCGGCATCGTCATCGTCGCCCTCTTCTTCGGTGCGCAGCTGGTCAACGCCGTGCTGCCCGCGCGTGCCGGCGACGGTGGAGCGCAGCCCGGCCCCGGCGGGGCCGTCGACGTCGGGCCGCTGCGCATTCACCTCGCCCCGGGCTGGCAACAGGTCCAGACGGAGGCCGGCGCGCGCCTGGCCAAGGGCAGCGTGGCGATCGACATCCAGAGCACAGCCTACGGCGGCGACGCGGCCGCGCTCTACCGCGACTTCGTCGAGCAGGTGCTGGCGCCGGCCGCCAACGGCTTCGGCGCGACGCCGCCGAGTCTCGTCAACGTCGGCGGCCTGCCCGGCGTGCGC
This sequence comes from uncultured Anaerolineaceae bacterium, assembly GCA_964425305.1. Taxonomy (GTDB): domain Bacteria; phylum Chloroflexota; class Limnocylindria; order Limnocylindrales; family CSP1-4; genus JALYGJ01. The sequence goes on along the minus strand of CAYRMQ010000059.1, from coordinate 14,744 downwards.
GGCGCGTACACCGGCATCTTCGGCGTCGGCGAGGTCGAGGGCCAGCTGACGGCGTTCATCGTCGGCGGCACCGGCTTCGTCTTCGACGCCTGGGGCAGCCCGGGCACGCTGCGCGCGCTGCTCGCCGAGATCGAGCTGATGATGGCCTCCATCGAGGTGCGCTGATGACGTCGCCGCAGGCAGCCCCGCCCGCCGGCGCCCTGCCCGGCTGGGGCCACCAGACGTCGATCTTCCAGCGCCACCAGCTGGCCTTCTGGCTGTTCGTCGTGCTGCTCGTCTTCACCGGCCTGAGCGTGCTCAACGAGCAGCTCATCATGCTCGACGTCTTCCCCGCCGGCTGGATGTTCAGCATCTTCCTGGTGGCGCTGTACGCCGTGCCGGGGGCGCTGGCGCTGTACGTGCTCGATCATTTCGAGCGCGAGCCCATCTCGCTCGTCGTGGGCGCCTTCGTGTGGGGCGGCGTCGTGGCCATCGGGCTGTCGGGGCCGACGAACGGCGCGGTCATCGAGATCGTGGCCAAGATCGCCGGCGTCGGCGTGGCGCAGGAGTGGGGCGCCGCCATCGCCGCCCCGCCGGTCGAGGAGACGTTCAAGTACCTCGGCGTCGTCATCATCTACCTGATCGCGCGCAACGAGATCGACGACCTGTTCGACGGCTTCCTCTACGGCGCTCTGGTGGGCCTCGGCTTCGCCGCCGTCGAGAACGTGCAGTACTTCGTGATGGCCGTCGCCAACAGCGGCGGCGGCGACCAGATCGGACCGGTCCTCGAGATGTTCTTCCTGCGCGTGATCATCGTCGGCGCGTACATGCATGTGCTGTGGACCGGCCTGTCGGGCATCGGCCTCGCCTACTACGTCACGCAGCGCGAGCAGCCCCACCAGAAGCGGCTGCTCGTGGCGGTCGGGCTGTTCCTCCTCGCCATCGTCGCCCACATGGTCTGGAACTCGCCGCTGCTGGCCGACCTCGTCGGCGCCGGCCTCGTCGGGCAGATCATCTTCGGCCTGATCAAGGGCAGCCCGTTCTTCGTCTTCCTGGCGCTGCTCGTGCTGCTCGCCCAGCGCCGCGAGCACCACTGGTTCAAGGTCGCCGTCGAGGGCCACGTCGACGACGACGTGCTGACCGCCGCCGAGGTCGAGGAGCTGGGCAGCCTGCTCAGCCGGCGCCGGGCGCGCAAGCGCGCCGGCCAGCTAAAGGGTGCGCAGGGCGAGCGCCTGCTCGGCCGGTTGCAGCGAGAGCAGATCAACCTGGCCATGATCCGCACGCGGACGCACTCGGACGACCATCCCGACGTGCAGGCCCAGCGCGACGTCATCCGTTCGATCCGCGCCGAGCTGCAGGCGTTGCCCGAGCTGCCGCAGCATCCCGCCGTCGCGCAGCCGGCCGCCTTCAGCGCCCCGCCGCCACCGGCCGCCCAGGCGTGGCTGCCGACGCACTACGTGCCGGTTGCGGGTATGGCCGCGTGGGACGCGCCCGACCCGGCTCGGCCGCCGATGGTGACGCTCGCCGGCGGCGTTCAGCTGCGCGTCGTCGAGCAGGCCGGTGCGTGGGCGCGCGTCGTCGCCTCCAACGGCTGGCACGGCTGGGTCGACGGGCGGCTGCTGGTGCCCGTCGGATGACCGACGCATCGCGCCGCCGGCCGGCCGACAGCGCCGGCGCCGGCGAGGGTCGTGGAGAGCTGATGGCACGCCACGCCGCCGCGCGTCAGAGGCGCGACGCCGCACCGCTGGGCAGCGACGAGTTCCGCGCCGCGGCCGAGGAGGTCGCACGTATCGAGATAGCGATCGCGCAGCTCGAAGAGCCGCCGCCGGAGAAGCCGGGCTAGATCGCGGCGATCGAGCGCGGCGCCATGCGCGGCCCGCGCCGCGGCGGGAACAATCCGCCCAGCTCGAGCAGCATCACCACGCGCGCCCGCTGGCCGCGGTAGGGCTCGAGCAGCTCGAGCATCCGCGCGTCGTCGGCGCGCCGCTCACCGGCAAGCGCCCACGCGACCAGCGCCGGCAGGTTGTAGTCGCCCAGGCTGAGCGCGTCGGGGTCGCCGAGCGCCGGGCGCAGCGCCTCGGCCGCCGTCCACGGGCCGATGCCGGGCACGGCCAGCAGCCTGCGCCACAACTCTGCCGGCCGATGATCGGCGGCTGCCTGCAGCGCCGGCGCGGCGCGCGCCGCGGCGACGATCGCATCGGCCCGCCGGCGCTCGACGCCGAGCGGATGGAAGACGTGGTAGGGGAGGCCGGCCAGCAGCGCCGCGCTCGCTGGCAGCGTCAGGTCGAGCGGGCCCGGCGCCGGCTCGCCCAAGCGGCGCACCAGCCGGCGGTAGCTGCGGCCGGCCTCGAGGCCGCTCACCTTCTGGGCCAGGATCGCCGGCAGCAGCAGCTCGAAGACGGGCGTGCCGCGCGTCATGCGCAGGCCGCTGAAGCGCCGCGCCAGGCGGCGCAGGACAGGCTGCTGCGGTTGGAGCGGGGGCGGGTCGTCGTCATGGCCGAGCAGCGCCGGCAGGCGCGCCAGCGCCTCGTCGGCGCCCGCTCCCCAGGCCAGCGCCGCGACACCGTCCGCCTCGAGGCGCACGAGCAGCGCGGCCGGACCGCTCGCCGTCCGCGTCGCGAGCGCTGCCTCGCGGCCGCCGATGCGCATGACCGGGTCGCCCGGGCCGTGCCACAGCGGGGCAAGCGTCAGCCGGGCGTTGCCGGCCGGCGGCAGGCGAACGCGGGCGGGGCCGGCGGTGGTGGCCACGGCTTACGTGCCACCGGCGAGAAAGGCGGCGAGGAGGGCGGCGAATGCCGGCAGCCCGGCCGCCTCGGGCCCGACGATGACCGCCTGGCCGAGGGACCACAGCGTCACCGACGTGAGCAGCACCATCAAGCCGGCAAGCGGCAGCTGCTGCACCGGCCGGACGGCCCTGCCGTCGCCAGCCAGCGCCGAGTGGCCCGCCCACGCGCCGAGCATGTGGCCGCCGACGACGGCGGCCAGCTGGATCGTCCAGACGATGGCCGTCGGCAGGAACAGCACCGGCTCGTAGAACCCGAGACCGAAGGGCAGCAGGTTGTCGCCCCGCTGCAGCGGGTCGTTGAGCACGTGGACGATGCGCTGGCCGTCGACGAGCAGGAAGACGAGGTAGTGGGCGACGAGGTAGCCGACGGCGACGGGCAGCAGGCCGGCGCCGACGGCGGTGGTTCCCAGCCGCGCCCGGACGCCGACGACGGCGCCGACGACGGCGAGCATGAACAGCGCGGCGACGATCGTGTCGAGCGGGATCGTGGTGAGCCCGAACCATGCTCGCTGGCGGAAGAGGTCGAAATAGAGCTGCGTCTGCGACAGGCCGTCGAAGATGATCGCCGCCGTGCCCAGTGTGACCAGCACGAGGTGCGCCATCGTCCAGCCGCCGGCCAGGCCGGCCGCGAACGGCCGGCGCCGGACGAGGCCGTCCTCCGCGCGGCCGACCAGCACGAACGGCGCGAGGCGACCGAGCAGGCCGAACCAGACCGAGAAGACCTCGCCGTTGCGGCGCCACTGGTCGCGGCCGAAGTAGAGCATGCCGGCGAGTGTGATGAGGGTGTAGCCGATCAGCACCAGGCCCAGCGTCCGGCCGCCCTCGACCCGCGCCACGAGCTCGAGCCAGACGAAGAACGCGAAGCCACCGACGGCGGGCCAGGCCCCCAGCACGGCGGGGTACGCCCGCGGCGCACCTCCGCCCACGCCGACGCGGCGGCCGGCCCACGCAAAGGCGTCGTGCAGCGTACTGAATGGATCCAGCCATGGCCAGATGGGGCCGACCAGCGCCGACACGAGGGCGACGCCGACCCATCCGTAGATCCACAGGAAGAGCGACGCCACGTCGCCTTCACCGGCCCCGCCGGCGATCGCCTGGGCGACGATCCACAGCCAGCCGGCGATGCCGATGACGCGCAGTCCGCCGCGCAGCCACGCCGGCACGGGCCGCGCCGCGCTCTCGGCCGGCGGATCCGGCGCTTGCGGGTTGCGCAGCATCACGAAGGCGAACGAAAGCGCCACGGCCAGTGCCGCCCCGGCGACGTAGGCAACGAGCGGCAGCGGCGCCTGGTACTGCTCACCGAGCGTGTGCGCCGACGCCGCGCCGGGCGCGAGCGCAAGCAGCGCGAGCGACGCGGCCAGCGCCCGCAGCAGGGACCCCATCACGCGATCGAGTCTACGCGAGGGCGGTCGGCAAGTGGTGGGCTGGACGCCTGCTGGCGCGCTATCGCGCGGTCAGGCGCCGAGGGCGTGGCTGTCGGCCAGCTCCGCGCCACCGGCGCGGGCATCCTCGGCCCACGCGGCGAGCGCCTCGTCGCTGTCGACCGAGGCGCGCAGCAGCGCGATCAGGCGCGACACGCCCAGCTCGCGATAGGCGCCGACGAGGTCGATGCGCGCCTGGCCCTCGGTGGCGATGTCCTCGTGCCACAGGTGGACCGACACGGCGAGCGTCGCCGGGTCGCGGTCGATCTCCTCGCAGCGGGAGCGAATGACGGGCAGCGCGTTGGCCGCCTGGGCCGGCGTCATCCCGTCGAGGTTCAGCTCGTCGGCGTAGCGCGCTGCCAGCCGCCACGTGACGTTGGGGCCGTTGCCGCCAACCATGATCGGGACCATCGGCTGTTGCACCGGCCGCGGCACGTTGACCGCGCCGTCCACCTGGTGGTGGCGGCCCCTGTGCGTGGCGCGGCCGGGGCCCATCATCGCGCGCACGATCTCGAGCTGCTCGCGCAGCATCTCAAGCCGCTCGCGGGCGGGCGGGAAGCCGTACCCGTAAGCCAGCCACTCGTCCTTCTTCCAGCCGGCGCCGATGCCCAGCTCGGCACGGCCGCCGCTGATGACGTCGAGCGTGCTGATCATCTTCGCCGTCAGCGCCGGGTTGCGATAGCCGGCACACAGGACGACGTGGCCGAGCCTGACGCGCCGCGTCTCGGTCGCCAGCGCGGTCAGCGTCGTCAGCGCCTCGAACGTAATTTCGTCCTTCGTTCGCGGAATGGTGTGGAAGTGATCGTAGAGCCAGATCGATTCAAAGCCCAGCGACTCGGCCTGCCAGGCCACATCCCGTGTCCGGGCCCACGCTCTTTCACTCGTCCAACCCTCATACTCGAGGACCCAGCCCTGTGGCACGATGACGCCGATTTTCATTTGAATTTGGATCCTCCAGCTGTTCTGCTCTATCGTATTCCTCGCCCACAGCGGATGAAAGGAGTCCCATGGTCAGAATCAGGCAGGTCGACGTAACGCTGCTCGACAAACCCAAGAGCCGCGCTACAAAGACGCGTGAACTCAGCCCGCGAGCGCAGGCCCGTCAGGCCCAGCAGCGGCAGTTCGCGCGCATGCTGTCTCGCCTTTCGGAACGCGACGACGTATTCGAGGTGCGGCTCGAAAAGGATGAGAAGCCGATGACCATCCGCCAGCGACTGATGCGTACGGCAGAGGAGCAGGGTAAAGAAATAGTCGTGCGCAAGTCGGAGCGCGGCTGGCTCGTCGGGCTGGCCACGCCCGATCGTCGCTCGCGACGCGGACGCAAGCGCAGCCGCCAGGGGTAACCCTGCAACTCGACGTTCAGATTTTTGGGCGTCGCGATTCGCGCGACACTCAGAAGGCGCTGCGCTTTTTCAAGGAGCGTCGTGCTCGCGTCAGCTTCGTCGACGTTGCGCGCCGGCTGCCGGCGCCCGCCGAGCTGAAGCATTTCAGCCGGCGCTTCGGCGCTTCGGCGCTGCTCGACACCGGCGGCCGGGCGTTCGCCGACGCCGGGCTGCGCTACGTGCGCATGGACGAGGACGAGCTCTTCGAGCGCCTGCTGGCCGACCCGCGCTTGCTGCGCCTGCCGCTGGTGCGGGCGGGGTCGCGCCTGTCGGTCGGCGCCGACGAGGAGGCCTGGCGCGAGTGGGTCAAGACGGCCGACTGACGGGCCACGGCCTGCGGCTCCGTCAGAAGGGGCGTGCCTGACGCCAGGGCAACGATGTATCGGTGTGGATGCGACCGGCGAGCATGCCGTCGTCTGTCGTGCGCAGCCAGGCGATGCCCGTCCGCCTGTCGCGACGCTCGAAGAGGGCGAGGTCGCCGCGGCCGTCGGTGTCGACGTGGAGGGCCACGGGACGGACGTCGACAAAGGGCATGGACGAGCCGGCGGACGTGCGCCAGCGCAGCGAGACCGTGAAGCGGTTGCCGGCGGTCGCGCGCAATGCGAAGACTACGATGGCCTGCCGGCCGGCCGGCCGGATCGCGAACAGGTCATCGCGCCCGTCGCGGTTCTCATCGATGACGACCTCGCGCGTGGTGGCCGCACGCCACACGCGCTGCTCGAGCCACAGCCTCGGCGAGCCGAGCCGCCCGCCTGTCGGACGCGACGGCATGACCCAGTAGCGCAGCCCGCTTGCTCCGCGGTCCTGGCGCACGATCAGGTCAGCGCGGCCATCGCCGTTGACGTCGCCCGCCAGGGCGACGTTGATTGTCGGATCGAAGCCGCCGCTCCACCAGTCGCGCGCCGGGCCGAAGCCGCCCCGCTGCTGGGCCGCCATCACGCGCAGGACTGCGCGCGGAAAGGGTGCTCGGCCGTCGTCGTCGGCGCGCAGCAGCCCGGCGTCGGCCAGCCCGTCGCCGGTGAAGTCGGCCAGCAACAGCCGCCGGCCATTGCCTGCCGCCGCTTCCCGCCAGCGGGCCCACAGCTGCGGCCTGCGATAGCCGGCGCCGGTGGTCGGCAGGACCAGTAGGCGGCGCCCGCGGCGGCCCTCGCCGATGAGCAGCACGAGGTCCGCGAGCCCGTCGCCGGTGACGTCGGCGGAGGCCATGTCGAGCACGGCACCGGTCTCGAGGCGGAAGGCGCCCGTCACCGGCGCCGCCAAGCCCCTCGCCGTCACCGGGTAAACGCGCCACTCGGCCCTGCCGCTCCCCGGTTTGCCGGCAAGGACGGCCGCATCGCCGCGCCAGCCCCGATCGGCCAGGATGTCGTGCCGGCCGACGTCGACCACCTCGATGCCGCCGCCGTAGTACGTGCGCAGGATCCGCTCGTACGTGAGACCCGCCGCGCCGCACGCTCGGGCGCTGCGCTGGAAGAGCTTCAACCCGTCGCTGTCGATGCCACAGGCGAGCGCGCCGCCGCGGCGGTAGCTGGTCAGGAACAGCCGGCTGCCAGTGCGCGGCCGCGGGCGGCGCAGGCTGACCCGCCACGTGCCTTCGATGGCGGCGAGGTGACGTGCGTCCGGCACGCGGTTCTCGGGGGAGTAGACCTGGTCCATGCTGTTGTCGAGCACGTGGAAGCAGCTGCCGTCGGGGGCCAGCCAGCCGCGGTAGTAGAGGCTGTAGTACCAGGCGTACTGCTTGACCGCAACGGCGCCGGCGCGAAGCGTCTGGCGCGGCATGCTCGCCGGCCACTCGCCGGCCATCACGACCGCGACGTAGCGCCTGAAGTTCACCGTCTGGACCGTCCCGGCAGCCGGTCCGCGCGTGCGGTACACGCCAATCGTGGGCGGTGGCTGCCACTCGTTCAGCCATGCCCGGCAGGCGGCTCGCGGGTCGAGCCGGTCGTTCACTCGATGCTGTACCGCGAGGGGACGGGGGGCCGTCGTCGCCCGCGCCGGCGCCACCTCGAGGATGGTCGCCAGGCAGAGCACTCCGGCGATCAGGCAGAGGAGGCGGCCGGGCGGGTCGAGCAAAGCGCTGCGGCTCACCGATGCCACCGCGCGACACCACGGCCGCCGCCGGCGATCGGCTGCGTGACTGGCGCCCGTGCCGTAGGCTGGTTGCTCGTATGACGCTTGACGCACGCGCCGACCAGGTTCGCCGGCGCCCGCCGCCGGTCAGCGCCGAAGAGGTCGCCGCCGTCCGCCTGCCGGTCGATCGGGCGCGGCTGTTGCCGCCGCGCGTCTTCCATGACGCCGACGTCTTCGCCTGCGAGCAGGAGGCGTGGTTCGCCCGGACGTGGCTGTGCGTCGGGCGCGAGGAGGACGTTGCCGGGCCGGGCACGTACATGCTTGCCCGCGCCGCCACCGAGAGTGCCATCGTCGTGCGCGGCCGCGACGGGGCCCTGCGCGCCTTCAACAACGTCTGCCGTCACCGCGGCGCGACAATCCTCGACGAGCCCGACGGCATCAGCGCCAGGGTCGTCCGGCTGCAGTGCCCCTACCACGCGTGGGTCTACGACCTCGACGGCTCGCTGCGGCGCGCGCCGCATACCGACGAGCTGGTCGACTTCCAGCCGGCCGACCACGGCCTGCTGCCGGTTCGCCTCGAGACCTGGCAGGGCTTCGTCTTCGTCAACTTCGATCCCGCCGCCGAGCCGCTGGCGGCCTACCTCGCCGACCTGCCGGCGCACGTCGCACGCCACCCGATCGGCGATCTGCGCCGCGCACGGCGCATCGAGTACGAGGTGAATGCCAACTGGAAGGTCGTCGCCGAGAACTACTCCGAGTGCTACCACTGTCCCGGCGTCCATCCCCAGCTGAACCGGCTGAGCCCGTACGACCGCGGCCAGAACTTCGAGTCGGCCGGGCCGTGGGCCGGCGGTTGGATGGAGCTGGTGGAGGCGGCCGACACGATGTCGCTCGACGGCGGCAGCTACGGCCGGCCGCCGCTGAGTGGCATCAGCGAGGACGACCGGCGGCGCGTCTACTACTTCGTCGTCTGGCCCAACCTGCTGCTCAGCCTCCATCCCGACTACGTCATGACGCACCAGGTATGGCCGCTCGACGCCGAGCGCTCGCGCATCATCTGCGAGTGGTTCTTCGAGCCGGCGACGATGGGCCGGCCCGACTTCGACCCGAGCGACGCGGTCGACTTCTGGGACCTGACCAACCGCCAGGACTGGGCCGTCTGCGAGCGCCAGCAGGCGGGAACGAGATCGCGCGCCTACGTCCCCGGCCGCTACTCGCTGATGTAGGACATGGTCCATGCCTTCGATCTGATGGTCGCCGATCGCTACGCCGCCGACGGCGTCACGACGCGCTTCGCGCCGCGCCACGAGAAGTGGTCGACGGCTCCGGCCAGGAGTCGCGCTCGAACTCGCGGCGGCTGAGCCGCGGCCGCACACGGCGTCGGTGCTGCCCATCATCCGATGGTGCGCGGGCGCGCCAGCGCCGATCTATGACTCCACGGGCGGGCGGCCATAGCCCGCCAGTCCTACGTCGTCGCGGTCCGCTCTCGGGTTGGTGGAGTCTTCATCCCGGCTCGAGCGGCGTCGCCCTGCCTGCGCCGGCGCCGCGCCGCCTCGGCGAGCGCCTCGGCACGCTCGCGCAGGGCCTGGTTCATCTGCTCGAAGCCGCGCCGCGTCGCCGGCAGGCGCAGGCGCGAGTAGAGCGGTACCAGCAGGCCGCGAAAGGTCTCGTCCTGGACGAAGCGGACGCGGTCGCCGGCGAGCGGCTCGAGGCGGAAGCCGTGCTCGCCGCTGAACAGGCGGGCCGAGAGCAGCGTCGAGCGCCAGCGCAGCTCGTGCGGAGGCGTCCACGTCACGACGACCGGCCGGAAGCGCATCGCGCGCGCGCCGGGTGGGCGGCTGACGATCGAGACGCGCCTTCCCTCGGCCGGCTTGCCGCGCAGCTGGCGGATGTGGGGGTTCCATTCGGGGTAGGCGGCGAACTCGGTCAGGACCTGCCAGACGACGTCGATCGGCGCGCGGATCTCGATCGCGCTGCGGATCGTCCTGACCGTGCGCAGGTCCACCTCGGTCAGCGGCGTGGAAGGCGGGCTTCGATTGTCCCGTCGCGGACGCGCAGCGGGTAGTAGCGCATGCGCCGGACACGCGTCGAGGCCCTCGCCCGAGCCTTCGCGTCGGATGGCGCGGGGCGCGACGACGAGCCGGCCGGCGACCATGGCTCGTGGTATCCGCCGTCCGCGTCGAGCCCGCCGGTCGTCGGGAACCGGACGACGTCGCCGCTGGCCAGGTCGAACCTGCCGCTGTGCAGCGGGCAGGCCACCACGCAGCCTTCCAGCTCACCCTGCGACAGCGGGGCCGACATGTGCGGGCAGCGGTCGTCGGTGGCACAGATGCCGGCCGGCGTGTGCGCCAGCAGTACGTCGAGATCGCCGCGCGTGACGCGCAGCAGCGCGCCGGCGGGCAGCTCGTCGAGGCGGGCCAGCGGCTCGTAGGCGCCGTCCGCCGTGCCCGGCGCGCGCAGGCCGCTGGGGATGTCCATCAGGCGGGCGGTCACGCGGGTCGTCATCGCGGCTCATGGTAGCCAAGGCCGGCGTGGCGGGCCGCCGGGCCGCCCCTCTCGCCGGTTAATGGAACTCAACCGGCTGCGTGCCGCGTCACAACCGTGGGCGGGCAATGCTGGCCGGCGACGCCGGGGGGACGAAGAGGAGATGACGACGATGTCCCATCCACTGCTCGGTAGGTTCTGCCATCCACTGCGCGGAGGGCTCCGTGCGATCCTGGTCCTGATCGCAGTCGTGGCCGCGGTCGCGGGAGCATGCGCCGCGGCAGCGCCGGCCATTCCGGCGGCCGGCACGCCGGCCCCCGGCGCGCCGCAGCCGGGCGACGACTCCGGTCGCGGCGGTGATCGGTCGGGCGAGCCGGTCGCCGACCAGGGCACGCGCGACGGTGCGCTGATCGTCTACACCGGCCGGATGAAGCTGGAGGTGGCCCAGATCGGCCCCGCGGTCGAGGCCGCGACGCAGCTGATCGCGGACCTCGGCGGCTACGTTCAGGGCTCGGAGTTCGAGAACGTCGGCGCGCGCGAGGCGGCGACGGTCACGTTCCGCATCCCTGCCGCGCGCTGGGACGAGGCGCTGCGCGGGCTGCGCGGCCAGGCCCAGCGTGTCGTCAATGAGTACACCGAGTCGTCCGACGTGACAGCGGAAGTGGTCGATCTCGACGCGCGCATCACCAACCTGCGCGCCAGCGAGGCCGCGTTGCAGGAGATCATGACCCGCGCCGGCACGATCGACGACGTGCTCAAGGTCCAGCGCGAGCTGACCAACGTCCGCGGCCAGATCGAGCAGCTGACCGGCCGGCGCGATTACCTTCAGCGGCAGGCGGCCCACGGCACGCTCGTCGTCCAGTTCCAGACGACGGTCGTCGCCGCCGAGGTGGCGCAGGAGGGCTGGCAGCTCGGCGCGGAGATCGACCGCGCCGTGGCCGACCTGATCAGGATCGGCCAGCGGCTGGCCAGTGTCGCCATCTGGCTGGGCATCGTTGCCCTGCCGGTGCTGCTGCCCATCGGCCTGGTCGTCTACATCGCATATCGCCTGCGCCGCCGGTTCACGCCTGGCACGCCGCCCGGCTCGACCGGCTGAGCCGATCCGTGTGACGATGGGCGACGCAACCTCGCGCCGCCCATTAGCCCAGCCGCGGCGCACGCACGAGGGAGGACCGCATGCGTTTCGCCCTGATGACCGAGCCGCAGCAGGGGCTCGGCTACGCGGAGATCCTGGCCGTCGTCCGCGCGGCCGAGGACGCCGGCTTCGAGGCCTACTTCCGCTCGGACCATTACGCCAGCTTTCCGGGCGGCGCCGGTAAGCCGACGACCGACGCCTGGGCGACGCTCGCCGGCCTCGCCCGCGAGACCAGCCGCATCAGCCTCGGCGCGCTCGTCTCGCCCGTAACCTTTCGCCTGCCGGGCAACTTAGCCAAGGTCGTGACGACGGTCGCCGAGATGAGCGGCGGGCGCGTCGAGGTCGGTCTCGGCGCGGGCTGGAACGAGGTCGAGCATCGCCAGCACGGGCTGGCCTTCCCGGCGACCGGCGAGCGCTTCGACATGCTCGACGAGCAGCTGGCGATCCTGCACGGGCTGTGGACGGAGCCCGACGGCTGGAGTTTCGAGGGCCGCCACTGGCAGGTCGAGGACGCGCTCTTCTATCCCAAGCCGCCGGCGCCGGCCGGCCGGCGTCACCCGAACATCATCGTCGGCGGCGACGGCGGCCCGCGCATGGCTCGCCTCGTCGCAGCGTACGCCGACGAGTTCAACCTCACCTCGGCTGCGGTCGGCCGCGTGGCCGAGGCATACGGCCGGGTGCGTTCTGCCTGCGAGGCCGCCGGCCGCGATCCGGCGGAGGTCACCTATTCGGCGATGACGGGCGTGCTCGTCGGGCGCGACGAGGCCGACGTCAGGCGGCGCGTCGTCGACCTGCTGCGCGCGCTCGGTCACGAAGACGAGTCCGACGCCGAGGCGTGGCTCGCCGAGCGCCGGTCGCGCTGGGTCATCGGCACCCCCGACGAGGCGCGCGAGCGCGTCGCGGCATTCGAGGGTGCCGGCGTGCAGCGGCTGATGCTGCAGAACTTCCTGCCGCGCGACCTCGAGATGGTGGGCCTGTTGGGAGCGACTCTACTGTCAGCGTAGCCGGCCGAGGCGTGCCGGCGGCCAGTAGCGCAGCCACGGCCGGCCGATCAGGTGGCTGTGCGGGACTGGCGGCAGGTCATCGGCGGCATGCGCCGGATGGTCGCCGCTCAACGACACGCTGCCGTCGACGGCCACGCCGGCGACGCGTTTGACCAGCCAGCGCTCCTCCGCGCGCGGGTCCCGGGCGACGATCAGCTCACCGGCCTGTGGCGACCTGGCGGCGTAGGCCAGTGGGTCGACCAGCAGCCAGTCGCCGGCGCGGAGGGTCGGCTCCATGCTGTGGCCTTCGACCGCCACGCGCGCCGGCCACGACCGGCGCAGCAGGACGAGCACTGGCGCGCCGGCGATGGCCGCGGCGGCAAAGGCGACCGCCCCGAGAGCGAGCCCGGGGCGGCGCAGCAGCTTCGTGACTCGCGCGTGGCTTAGCCGACGGCCTGCAGCTGCTGCATGCGCGTGGACTGCGGCCCGCCGGTCTCGCGCCACATGTGATCGATCTTGTCGATCAGGTCGAGCAGCTTCTGCGCCTCGTCGATGTCGACGGTGCGCTTGACCTGTGACGCCTGCTTGGCGGCCTTCCAGCAGACCTCGTGCAGGTCAGCAAACTTCTCGACGTGCTCGGGCTTGAAGTAGTCGTGCCACATCACGTCGATGTGGTGCTTGGCCAGCTCGGCGCGCTCCTCCTTGACGTGCAGGCAGCGGCCGCGGAACACCGGGTCGTCCGAGTCGTGATACTTCTGGATGATCTTGTAGCACGACTCGGCCTCGATGCGCGCCTGCTGGGGATCGTAGACGCCACACGGGATGTCGCAATGGGCGTGGGCGGTGTGGCGTGGGGCCAGCGCCGCTGTCAACCGCTCGAGCATTCAGCACACTCCTTCCGGGTTGGCTGGTGCGTATCTCTGTTCGGCCAATTGTGCGCCCGACGCGTCAGCCGTGCCAGCGGCGACGACGTGCAGCGCCTTGCAGCCTGGCTCGCGCCGTTTCGCGCCGTCGTCTAGCGCAACCGCCAGTAGGCGCCGATGCAGGCGACGAAGCCAGCGAAGATCGCCCAGCCGCCAATCTGCAGCCCGATGCCGGCCTCGGCCGCGGCGGCGTAGACGGTGATGATCGGCCAGTACGGCCCGAGGATCAGGCTGTAGCCGAGGTAGGTGCCGAGGGCGATGCCGCCGAAGACGATCCCCAGCATCAACGGGCCCTGCTTGTAACCGGTTGCCCGCCGGGCGCGATCGGCAGCGAAGCCGCCGGCCAGCAGCCCGATGCACAGGCCGAGGAAGCCAATCGCCGAAGCGAGGCCTGTCGCCACGCCGCCGGCCAGCGCGATGGCCGAGCCGGCCGCTACCTGCCTGGGCGTGAACGACGTCAGCGGGTCGCGCGCCGGCCTGCCGCACTGCCGGCAGCGGAAGCCGACCGGGCCCTGCATCGCGCAGCGCGTGCAGATCGGCCGGTCGCAGCGGCCGCAGCGCACGTACGTCTCACGATCCGGGTGGCGGTAGCAGAACTGGCGCGCGTCGACGGCGTCGGTGAGCGCGGCGTTGCCGGCGGTGAACCCCTCGCTCGTCACGCCGCGAAATGTGCCGGGCGTGAGCGCCCCGCGTCAAGCCGCCGGTGTCTGCCCGCACCGGCGGGCGGGACCCGTGACGACTGGCCGCCTTCCGTGGCAGGGTGCGACAGGGCGTCCGCTTGGCCTGCGGCGGCGTCCGCCTAGCGTGCGCCGCGTCCGTTCAGCTGCGCGGCGTGCGCTCAGCCTGCGCGGCGACGTTCGCGCTCAGGCGTTCCCCTCGGATGTGCATCCTCGTGCACCTGAAGACAGGCGACGAGGCTGTATTCGGCGACGTTTCCCCTCAGCTGTGCGCTCATCTGCACATCTGAGGGCACGGGCGGCCGTGCGCTGATCCCCATGTACCCGGAAATGCACTTCTGGCGGTAGCGTGTCGATCGCCGCCGGGAGACGGCGCAGGTCGCGCACCGACCGACGTCGGCGGCGCGATCGAGCGCCAGCGAGCGCGCGCTCAGCGGTGTCGTCCTGCATGCGTCCGACACGCTTTCGCCGCCAGGCGGCGAGCCACTGCATCACCGTTCGCTCCATCTTCCGCGGCGTCCGGCGCCGCGGCCCGACTATACTTACCGGCGCCGTTGGCGAACCTCACTCGTCCACCCGACGCTCCGGAACCCAATGCTTGACACCCCGACCAGACGTGGCCTGAGCCACCTCGCCGCCCTCGAAGCGGAATCGATCTTCATCATGCGCGAGGTCGCCGCCGAGTTCGAGCGACCCGTGGTGCTGTTCTCGGGCGGCAAGGACTCGATCGTTCTGCTGCGCATCGCCGAGAAGGCCTTCCGGCCGGCGAAGTTGCCCTTCCCGATCATGCACGTCGACACCGGCCACAACTTCCCCGAGGTGCTCGAGTTCCGCGATCGCCGCGTGGCCGAGCTGGGTGAGCGGCTGATCGTCGCGTCGGTGCAGGAGTCGATCGACAAGGGTCGCGT
>CAYRMQ010000058.1:0-18078 GCA_964425305.1 uncultured Anaerolineaceae bacterium | reverse complement strand
GAGACTGACAAAGTCACTGATCAGTTAGGACTGACAGATTCACGGACCAACAACATCCGCTAACTCGGGCGCTTGACGGCGTGCCGCAGAATGCACTGGTGGACGGGCGGGCGCGGCAGCGCCCCAGCGAAGAGCCGCCGCGGCTCGATTGACCACCGGCCCGCCGTCCGCACCCTCTCGCCGTCAGCCACCTCTTACTCGACGACGCCGAACGCCGCCTCGACGAGGCGCTCGACGTCCGCCCCCGTCCGGTTGACCAGCGCCACGACGGTAATGCCCTCTTCCGGCGCGTGGACGAACAGCGCCGTGTAGCCGGGCAGCGCGCCGGCATGGCCGATCAGCAGGCGTCCCGCTCGCCTGAAGAGCACGACGCCCATGCCGTAGGCCGGGCTGACCTTGGTCGGCTCCGTCAGGCGCTCGAGGCCGGCCGGCGTCAGCAGGCGGCCCGCGAAGAGGCCGCCGGCGAAGGCCAGCACGTCGCCCGCGCTCGAGCTGAGGCCGCCGGCGGCGGCCCCTGAGGTGACCAGGGCGGTATAGGGGATCGGGCGGACGTTCTCGGCGCGGCCGTCGCCGTCGAGGTCGTAGTGGCCGGCGGTC
The DNA here is from genome assembly GCA_964425305.1 of uncultured Anaerolineaceae bacterium. Classification (GTDB taxonomy): domain Bacteria; phylum Chloroflexota; class Limnocylindria; order Limnocylindrales; family CSP1-4; genus JALYGJ01. Next base: position 17,481 of record CAYRMQ010000058.1, on the reverse strand, counting down.
TCGACCGGCGGCGCCGGCTCGAGCCCGTCGAGGAACGTGCTGGCCAGCCCGAGCGGGACGCTGATCCGCTCGCGCAGCAGGAGCGCCAGGTCGCTGCCCGTGGCCTCCTCGGCGACGAGGCCGGCGAGGAGGTAATTGGTGTTCGAATACGACCAGCGGCTGCCCGGCTCGAACTCTAGCTCGAGCCCGTCGACGAGCTCGACGGCGTCGCGCGCCTGCCACGCGCGCGCCGGGTTGAACAGCAGCTGCTGGCGGTAGGCAGGCAGGCCGGCGAAGTCTGGCATCCCGCTGGTGTGCTCGAGCAGCTGGCGCAGGGTTACCGATTCCGCGTGCGGCGCCCACGGCAGGTGGTCGGCCAGCCGATGGTCGAGGTCGAGCAGGCCGTCCTCGGCGAGCTGTACCAGCAACACCGCGACGAACGTCTTGGTGATGCTGCCGATGCGGAAGCGGTGGCCGGGCTCGATCGGCACGCCGCCCTCGTCGTCAGTCTCGCCGGCGGCGACGACCGCCGTCCTGCCGTCGGCCAGGCGGAGGCCGACGACCGCGCCTGGTGAGCCGTCGGCGGCATGCCACTCGTCGAGGACGGCCTGCAGCCGGCCCACGACGGCGGCGGCGGCGGGAGGCGGCGACGCGGGCACGACCGTCGGCAGGGCCGGGCCGGTGGGGCTGGGCGACGGTGTGGCGGCAGGCGCGGGCGTGCTCAGCGCCGGCGGCGGCAGCGTCTCGAGCGCCGGTGGCGCGGTGGGCGGTAGGGGCGTCGGCGTCGGCCGCTCGGCGAGCGTGCAGGCGGCGGCGAGGAGTGCGGCGAGCAGCGCGGCGCCGAGCCTCATCGGCTCAGCTTGGCATGCTCGCGCAGCAGGCGTCGTCGCGCGGTGGTTTGGTTGTGTTACGCGCCCGGTAAGGCTGGAGCGCCGCCCGGGCGGGACGCCTCAGGCGCTCGCCGTGACCGGCTCCTGGGCCGGCATGTCGACCGCGCTGAGGAAGTTCCACCAGGCGTCGAGCGCTCGCTCCGTCGCGTCCAGCACCGGCTGCGGATCGGCGTCGCGGGCCAGCTTGGCGAGCATCGCGCGCTCGCCGTCGGAGTGCTCCACGTCGAGCACGCCGTGGACGACGAAGAAGCTCAGCGCCGGTCCGTCGGTGATGCCGTAGTGCTGCTTGAGGCCGTCGATCTTCGAGCCGGCGACCTGCGGCACCTGCCGCTCATAGGCGTACAGAGCGGCGACAGCGGCAGGCACGGCTGCCTCGCGGCTGAGCCCGGCGTAGAGCTCGACCAGCGCCTGCGTCGCTTCGTTGCGGTCGGCGGCGCGGACGTCGTCGCGCTCGACGCCGATGCCCTCGGCAAAGCGCAGCCACAGCTCAACGTGGTTCTCCCTGCCGTGCTCCTCGTCCCACAGGTTGTCGAGCAGCTGCTGGCGCACCTGCGCAGATTCGGTGCGCGAGTGGATTGCCGACAGATAGCGCGGGAACGACGACTCGAAGGCGTAGTACTGGCGCGCGTACTCTTGCAGCGCCTCCTTCGGCAGCGTGCCGCTGGCCCACTTGGTGTAGAAGGGATGGTTGAGCAGGTGGCGCTCGTCGATCAGCTGATCGATCCGTGCGAGCAGGTCCATTGACTTCTTGCTCCCTCCAGGAGTTGGGTGGTTGGCCCGAGTGTAGCGCGGCCGCCGCTATGGCCTAGACTTCGCCGCCGATGCTGGCCCGCCCCGGCGCCGGCCCTGGCGCCAATCACTGGAGGCCGTCGGCGTCGGCGAGCTCGAACCTTGCCGACGGCGTCTGCCGCCGCGCGCCGGCAGCGGGTGGTGGTTCGTGAGACAGGCCGTGCGCGGCTTCGACGTCGCGATCGTCGGCGGTGGCGTGGTCGGCACGAGCGCCGCCCTCTTCCTCGCTCGCGCCGGCGCGCGCGTCGTCCTCATCGAGAGAGCTGAGCTTGCCGCCGGCGCTTCCGGTCGCAACTCGGGCGCGGTACAGCAGCCGCTCGACCCGCTGCCCGCCGAGCTCCATCGGCGCACCCTCGAGATGTATCGCGACCTGGCCGCCGCCGACGCCGAGTTCGATCTCGGCCAGCGTCCGGCGGGCCTGCTCCTGCTGTCGCCTGACGAGGCTGCCGTCGGGGCGGAGGTGGCCGCACTCCAGCGTGCCGCGCCGGAGCTCGCGCCGCGCCACGTCGCCCCGGACGAGCTTCGGCGACTGGAGCCGGCGCTGGCGGCGGGGCTCGCCGCGTGCCGGCTCGAGACGGGCTATCCCGTGGCGCCGGCGTCGGCCACGCTCGCCTTCGCGCGGCAGGCGCGACTGGCCGGCACCGAGCTGCGCCTCGGTCGGGCGGCGGCGCCGGTCCTCGCGAAGGACAGGCTGGTCGGCGTGCGGCTGGCCGGCGGGGAGCTGATCGAGTGCGGTCAGGCGCTGCTCGCCGCCGGACCGTCGACGCCCGAGCTGGTGCCGGCCTGGCGGGAGCAGCCGCCGATACGCCCGCTGTGGGGCGTCGTGGTGTCGGTCGGTCTGAAGCGGCCGCCGGCGCACGTGCTGGAGGAGTTGGCCATCGGCGGCGGGCCGCTGCCGCCGATGGCGTTCAGCCTCGTCACGGCCGGTGGCAGCAGCGGCGTCGGCTCCCTCTTCGTCGAGGACGAGCCCGATCCGGCGGCGATCGCCGGCGACCTCCTGCGCCGCGGCGCCACGTTCGTGCCCGAGATCGCCTCGGCGCCCGCGTTCGGCGTGCGCGCCTGCGCACGCCCGCTGAGCCTCGATCGGCGGCCACTGGTCGGCGCGGCGCCGGGCTACGAGGGACTGTTCGTCTGCGCCGGCCACGGTCCGTGGGGCATCTCGACGGGCCCGGCGACGGCGGAGCTGGTGGCGGCGATGATGTTGCGCAGTGAATCGGCCGAGCCGGCCGGCCTGTCCTCGCTCGATCCGTCGCGCTATACGCCGGCCTGACCGACTTCGCAGCTACTCCGGCGGGAAGACGACCCCCGACAGGGCGAGCGCGATGAGGGCGATGATGATGACCGCCCCGACGATGAACCAGTAGGGCAGGCGGGCGAGGGTGCCCACCGGGCCGGGCTCGCTGCGCGGGTCGGCCTGCGCGGGCTCGTCGGCGGGTTCGGGCGCGACCGGCGTGCGCTGCTCGCCGACGTCCTCGGGCCGCGGTGACTCGTGCATCGACCGAGAGTGGCGAGCCCCGCGTTGTGGACAGCGCGGCCGGTTGCAGGCAGGGCTATAGACGACGTTGCAGGGAGGGGCCGTCGCTCTCGGCCGTGGACCATGGCCCATCCGACGGACGGTCGCCGGCCGCCGGCGGCCGCGGTGCGCGGGTCGTCGACCAGGGCGGCCCAGCGCCCTGCGCCGGGGCGTCCCGGCGCCTGGCGCGGCGGCGCCTGAAGCCGCCCACGAAGAGGCCTGCGGCGACCGACCCGACGGCGACCAGGAGGAGGATGAAAATGCTGGCGCCCGTCTCCGACGGCGCCGCCGCCGGCGCGCCGGCCGGCACGGCCAGGGCCGTCAGCGGATCGGGCCAGGCAGTCACGGCACGGATCGCCTAGAAGCGCAGCTTCGACAGGTCGAGCGCGATCGTCCGCGGCATGTTTAACGGGACGCGGGCGGCCGCCTCGAGCAACGCCGCCCGCTCGCCTGCCGGCGGGAGCTGGGGCGCGGCACAGCGGTAGCGCGGCTGGGCGTGGCCGACCTCGCAGTAGCGCACGTGCAGGTGGTGGTCGTGATTGGGATAGCGCACCACCAGGCCCTCGCGAACTAGCACAGGATCGTTGAAGTAGATCAGCTTCACCCGTCCGGGGGCAGCGTCGAAGATGGCTCGGATGAGCTCGCGCGTCATCTGCCTGTCGTATTGCGCCTGCCGGTAGTCGAGACCCAGCCGGCGGCAGTGGCGGCCGTCGCGGCGGATGAGCCCGAGGTCGACGTCGAGCCCGACCTGGTGCGTGGAGTGGCCGGCAATCGGCCCGCCGAAGCGGAAGCCCAGCTCGCCGACCGAGGTGGGCAGGCCCGTGCGCGCCTCGAAGAGAGCAGCGGCCTCCTCGAGCTGGGCGACCGTCGCCGACGTGCCCCAGTTGGCCGCCTTGCCGTTGCCGCTGTGGTAGTCACACATCGGCGCGTCACGGAAACGCGGCCTGACGAAGTGCCACAGCAGGTCGCGCCATGTGCGCGTGTCGACGACTCCACTGCGCTCGATGCCCATCGTTCGCTGGAAGGCCTCGACGGCGATGCGCGTCGGCGCGTCGTACCAGCCGCTCAGCGCCAGATCGGCGCCGGCCTTGGCGTTGAGCAGCCACTGCGCCGCCGTCACGGCCTGGCCGGCCGAGCCCTCCTCGAGCGCCGGCGCCAGCGCCTGCCAGGTCGCCGCGTCGACGACGCCGCTGACCGGCAGGCCGGCCGCCTCCTGGAAGGCGCCCACGGCAGCCTGCGTGGTCTCGTCGAACACGCCGTCGGCGGGCAGCTCGTGGCCGGCCGCGCGCAGCAGGTGCTGGAGGGCGACGATGTTCGCGCCGCGGCTGCCCAGGCTCTCGACCGGGAAGCCCCGGCGCTGTGCCTCGGCGGGAGCGGCGGTGACGGCCAGCACGGTGAGGCCGAGCAGCAGCGCGACGCGGAGGCGCCGGCCACCTTGCGCAGGCGACTCGTTCACGGAGCGGCAAGGATACAACGCGGCCGGGCGTGCTCGACCCCCGTAAGATGGCCCGCGTGCAGACCGCCGATTCGGCCATGTCGTGGGGCCTGCGTTCGGCCATGCCCTGGTGAGCCCCGACCCGGCAGCCGGCCTGGCGCGGCCCCCCTTCGCCATCCGGGCCGCGCTGCTGACGCCGCTCTCCGGCGGTGGTACCCGCTACGAACCGGACGCGCTGCTGCGCGTCGACAGCGAAGGACGCATCGCCACGGTCGAGAACTGGCCAGGCGCCGAACGGCGGGAGGACGCCCCGGCGGCCAGCGATCCCGTCGCCGACCTGCGGCCGCTGCTGTTGCTGCCCGGCCTGGTCGACCTGCACGCTCACCTGCCGCAGCTGCCCAACGCCGGTCTGGGCGCCGGGCTCGACCTGCTGACCTGGCTCGAGCGCTACATCTTCCCGCTTGAGCGCGACTTCGACGAGGCGACCGCCGAGCGGCTGGCGCCGGCGGCGTTGCGCGCCTTCGCCGGAGCAGGCACGACGACCGTCGTGCTCTACGGGGCCGTCTACGAGGCCAGCCTCGACGCCTGTTTCCGGGCGGCCGAGGAGCACGGCACCCGGGCCGTCATCGGCAAGGTGATGATGGACCGGCTGCGCTACGACCCGACCGTCGCCGACAGCGAGGTGCTCGACCTCAGCCTGCGCCAGAGCCGCGACCTGATCGAGCGCTGGCACGGCCGTGACGGCGGCCGGCTGCGCTACGCCGTCACGCCGCGCTTCGCGGTCAGCTGCAGCGAACAGATGCTGCGCGAGTCGGCGGCGCTGGCGCGGGCGACCGGCACGTACTGGCAGACCCACCTTGCCGAGGACCGCAACGAGATCGCCGAGGTCGGCCGCCTGTTCCCCGACGCGCGCGACTACACCGATGTCTATGACCGCGCCGGCGGCCTCGGCGAGCGCTCGCTGATGGCCCACGCCATACACCTGTCAGAGCGCGAGATCGAGCGGCTGGTCGAAACACGCACGCGCATCGTCCACTGCCCGTCGTCGAACCTCTTCCTGGCCAGCGGGGCGATGCCGCTGGCGCGCTATCTCGAAGCCGGCCTGGCGGTCGGCCTGGGCAGCGACGTCGCCGCCGGGCCCGACGTCAGCCTCTTCGCGGTCATGCGCGCCGGCGCCTACACCCAGAGCGGCCTGCGCACGATGCACGGTGAGACGCGGTCGACGCTCGGCCCGCTCGACTGGCTGCGCCTGGCCAGCCTGGAGGGCGCGCGGGCGCTCGGACTGGAACGCGAGATCGGCACGCTCGAGGTGGGCAAGGAGGCCGACTTCATCTGCGTCGATCACGCGCTGACCGCGCCGCTCGCCGGCTACGCGGCCGACGAGCCGGCCGACATCATGAGCCGGCTGATCTTCCGCACGCGGCCGGACGTCGTCCGCGGCGCGTGGGTGCGCGGCCGCCGGCTGCCGGCGTAGGGCGCGCGATGGCGGTCGACGTCCTCATCGAGAACGGCACCATCGTCGATGGCAGCGGCGCGCCCGGCCGACCGGCCAGCCTGGCCATCGAGGGCGACCGGCTGCGGCTCATCGGCGCCAGCGATCTGCCGGCGCATGCCGGCCGGCGCATCGACGCGCGCGGGAAGGTCGTCGCGCCCGGCTTCATCGACCTGCACTCGCACTCGGGGCTGATGATGCTGGCTGACCCGCGCCACGAGCCGAAGGTCCGCCAGGGCGTGACCAGCGAGGTCATCGGCGTCGACGGCCTGTCCTACGCGCCGCTTGCCGCGGCCGAAGAGCTGGCGGCGCTGGTCGAGATGAACGCCGGCCTCGACGGCCGCCCCGACATCGCCTACGACTGGGGCACGGTCGGCTCGTACCTCGAGCGGTTCGAGGGCCGCGTGTCGGTCAACGTCGGCTTCCTCGTCGGCAACAGCGCGCTGCGCATCTGCCGCCTCGGCTGGGACGACGTGCCCGCCGACGAGGCGGCCGTGGCGGACATGGCGGCGATGCTGCGCGAGAGCATGCGCGCCGGGGCGCTGGGCCTGTCCAGCGGCCTCGACTACCCGCCCGGCTCGTACGCCACGACCGACGAGCTGGCCGCGCTGACGGCGGCGGCGACGGCTGAGGGCGGGTTCTACCACACCCACGTCCGCTACCCGCTGGGCGACCGCTTCCTCGACCCCTTCCGCGAGGCGATCGAGATCGGCCGGCGCGGCGCGGGGCCGGTCCACATCACCCACTTCTACCATCGCCAGACGCATCCGGGCGGCCCCCAGCAGCTGCTCGGGCTGGTCGAGGACGCCCGCGCCGAGGGGCTCGACGTCACCTTCGACACGTACCCCTACGAATGGGCCGCCACGCGGTTGCTGATCCAGTTGCCGGGCTGGATCCAGGCCGGCGGCCCGGGCCCGCTCAAGGAGCGCCTGGCCGACCGCGCCGCGCGCGAACGCCTGCGCGCCGAGATCGCGGCGCGCGGTGCGGCTTACACCTCAGCCGCCGGCTGGGCCGACGTCCGCCTCGGCTACTTCGCGACGCCGGCCAACCTGCGCTGGGAGGGCCGCACGCTGGCCGAGGTGATGGCCGAGCGCGGCAGCGACGCGGTCGACACGATCTGCGACATGCTGCTCGAGGAGGACCTGCGCGTCGGGCAGGTGACGTCGGGTCCGTGGCGCGAGACGCTGCACCACTTCGTGCGCCACCCGGTCGGGATGGTCGGGACGGATTCGACGTTCGTCGGCGAGCTGCCCTCGCCGCGCACGTACGGCTCGTTCCCGCGCATCCTCGGCGAGTTCGTCCGCGAGCGCGAGCTGCTCGGCCTGGAGGAGGCCGTGCGCAAGATGACATCGGCGGCGGCGGCTCGGCTGGGGCTCGCCGATCGGGGGCTGCTGCGTGACGGCTACCTCGCCGACGTGGTCGTCTTCGACCCGGCGACCGTCCGCTCGAACGCCACGTACGAGCAACCGCGCCGCTTCCCGACGGGCATCGAGCACGTCATCGTCAACGGCACGCTCGTCGTCGACGGCGGCCGCCACACCGGCGCCACGCCGGGACGCGTGCTGAGGCGCTGGTAGTGATCGCGTTCGACTTCGCGTTCGAGAGTGCCTTCCAGCAGATCGCGCTGCTGCTGCTCATCGCGGCCGCGCTGGGGGCGGTGCTGCGCATGCTCCACCAGCCGCTGATCATCGCCTTCATCGTCGTTGGCGTGCTCGTCGGGCCCGCCCTCCTCGACGTGGCGCCGCCACGCGAGGACATCGAGCTCTTCGCGCACCTCGGCGTCGCGCTCCTCCTCTTCATCGTCGGCCTGAAGCTCGACGTTCGCCTCATCACCCTGCTCGGCCCGGTGGCGGTGCTGACCGGGCTTGGCCAGATGGCGGCGACGGCGGTGCTCGCCTTTGTGTTGGCGACAGCTCTTGGCTTCGCGACGGTAGAGGCGCTCTATATCGCCGTCGCGCTGACGTTCTCGAGCACGATCATCGTCGTCAAGCTGCTCTCCGACAGACGCGAGATCGACCAGCTTCATGGGCGGATCGCGCTCGGCGTGCTGATCGTCCAGGACGTGGCCGTGATCGTTCTGATGATCGGCCTGAGCGCCTTCGGACGGCAGGATGCCACCGACCTGCTGCCCGCACTCATCACGGTGGCAGTGCGCGGCCTGCTCTTCGTGCTCGCCATCGCGGCTCTCGCACGCTGGCTCCTCCCGCGCGTCCTCGACGCCTTCGCGCGCTCACCGGAGCTGCTCGTGTTGTCGGCGGCGGCATGGGCCTTCGCGGTGGCAGCCGTCGGCGACATGCTCGGCTTCAGCGAGGAGGTCGGCGCTTTCCTGGCCGGCGTGGCGCTCGCCTCGAGCCCCTACCGCGAGGCCCTCGGCACGCGGCTCGGCACGCTGCGCGACTTCCTGCTGCTGTTCTTTTTCGTCCAGCTTGGCCTCGGCGTGCAGTTCGGCGAGGCAGGGCCGCAGCTACTCGCCGCCGTCGGCCTGTCGCTGTTCGTCCTCGTCGGCAAGCCGCTGATGGTGATGGCCATCATGGGCGCCCTCCGCTATCGCCGCCGGACGTCGTTCTTCACCGGCGTGTCGCTGGCCCAGATCAGCGAGTTCTCGCTGATCGTTGCGGCGCTCGGCCTTGAGCTGGGCCACATTGGCGGCGGGACCGTCGGGCTGATCACGCTCGTCGCAGTCATCACGATCGCCGTGTCGAGCTACCTCATCGTCGGCGCACGAGCGCTGCTCGACCGGCTGTCGCCTCTGCTCGGCGTCTTCGAGCGCGCTGTCAGTCGGCCGGCCGAGGGCGAGGACGAGGAGGATCTATGTCCGCAGGTGATCATATTTGGCCTCGGTCGCTTCGGCGGGCGCATCGCCGACCACCTCGTCGCCGATGGCGTATCAGTGCTGGGCATCGACTTCGATCCGCAGGCGCTGGCTCGGGCACAGCGCCGCGGCGTGCCGACGATGTACGGCGACGCCGAGGACGCCGAGTTGGTCAAACGCCTGCCGCTCCGCTGCGCACAGTGGGTCGTCAGCACGAGCCCCGATCCGGCGACGAACCTGGTCCTGCTCGGCGCACTGCGCGAGATCAGCTTCGGCGGCCGCGTAGCCCTCACCGCGCACACGGAAGTCGCAGCCCGGCGACTCGAGCGGGGCGAGCCGGACATGATTCTGCGGCCGTTCGTCGACGCTGCCGACGACGCCTGTCGCGCGCTCGGGCTACTCTCCGCGAGCGAGGCGGAGCTGGACCTCGGCTCACACCGCGCCACCGAGGCTACCTAGCGAAAGGACAGACTGCTGCGGCTGTGATCAGCAGGCGGCCATTCCGGTGATAGAAGTCGGCCCCGCAGCGACTGTTGCCGGGACGGTTGTTCAGCACGAGCCGGCCAAGAGCGCCTATCTCCAGCGGCTCCGGCTGGGGCGCACCCAGGATCGACTCAGCCCATGCCTGGCACTGCTCGCCTGTCAGGGTGGATGCGAACGTCGGTTCCCCGTCCGATCTGGCAAGCTGATCGGGTCGAGCAGATGACACGCCGCCAGAGGAGGTTGTCTTGACGATCACCACCCGGCCGCCGCGGACCGCGCCGCGACCCGACGCCCCAGTCGCGCCGGTCGAGGCGCCCGCGCCGGGGGAGGTGCGCATCGGCCGCGCGCGCAGCTTGCCACTGCGCCGCGAGGGGCCGGTCAAGCTGACCGGCGAGGCGCTCTACACCGACGATCTGGTCTTCCCGGGCGCGTGGTACGGGCACACCATCCGCTCGACCGAGCCCCACGCCCGCCTGCTCGGCCTCGAGCTCGACCGTGACTTCGACTGGTCGCGAGTAGTCCTGCTGACCGCGAAGGACATCCCCGGCGAGAACGTGGTCAGCCTGATCGCCGACGACCAGCCGGTGCTGGCCGACGAGACGATCCGCCACCAGGCCGAGCCGGTCGCCCTCCTCGGCGCGCCCGACCGCGAGACCCTGCGCGAGGCGAAGGAGCGGGTCAAACTGCGCACCGAGCCGCTGCCGCCCGTCTTCGACCCGCTGCTCTCGACGCAGGAGTTCGCCCACTTCCGTCTCGAGAAGGGCGACGTCGAGGCCGGTTTCGCGCGGGCCGAGGTCGTCGTCGAAGGCACCTACCGCGTCGGCCACCAGGAGCAGCTGTACATCGAGAACAACGCCATGATCGCCGTCCCGCGGCCTGACGGCGGCATCTCGATCCACGGCTCGATGCAGTGCCCCTACTACATCCACAAGGCGCTCAAGCGGGCGCTGCGCCTGTCCGACGAGCAGGCGGTCGTCATCCAGGCGGAGACCGGCGGCGGCTTCGGCGGCAAGGAGGAGTACCCCTCGCTGATCGCCATCCACGCCGCCCTGCTGGCGCAGCGGCTGGGCCGGCCGGTGCGCATGATCTACGACCGCCACGAGGACCTCGCCGCCACGACCAAGCGCCACCCGGCAGTGATCCGCTATCGCAGCGGCGTGACGCGCGCGGGCGAGCTCGTCGCGCAGGACGTCGAGGTGATCATGGACGGCGGCGCCTACTCGACTTTGACGCCGGTCGTGCTGTCGCGCGGCACGCTCCACGCCGGCGGCCCGTATGTCTGTCCCAACGTGCGCATCGTGGGACGGGCCGTGGCGACCAACACGCCGCCCAACGGCGCCTTCCGCGGCTTCGGCGCGCCGCAGACCGAGTTCGCGGCGGAGATGCAGGTCAACCGCATCGCCGAGGCGCTCCAGATGTCGCCGCTCGAGCTGCGCCGGCGGTGGGTCTACCGCGAGGGCGACGAGACGCCCAGCGGCCAGGTTCTGCGCGAAAGTGTCGGCGGCGAGGAGGTGCTCGAGCGGGCGGCAGAGGCGGCCGAGTTCGAGCGCATCCGGGCCCATACGGCTGACGCCCGCCGGGCGCGCGCGGACGCCGTCGCCGGTGGTGGAGCGGCCACGCAGCTGACGTCGGGGCGCCAGCGAACGGCGCAGGGCATCGGCATCGCCCTCGCCTGGCACGGCGCCGGCTTCACTGGCAGCGGCGAAGTCAAGCTGGCCAGCGTGGCCAGCCTCGAGCTCACCTCGGAGGGGCGTATCCGCGTGCTGACCGCTTCGACGGAGATGGGCCAGGGCACCAAGACGATCTTCCCGCAGGTCGCCGCCGCGCGGCTGGGCGTGCGCTACGAGGATGTCGAAATCGCGCCGCAGGACACCTCGATCGTGCCCGACAGCGGCCCGACCGTCGCCTCGCGCACGGCGATGGTCGTCGGTGGGCTGGTGATCAAGGCCGCCGAGCGCCTGCGCGCGCAGGTTGAGGACGCCATGGATCGGCCCTTCGCCGAGTGCTACGCCGACTACGCCCGCGAGCACGGCGGGCTGCGCGTCGACCAGCGCTTCGAGCCCTATCCCGGCGTCAGCTTCGACGACGAGGCCTACCGCGGCGACGCGTACCCGTGCTACGGCTGGGCCTGCGCGGTGGCCGAGGTCGACGTCGACCTCGACACGGGCGAGGTAGCCGTCCGCTCGGTCGTGTCGGCCGACGACGTGGGCAGGGCCATCCACCCGATCCTGGCCGAGGGCCAGGTCGAGGGCGGCACGCTGCAGGCAGTCGGCTACGCCACGATCGAGGAGATCAAGCTGGAGGACGGGCGCTACCTCAACGATCGCCTGGCGACGTACCTCATCCCGACCTCGCTCGACGCACCGCGCATCGAAGCCATCCTCGTCGAAAAGCCCTTCTCGGGCGCACCGCACGGCGCCAAGGGCGTCGGCGAGCTGCCGATGGACGTCGCCGCGCCGGCCGTCGTCGCCGCCATCCACGACGCGACGGGTGTCTGGATCCACGAGCTGCCGGCCACCCCCGAGCGGATCCTGGCCGCCCTCCACGGCGTCGAGCCGCCCGGACCGCCGGGCGTCAGCCTGCCCCGCCGCCGGCCGACCGCCGGCCCGCCGGCGACGGCCAACCCGCAGGCGCCGGCCGAGGGCCTTGACCCCGCCCCCGACCGGCCGACCGATCCCCAGCCGATGCGCGGGCCGTACGAAGAATGAGCTACCGCCTGACCGTCAACGGCGAAGAGGTCACGCTCGACGTGCCGGGCATGCGCCGGCTGCTCGACGCGCTGCGCGAGGACCTCGGCCTGACCGGCACCAAGGAGGGCTGCGGCGAGGGCGAGTGCGGCGCCTGCTCGGTGATCGTCGACGGCCGCGTCGTCGACGCCTGCCTGGTGCCCGTCTGCCAGGTCGAAGGCGCCGACGTGCGGACGGTCGAAGGCCTCGGCGTCGGTGGCCGGCTCGATGCGCTCCAGCAGGCCTTCCTCGAGACGGGCGGCGCGCAGTGCGGCATCTGCACGCCGGGCATGCTGATGGCCGGGCGGGCCTACCTCGACGAGGGCGGCGGGCCGGTCGACGAGGACATCCGCGAGGCGATCGCCGGCAACCTCTGCCGCTGCACCGGCTACACCAAGATCATCGACGCGATCGCCATCGCGGCTAGCGGGCAGGCGGACTGACCTGACCGAAACGAGCGAGACGCCGGCGGACGCTTCGATACGTCTCGGTCTGCGCGCCAACGCCGGGCAGTTCATGCTGCTCGTCGCCGTCAGCGCGCTGGTCGGCGGGATGGTCGGCCAGGAGCGAACCGTCCTGCCGCTGCTGGCGACCGACGTATTCGGGCTGCCCGGCTTCACGGCGGCGCTGACCTTCATCCTCGCCTTCGGCGCGACCAAGGCCGTCACGAACCTGGCCGCCGGCGTGCTCGCCGACCGCTACGGAAGGCGCCCCGTGCTGCTCGCCGGCTGGCTCATCGGCCTGCCCGTGCCGGTCCTGCTCATCGCCGCGCCGGCGTGGGAGTGGATCATCGCCGCCAACCTGCTGCTGGGGGCCAACCAGGGGCTCACCTGGTCGACGACGGTGGTGATGAAGATCGACCTCGTCGGGCCGGCGCGCCGCGGGCTGGCGATGGGCCTCAACGAGGCTGCCGGCTACAGCGCGCTGGCGCTGGTGGCGCTGCTCACCGGCATCGTCGCCGAGCAGGCCGGCCTGCGGCCGGCGCCGTTCCTGATCGGGCTGGCCATCGCTGGCCTGGGGCTCGGCGCGTCGCTGCTCTTCGTCGCCGAGACGCGTGGACACGCGGCGCACGAGCAGGCCACTCTGCCCGCCACGAGCGACCTGCTGCACTGGCGCGCGGTCTTCGCCCAGGTCAGCCTGCGCGATCGCGACCTGTCGGCCGCCGCGCAAGCGGGGCTGGTGAACAACCTCAACGACGGCCTCGCCTGGGGCCTGCTGCCGCTGTACTACGCCGCAGCCGGCCTGGGCATCGGCGAGATCGGCGTGCTGGCGGCCGCCTACCCGATCGTGTGGGGGGTCACGCAGGTGGCCACCGGCGCATGGTCGGATCGAGTCGGACGCAAGCCGCTGATAGTCGGCGGCATGCTCGTCCAGGCCGTCGCCATCGGCGCCATCGCGCTGAGCAGCACCTTCGAGGCGTGGCTGATCGCGGCTGCCGTGCTTGGCCTCGGCACGGCGATGGTCTACCCGACGCTGCTGGCGGCCGTTGCCGACGTTGCCGCGCCCGGCTGGCGCGCGGCGGCGGTCGGCGTCTACCGCCTCTGGCGCGACCTCGGCTTCGTGGCCGGAGCGCTGCTGGCGGGAGCGATCGCCGACCTTCTCGGCATGAGCGCGGCAATCGTCGCAGTGGCGGCGCTGACGGCTGCGTCCGGGGTGGTCGTGCTCGTTCGCATGCGCGAGACGCGCCGCCGACATACTGTCGCGGTATGACAGCCAGTGACGGCCATGCCTGCCGAGCCGCCGGTCCAGTCGCCACGTAGCCTCGACGAGGCGTACGCGCTGCTCGCCGGCGAGCGCTGGCAGCCGGTCGCCGGCGGCACCGACCTGCTGGTCCAGATCACGGGCGAGCTGGCGCCGGCCCCCGAGCGCGTGCTCGACATCTGGCACCTTGACGAGTTGCGCGGTATCGCCGTCGACGGCGACGTGCTGGTCATCGGCGCGCTGGCGACATACACCGACATCCGCCGCTCGACCCTCTGCCAGGAGCTGCTGCCGGCGCTGGTCGAGGCGGCGGCGACCATCGGCGCGGCACAGATCCAGAACCGCGGCACGATCGGCGGCAACGCGGTCAACGCCTCGCCCGCCGGCGACACGCTGCCCCTGCTGCTGGCGACCGACGCGACGCTCGTGCTGGGCAGCGCGGGCGGCGAGCGCAGCGTGGCGGCGGCCGACTTCTGGACCGGCTACCGGCAGACGAAGCTGAGACCGGACGAGCTGCTGCTGCGCCTGCGCATCCCGCTGACCGCCGGCCGGCAGGTGCGCTTCCGGAAGGTCGGCACGCGCCGGGCGCAGGCGATCAGCAAGGTCGTCCTGGGTCTCGCCTGGCGTGAGGACGGCGGCGTCTGGCGCGACGTGCGGCTGGCCCTCGGGTCGGTCGCCGAACGTCCCGTCCGGGCGCGCCAGACGGAGGGCGTACTGGAGGGCGCGGCTCCGCGCAAGGAGACGGCTGACCACGCCGCGGCGACCGTCGCCGCCGAGATCTCGCCCATCGACGACGTCCGTTCGACGGCGGACTACCGGCGCGTCGTGACGGCGCGCGTGCTGCACCGGCTGCTGCGCGACGAGGGCGGCTGGTGATCCCCCGTCCGGGCGAGGAGCCGGCGCTCTTCTTCGGGTCGGCGGCCGACTTCCGGCGCTGGCTGGAGGACAACCACGAGACCGCCGCCGAGCTGTGGGTCGGCTTCTACAAGAAGGGCGCGCGGCGTGGCGGGATGACCTACGCCGAGGCGGTCGACGAGGCACTCTGCTTCGGCTGGATCGACGGTCTGGCACGCGGCCGCGACACGGATTCGTACGTCCAGCGCTTCACGCCTCGCCGGCCGGACAGCAACTGGAGCGCGGTGAACGTCGCCAAGGTCGCCGAGCTGATCGGCCAGGGCCGGATGCGACCGGCCGGGCTGCGTGCCTTCGAGCAGCGCGATCGGCACCGGCCGGCTGGGACAATGGCGCCGTGAGCGAGGTCCTGACGGCCGAGGCGCTCGACTTCCTGACGCGCCTGCATCGCCAGTTCGAGCCGCGCCGCCAGGAGCTGCTCGCCGCCCGGCGGGAGCGCGCCGCCCGCGTCGCCGACGGGGAGCGGCTTGGCTTCCTGCCCCACACCGACGACGTCCGCCGGACCGATTGGTCGGTCGCCCCCGCGCCTGCCGACCTCGACGACCGGCGCGTCGAGATCACCGGCCCGGCCGAGCCGAAGATGGTCATCAACGCGCTCAACTCGGGCGCGAGGGTCTTCATGGCCGACTTCGAGGACTCGCTCTCGCCGACGTGGTCGAACGTCATCGGCGGCCAGGCTGCTCTCCACGGCGCCGTCCGCCGCGAGCTGAGCTTCACCAGCCCCGAGGGCAAGCGCTACGAGTTGGGCGAGACGCTGGCGACGTTGCTCGTCCGGCCGCGCGGCTGGCACCTCGTCGAGCGCCACCACCTCGTCGACGGCGAGCCCATCTCCGGCTCGCTCTTCGACTTCGGGCTGTACCTCTTCCACAACGGCGCCGAGCTGCTGCGCCGCGGGAGCGGGCCCTACTTCTACCTGGCCAAGCTGCAGGGCCACGGCGAGGCACGGCTGTGGAACGACGTCTTCGTGTGGGCGCAGGACGTTCTCGGCATTCCGCGCGGCTCCATCCGGGCGACAGTCCTGATCGAGCACATCTGGGCTGCCTTCGAGATGGACGAGATCCTGCACGAGCTGCGCCAGCACGCCGCCGGCCTCAACGCCGGCCGCTGGGACTACATCTTCAGCCTGATCAAGACGTTCGCCCAGCGCGCCGATATGGTCCTGCCCGACCGGGCGCAGGTGACGATGGCCGTGCCCTTCATGCGCGCCTACACCCAGCTGCTCGTGCAGACGTGCCACCGCCGGCGGGCGCACGCCATCGGCGGCATGTCGGCGTTCATCCCCAACCGGCGCGAGCCGGAAGTGACGACGCGCGCGCTCGAGAAGGTGCGCGAGGACAAGGAGCGCGAGGCGGGCGACGGCTTCGACGGCACGTGGGTCGCCCATCCCGACCTGGTGGCGGTGGCGATGGAGATCTTCGACCGCGCGCTCGGCGAGTGGCTGAACCAGAAGGAGCGGCTGCGCGAGGACGTGTCCGTCGGAGCCAGCCAGCTGACCGACGTGCACGTGCCGGGCGCGGCGATCACCGAGGCCGGCGTGCGCAACAACGTGTCGGTCGCTCTCCAGTACGTCGACTCCTGGCTGCGCGGCACGGGCGCCGCCGCCATCAACAACCTGATGGAAGACGCCGCGACGGCCGAGATCGCGCGCTCGCAGCTGTGGCAATGGCGCCGCCACGAAGCGCAGCTCGACGACGGCCGGCACGTCGACGAAGCGCTGTACCGGCGCATGCAGGAAGGCGAGCTGGCGCGCCTGGGCGGCGCCGGTGCGGGACGGCTGGCCGAGGCGGCACACATCCTCGACGAACTCGTCCTCGCAAAAGATATGCCAGAGTTCCTGACGCTACTCGCCTACGACCGACTCGACTGACACTCTCTGCTGCATGACCCTTCCCACGCTCACCGAGGTCAAGGTCTGGGCCGGCCAGCCCTACCCGCTGGGCGCCACCTACGACGGCCTGGGCGTCAACTTCTCGCTCTTCTCGGAGGTCGCCGAGCGCGTCGAGCTGTGCCTCTTCGACGACGAGGGCAACGAGACGCGCGTCGACCTGCCCGAGGCGACTGGCTTCGTCTGGCACGGCTACGTGCCGCAGCTGGCGCCGGGGCAGCGCTACGGCTACCGCGTCCACGGGCCGTGGGCGCCGGCCGAGGGCAGGCGCTGCAACCCGGCCAAGCTGCTGCTCGATCCGTATGCCAAGGCGATCGCCGGCGGCATCGACTGGCAGCCCGCCGTCTACTCCTACCGTTTCGGGTTCGAGGACGAGATCGACGAGCACGACAGCGCGCCGTTGGTCCCCCGCTCAATCGTCATCAATCCCTTCTTCGACTGGTCCGACGACCGGCCGCCGCGCCACGCGCCGAACGAGACGATCGCCTACGAGACGCATGTCAAGGGCCTGACGATGCGCCATCCGGGCGTGCCGCCGGAGCTGCGCGGGACGTACGCCGGCCTCGCCCACCCGGTCGTCGTCGAGTACCTCCAGGCGCTCGGCGTGACCACCGTCGAGCTGCTCCCCGTGCACCAGTTCGTCCATCCCGAGCACCTCACCGAGAAGAGCCTGCGCAACTACTGGGGCTACGACTCGATCGGCTACTTCGCGCCGCACAACGAGTACGCCAGCAGCGGTCAGACAGGCGAGCAGGTGGCCGAGTTCAAGGGCATGGTCAGGGCCCTCCACCAGGCCGGCCTCGAGGTCGTCCTCGACGTCGTCTACAACCACACCGCCGAGGGCAACCACCTCGGCCCGATGCT
>CAYRMQ010000057.1:0-18142 GCA_964425305.1 uncultured Anaerolineaceae bacterium | reverse complement strand
GTGGATGCCGTCGATGTCCTTGGCCGGCATGATCGTGTCGGTGACGGTAGCCAGCGGGATGTGCCCGGGAAGGGGCATCTGGACGATGATGCCGGCCACTTGCGGCTCGGCGTTGAGCTCCTCGAGGCGCGCCCGCAACTCGCCGGCCGTCGCCGACTCGGGAAGCTCCACGGCGCGCGCCGGCACCCCGACCGCGGCGCAGCTGCGCATGATCTGCTGGGCATAGACGCTCGAAGCCTCCTCGTGACCGACCATCACGACGGCCAGCGCCGGGCTGTAGCCGTAGCGGCGGCGAAAGTTCTCCAGATCGGCCGTCACCTGCGCGCGCAGCTCGGCGGCGATGGGCGCGCCGCGGATGATCCGTACCTCGGCACCGGCCTCGGCCTGTGCCAGCGTGTCCGCGCCGGCAGCCACCCTCACGCCGGCTCGGGCTCACGCAGGCCGCCGCGCGCGACGCGCTGCGCGACCTCGAGGACGTTGCGCTCGATCCCGTGGAGCAGCTCGCCCACCTCGGCCGTGCTGATGCCCACGAACCGCTGATCGCCGACCTGCGGGAGGTTGACGAGCACGTTCGCTGCCGCACCGCGCGCAGCCGCGGTGCACAGCCGCGCGGCAACCTCGAGATCGCTGGCGGCGTTGAGGTTGCTGCGTCCAGCCATGCTCTCGATCTGGTCGAGCAGCACGGCGCACTCACGGGCGATGGCGAGCGGCACCTCGGCCGCGCCACGGGCCGCGTCGCGGATGGCCGTCGTGCGTCGCTGCTGCTGCTCGTCGGTTTCCTTAGGCAGCTTGAGCGCCTCGGCGAAGCGGCCGTACGCGCGCGCATCCTCGTCGGCCAGGTCGAGAAGGCGGACCCGACCACGCTCGGCCACTTCCAGGGCACGCGCGACCGTCCGGGCATAGGGCTCGTACTTCGGCCGGTCCTGCGAGAGACGCGCCACCATCGCCAGCAGGCTGGCGGCGAAACTGCCCGCGATCGCCGACGCGCTGCCACCACCGGGAACCGGCGCGTCCGATGCCAATCGGTCGGAGAACTGGCTGAGCGTCAGGTCGGCGAGCCTGCCCGGCGAGTCCTCCATGCTCTCGATTGTCGCACGCTGGGCGGCGTTTCAGGCAGCATCTACGCTGCCCGCAGAAGCCCGCTCACCTCCTTCTCCATGCCCTCGAGCAGCCAGCGCCGCCGGCGATGCTCGAAGGAGAGCCGCAGCCGGGCATTCGGCGTACGAACCTCGAAGACCGTCCGTGGCCCGTGCTCAACCGGATACGCCGCCGATTCGTCACGGATCTGCTCGATCTGCAGCACCCGTACCTCTTCATCCCCCAGGCGGATGCTGCGCGGCCGGCCGTCGAACCAGCCGCAATGCACCCGCACCTCCGTTGGACTTACGCGCACCATCATCGTTTCGCTCTCCCTATACGAACATCTGTTCTACGTGGTGCCCCAGACGGTACCGAACGCCTGTTCTAATGTCAAGCGCTCGGGACGCTCGAGCAGTGCCAGCATCCGACCCGCGTGTGACACCTCACATGTCACATCTCAGTCGTCGGGCGCGCGGCGATGGTCGCGTTCGAAGGGCGCACCGACGTCGGCGTCGAGCAGCCGCGCCCGCCGGATGGCACGCGGACCGAAGCGGCCCCGGATTTCGTCGGCCGCCCCGAGGGCCCGGCGCCGGCGCTCGTCGTCGGTGCCGAATAGCGCGAGCTGCTGGCGATCGCTGAGCCCGCTCGCGGCGACGCCGAGAAGGCGCACGCGCATGCCGTGCGCCTCGCGCCTGGTGAGGGCCAGCGCCGTTCGCCAGATGACGTCCGTCAGGTCAGTCGGCTCGGGCAGCCTCCGCTGGCGGGTGATGGTCGCGAAGTCCGAGTCGCGGATCTTGACGGCGACGGTCGACGCGCGCAGGCCGTCAGCGCGCAGCCGGCCGGTGACGCCCTCGCTCAGCGCCAGCAGCGTTCGCTCGATCACCTCCCATTGGCCGGTATCGACGTCGAAGGTGTGCTCCTGGCTGATTGACTTGGCAGCCTCGTGACCGCCGACCTCCGTTTCGCCGACGCCCCGCGCGCGGGCAGCCAGCTCGGGGCCGTGAGTGCCGAACCGGCGGCGCAGGAGGTCGTCGGGCAGCGCCGCCAGGTCGCCGATCGTGCGCACGCCGTAGTCGGCCAGTGCCCGCCACGTGCTCGGGCCGATGCCCCACAGCCGTTCGATGGGCAGTGGCGCCAGGAAGGCCGCCTCCTCGCCGGCCGCGACGACGACCAGGCCGTCGGGCTTGCGCAGATCCGAGGCGATCTTGGCCACCAGCCGATTGGCGGCGACGCCGACCGACGCGGTCAGCCGCACCTCGTCGGCGATCGCCTGCTTGATGCGGCGCGCCACCTCCTCGCCCGTGCCGAACAGCCCGCTCGTGCCGCTGACGTCCATGAACGCCTCGTCGATGGAGACCTGCTCGAGCCGCGGCGTGAAGCGGCGCAGGATCTCCATCACCTGCCGGCTGACGGCGGCGTAGCGCTTGCCGTCGACCGGCACGAAGATGCCATCAGGGCACAGCGCGGCGGCCGTGCGCAGCGGCATCGCCGAGCGGACGCCGAACACGCGCGCCTCGTACGAGGCGGCGCTGACCACGCCGCGGTCGTTCGGTCCGCCGCCGCCGACGATGACCGGCCGGCCGCGCAGCTCGGGCCGGTCGCGCTGCTCGACGGCGGCGAAGAAGGCGTCGAGATCGACGTGCAAAATGCTCGACTGTCTGGCCGGGCGGCTCACGCCACCATCATGCGCCCGCACACAGAAGCCGGCTGGCGCCGTGGCCCGACGGTCCCCGGGCGGCGTGGCTCAGCGAAGCCGGCTGGCGCCGTGGCCGCCGTGGGCCTGGGGCGGTTTTCGTCACTTGTCGGCTATGCCGACGCTATCCCGCTCGGCCGCCACTTTCCGTCAGCCTTCGGGTGGGCGTCGTGCACGGGTAGTCCGGCTGGAGGGCCCAGGTCGCGCACCCACGCCCATCCGGCCGGGGTAGTGTCGGCCCAGCCGACATCTGACGGAAAGGACGCTCCCTACCCGTGTATCGGCCGATTAGTGTCGGCCCGCCCGACACATGACGGAAAAGGGGCCGAGTCCCACCGCAGGCGGGCTTCCACGGAATCGGGAGGCAGGCTCCCACGGGCCGCGGCTCCCACGGCCCCGCCTCAGCCGGAAACCGGCCTAAGCCGGGACTGCGCCGGAAGCCGGCCACGGCACGGGGCCCGCCTCGCCGGCCACGGCACGGGACCCGCCTCCTCCGGAAGCCGCGCTCGGCCAGAAGCCGGCCACTGCACGGGGGCCCGCCTCGGCCGGAAGCCGGGCTCGGCCGGGGCGCCGACCCTCCGCGCCGGAACGAGACCTACCCCTTGGGCTCGACCGCCACCGTCACCTCCGGCGTCAGCCCGGGATAGACCTTGATCGCGACCTTGTACGTGCCGAGCATCTTGAGCGGCTCATCGAGATCGATCTTGTGGCGATCGACGACGATGCCGCGCCGTCCCAGCGCGTCGGCGATGTCCTTCGATGTGATGGAACCGTAGAGCTTGCCGCCCTCGCCGACCTTGACGCCCATCGTCAGCGTCGTCGACGAGATGCGCTGGGCCGTGATCTCGGCCTCCTCCCGCTCGCGCTGGCGCTTCTCCTCGCGGCTGGCGATGTCGTGCTGCCAGGCGCGGTAGGCACCGCCCACCGCGGGTACGGCGAGCTTGCGCGGCAGCAGGTAGTTGCGCGCGTAACCCTCGGCGACGTCCTTCAGCTCGCCGCTCTTGCCGAGCGGCTCGACGTCCTGGGTCAGGATGACCTTCACGCTGGGCGTTCCTCCACTGAACTGGTGTTTGTGGTGACCGTCGCCGGCTGTACGGCCGGCGACGGCTCGGGCTGCGGTGCAACGGCAACCGCCTCCAGTAGGTCGCGCAGCCTGCGGTCGAACCCGTGCTCGCGGGCGAACTCGGCGACACCTTCGATCACGTCCGGCAGGCGGGCCGCCGCTCGGCGCAGCGGCTTGGGCACCAGCCGGCGGATCTTGTACAGGTCCGAGTCGAGCTCCTCGGCGGGTATGCCCAGCTCGTCCAGCTTCTCCCGGACGATCTCGCGCGGCACGCCGCCGAGGAAGATCTCGACGGCCAGCACGACGACGGCGACGTCATCGAGCGCACCGATGACCGGTATGCCTTCCGGGATCAGATCGACAGGGCTGATGACGTAGACCGCGGCCAGCCCGAGCATCGCCTTGCGCGAAGCGGGCACGCGCGGGTCCATGGCCAGCGCCCACAGCAGCCGGCCGTACATCGGCGCGCGGCTGGCGAGCGGCAGGAAGGCGAGCATGTTCAGGGCCCGGATCAGCCCGAAGCCGCCCCTTGAGCGCTTTCGTCCCATCGGAAGCCCGGAGTATAGGGCAGTGCTACTCTTACGGCCCTCGCCGATCTCACGGCGGCGCCTCTTGAAGACTGCCTCAGGCAGGGTTCCGTCACCCCTTCGGGCGCCGGGCGGGCTTGAATTTGAGGATTACGGTGGGCTCGGTCCGTCAGCGCTCCATTCACGTGCCGGTTTCGATCCTCATTGTGCTTGCCATCCTGCTGTCGTGCGCGGCGCCAACGAGCGAGCGCATCGGCGGAACCGTCCGCGTCGTCGGATCGTGGAGCGGTGCCGAGGAAGAGGCCTTCCGCGCGATGGTCACCCCCTTCGAGGAGCGCACCGGCATCACCGTCGACTACTTCGGCACGCGCAACCTCGACGGCGTGCTGTGGGAGGGCATCGCCCGCGGCCGGCCGCCCGACGTCGCCGGCCTCCCCGGGCCCGGCCAGATGGCCGAGTTCGCACGCCACGGCGCGCTGAAGGACCTGACGAGCGTCGTCGACGTGGCGCAGTACAAGTCGGACACCGTGCCCGCATTCGTCGAGCTGGGCACTGTCGACGGCAGGCTCGTGGGCGTCTTCATCAAGGCCACGCTGAAGGGGCTGATCTGGTTCAACCCCCGGATCTACACGCTCCGGACACCGCAGACGTGGGACGAGCTGGAGGCGCTCGCCGCACTCGCCGGCCGTGGCCGGACCGATTTCTGGTGCGTCGCGCTCGAGTCGGAAGCGACGTCCGGCTGGCCGGCAACCGATTGGATCGAGGACTTCGTCCTGCGCCAGGGCGGCCCCGACGCATACGACGACTGGACCGACGGTGTCCTGCCCTGGACTTCGCCGGTCATCCGCGATGCCTTCCGCGCGTACGGCGAGGTCATCACTGACTCGTACGGCGGCGCGCCGACCGTCCTCGCCACGAACTTCATCGACGGCGGCCGGCCGATGTTCACCGATCCCCCTGGCTGCCTCTTCCACCACCAGGGCACGTTCATGACCGAGTTCTTCAAGAGCCGCGCCGGCGCGCGCCTCGACGAGTTCGACTTCTTTCCTTTCCCGGTGATGGACGAGCGCTTCCCGAACTCGGTGACCGGCGCCGGTGACCTCTTCGGCATGTTCACCGACACCCCCCAGTCGCGCGCCCTCATGCAGTACCTGCTGACGCCCGAGGCGCAGTCGCTGTGGGTCAGCCGCGGCGGTGCGCTGTCAGTGAACCGGCGGGTGACCGAGTACCCGGACGAGATCTCGCGCCGCGCCGCCGAGGTCCTGACCAGCGCCGAGCGCTTCCGATTCGACGCGTCGGACCTGATGCCCGAGCAGATGAGCACGGCCTTCCTGAACGCCGTAATCGACTACACGCGCGAGCCGGCGCTGCTCGACTCGCTACTCGAAACCCTCGACGCGGTGCGCGAGCGCGCGTACTCCGGACCGAGCCTCCTGCCGCCGCCCGAGTCACCCTAGCCCGGCCATGATCCGCGTCCTCCCGCGACTCCCCTCCATCCAGTGGGCGCAACTGCTGGCCGGCGGCCTCTTCGCGGCGATCGTGGCGGCGCTCGCGTTCGACATCGCGCTGTGGGCGGGGCAGCGCTTCCGGCCGCCGCCGGTCAGCTTCATCCAGGGCCAGGCCATCTACGTCGTCGAGATGGCGATGGCGCTGGCCTACGGGGCGATGGGCTGGCTGCTGGCCAACCGCCTGGCGCGCAACCCACTGGGCTGGCTGTTCCTGTTCATCGGCTTCCTGATGGCGGCCCAGCTATCGTCGACCTTCCTGGTGCAGCAGGGGCACCAGGCGTTCCGGCCAATCGATCCGGTCGTGCTCGCCGGCGCGTGGGCCGGCTCGACGCTCCACCTGCCGGCGACGACCGTGCTTCTTGTCTTCGTCTTCATGCTCTTTCCCGACGGTCGCCCGCTGGGGCCGCGCTGGGCACTCGCCGGCTGGGCGTCGGTCGCCGGGGCCGGGCTGGTCGCGCTGGCGGTCGGACTCGCTCCCGAGGGACTTCAGTGGTTCCCGTCGCTGGCCAACCCTCTCGCCGCCCCGCCGATCGTGCGACCGGCGTTGCCCGTTCTGAACATGGTCGGGCTGACGCTCCTCGTCGGCGGCGTGGCCGTCGCGACCGGCTCGCTCCTCGTTCGCTACCGCCGCGCGGCGTCGGTCGAGCGGGCGCAGCTGCGCTGGATCGCGGTCGCCGTCATCTTCCTGACTGCGGCCGGCATCCCATTCGTCGTCGCCCGCTACGCGCTCCAGCTCGACTACGCGTCCGGCGAGCTGATGCTCGCCGTCGCGCTGCTGGCCAGCGCCTCCCTGCCCGTCGCCTCGGCGGTCGCTGTGCTGCGCCATCACCTCTACGACATCGACATCATCCTCAACCGCGCCCTGGTGTACGTGCCGCTGACGGCCATCCTGGGCGGCATGTACACAGGCGGCGTCGCTCTCGCGCAACGGGTTTTCGTGGCCGTCACCGGTGACCGCTCGGACGCCGCGATCGTCCTCGCCACGCTCGTCACGGCGAGCATGTTCACGCACATCAAGAACTGGCTCCAGACGCTCGTCGACAAGCGCTTCAAGCCTTCCACCGAGAAGCCGGACGAGCACCACTTCCACTCGCCGGTGCAGGAGCTGAGCGAGCGGGTGGCCGCCCTCGAGAAGCGCCTCGGCATCGAGCAGGAGAGCGGCAAGAGCAGCTGAGCCTGGCCGCCGTCGGTAGGCCGCCGGCGCCGCCCGTCCCTCGTTGTGTACCGGTTTACCCAGCCTTGCCCCGAATGCTACGCTGCCCGCGCCCCGAGGCGCTGAGCCGTGTGGGGCGGTGTCGCCCAGGGCAGGGAGGGAACTGATGCGGTCGGTGCTACTCACTCGTCGAAGCCGGGCGCTCCGGCTGCCGATCATCGTGCTCATCGGCCTGAGCCTGGCGCTCGGTGGCATCCCCAACGCGACCGCACCGTCGACCCATGCCGCCCACACCGCCACGCCCAGCTCGGTCACGATCGCCGGCTCCTTCCAGCAGGAGCTCGGCTGCCCGGGCGACTGGCAGCCCGAGTGCGACGTCACCGACCTCTCCTTCGACGCCAACGACGACGCCTGGCAGCAGACGTTCTCGCTGCCCGCCGGCACCTGGGAGTACAAGGCGGCGCTGAACGGCTCGTGGACGGAGAACTATGGCGCCGGAGCTCAGCAGGATGGGCCGAACATCGGCCTCAACCTGGCCAGCCCGGCCGACGTCAAGTTCTATTACGACCACAAGAGCCACTGGGTCACCGACAACCGCAACTCGCGCATCGTTACGGCGCCGGGCGACTATCAGACGGAGATCGGCTGTCCCGTCGACTGGGATCCCGCCTGCCTGCGCTCCTGGCTACAGGACGCCGACGGCGACGGAACGTACCGCTTGACCACGACGGCCATCCCCGCCGGCGACTACGAGGTCAAGGCCGCGATCAACGAGTCGTGGGACGAGAACTACGGCGCGGGCGGTGAGCAGAACGGGCCGAACATCCCGTTCTCGGTCCCCGCCGACGACACGCCCGTAGAGTTCAGCTTCGTCTCCAGCACGAACACGCTGACCGTAACCGTCGACGCCGACGAGCCACCCCCGCCTTCCGGCGCCGCCCACGACAACGACGTGTGGTGGGACGACCTCGGCCACGACAGCCGCGACACGCTCTACCGCAACCCCGCCGGCGCGGTGTCCACCGGCACGCCCGTCACGCTGCGCCTGCGCGCGGCCAGCGGCGACCTGACCGAGGCACGCGTGCGCGTCTGGGACGACCGCAACGACGTCCAGCAGATCGTCGCGATGAGCCTCGTCGCCGACGACGGCACGTACGAGTCGTGGCAGGCAACGCTGCCCGGCAGCAGCCAGCCGACCATCTACTGGTACCGCTTCATCGCCATCGACGGCACGGCCACCGCCTACTACGAGGACGACGACGCTCGCACCGGCGGCTGGGGCCAGACCTACGGCGCGAGCCCCGACAACAGCTGGCAGCTGACCGTCTACGACCCTGCCTTCCAGACGCCGAACTGGGTCAAGAACGCGGTCATCTACCAGATCTTCCCCGACCGCTTCCGCGACGGCGATGAGTCGAACAACCCTGCCGCCGGCGAGTTCTTCTACGGCGAGACGCCGACGATCTACCGCTCCCACGGCGACGACTGGCACACGCCCATCTGCGACCCGCGCGACGCGGCCGGCGACTGCCCCGGCGTGTGGAGCCAGAACTTCTACGGCGGCGATCTGTCCGGCATCGTCGAGAAGCTCGACTACCTCGAGGACCTCGGCGTCACGGCGCTCTACCTCAACCCGGTCTTCGATTCGCCATCCAACCACAAGTACGACACGACCGACTACGCGCAGATCGACCCGGTCTTCGGCAACCAGGCGCTCTTCGAGACGCTCGCCGCCGAGCTCCACTCGCGCGACATGCGGCTGATCCTCGACGGCGTCTTCAACCACAGCTCGTCCGACTCGCTCTACTTCGACCGCTACGGACGCTACGACCCGGTGGGGGCGTGCGAGAGCCACGACAGCCCGTACCGCGATTGGTACTTCTTCCAGCCCGTCGCGCCGGGCACGGGCAAGTGCGTCGGCGACGACGGCACGCCGGCCGCCGCCAACTACGAGTCGTGGTTCGGCTTCGACAGCTTGCCCAAGCTTGACTCGGGCAACGCCGACGTGCGTGACTTCTTCTACGCCGGCGGCGTCAACGCCATCGGCCCGTACTGGCTGTCGTGGGCCGACGGCTGGCGCCTCGACGTCGGCGGCGACGTCGACCCCGGCGTCACCAACGACCCGACCAACGATTACTGGGAAGGCTTCCGTGCCGCCGTCCGAGGCGCGAAGTCGGACGCCTACATCGTCGGCGAGGAGTGGGGCCTGGCCACCGCCTGGACGCTCGGCCCCGAGTGGGACGCGACGATGAACTACCAGCTCAGCTCGGCGCTGCTGTCGTTCCATCGCGACACGCCCTTCGTCGACAACGACCACAACGCCAGCAGCTCGGCCGG
This sequence comes from uncultured Anaerolineaceae bacterium, assembly GCA_964425305.1. Lineage (GTDB taxonomy): Bacteria > Chloroflexota > Limnocylindria > Limnocylindrales > CSP1-4 > JALYGJ01. The sequence continues at coordinate 8,781 of CAYRMQ010000057.1, read as the reverse complement.
CCCGCTCAACCCGCTGACGCCGTCACAGCTGGCCGAGCGCATCCTCAATCTCGAGGAGCGTTACCCGCCCGAGGCGTTCGCGGCGCTGATGAACCTGCTCGGCAGCCACGACACCAACCGGCCGCTGTTCATGCTCGACCACAACGCCGACCAGAACGACCGCTCGCTGTACGAGGACGCCGCCTACGACTGGAGCGACGCGATCGACCGACTGAAGGGCGTTGCCCTGCTCCAGGCGACGCTGCCCGGCGCGCCGACGATCTACTACGGCGACGAGGTCGGCCTCGTCGCGCCGCCGACGTATGACGGCTCGACCTGGCAGGACGACCCGTACAACCGCATCCCGTACCCGTGGCTCGACGAGTCCGGCACGCCGTACTACACGCACCTCCAGACAGAGGCCGGCCAGGCGCAGCTGCTCGACCACTACACGCTGCTGCTCAACACGCGCAAGGCCCATCCGGCGCTGCGCACGGGCAGCCTCGACATCCTGCTCGCCGACGATGCCGCCGGTACCTTTGCCTACGGGCGCAAGCTGGCCGACCACAGCGACGCGGCGGTCGTCATCGCCAACCGGTCGGCCGGCGTGCAATCGGTCGAGCTCGGCGTCGCCGGCTACCTGCCCGTCGGCGCCCACTTCGACGACGTGCTGAACGGCGGCTCGTACACGGTCGACGGCAGCGGCCGCTTGACCGTCAACGTACCGGCGGACGGCGGTGCGCTGCTCGTGCTCGATGGCGAGATGGCGCAGCCGCCCGAGCCGGCGACGCACCTCTTCGTCGCCGGCCAGCGCAACGAGCAGATCGAGTTGACCTGGTTTGCCCCGGAGGAGGGCGCCGATTCGTACCTCGTCTACCGCAGCCTGCTGTCGGGCGGCGGCTACGAGCTGATCGCCATGACCGAGGATCCCGAGACGTTCTACACCGACACCGACGTCCAGAACGCGGTCGAGTACTTCTACGTCGTCGTCTCGCGCAACAGCGAGACGCTGCTCACGGGCGCACCGTCGAACGAGGTCTCGGGCATCCCGCAGCACGATCTCGGCAATCCGTTCGCTTCCTGGTACAACCTGCAGTGGCCGCCCGAGATCGCGCACACGATCAGCACGACAGACCGGACCGAGGCGATCTTCGGCCAGATCTGGATCGACGGCGCAACCGGTCCCGACGGGCCGGCAGAGGGCATCCGCGCGCAGGTCGGCTGGGGCACGGGCATGCCTGACGAGACGTGGCGGTGGGAGGAGATGGCCTTCAACGTCGCCGTCGGCAACAACGACGAGTACATGGGCAGCCTGCTGCCCGATCAGCTGGGAACGTTCAACTACGTCACGCGCTGGAGCTCCGATGGCGGCCGCACATGGTTCGTCTCGGATCTCAGCGGGCCCGGTTGGAATGACGATCCCGGCGTGCTCAACGTCGTGGCGAGCGACGACACGGAGCCGCCGTCGGCGCCCGTCCTGTCGCTCGCCGGCGTGTCGGCGTCGAGCATCGGCCTCTCGTGGACCGCGTCGACGGACGACGTCGCGGTGGCCGGCTACGAGGTCTTCCGCGACAGCGTCGAGATCGCGCAGGTCGGCCCGACGACGACCTTTCTCACCGACACGACGGTGACGACCGACCAGACCTACGTCTACTTCGTGCGCGCGTTCGACACCAGCTTCAACCGCTCGGCGAACTCCAACGAGGTCGAGGCGACGGCCGAGAACCTGCTGGTGCAGGTGACCTTCACGGTCGGCGTCCCCGACTACACGCCGGCCGGCGCGACCGTCTACGTCACGGGCAGCATCGCGCAGCTCGGGCCGTGGAACCCGGGTGCCTTCCCGATGACCGACAACGGCGACGGCACCTGGTCGCGCACGTTCGAGATCCCCGACGGCACCAGCTTCGAGTGGAAGTACACCCGCGGCAACTGGGAGACCGTCGAGCAGTGGGGCAGCATCACCGGCATCGCCAACCGCGGCCCGATCACGGCCAGCTACGGCAGCGACGGCACGATGCTCGTCGACAACACCGCCACGACCGGGCCGGACAGCCTGCGGGCGATCGGCGACTGGCGTGACCCGCTGGTCGTCGGCCACTCCCCCGCCGATGGCGCGACGGACGTGCCGCCGAGCGCCACGATCAGCGTCGACTGGAGCAAGGCCATGTCTGCGGCGACGTCGTTCAGCGTCAGCGGCCCGGACGGCAGCGTTGCCGGCACGTTCGCCCTGAGCAACGGCGACCGGACCGTGACCTTCACGCCGGCTGCCCCGCTCGCCGCGGGCACGGCGTACGACGTGCTCGTCAGCGGCCAGACGAGCGCCGGCGGCGACGTCCAGCAGGTGCCAGTCGCCTTCAGCTTCACGACCGAGGCCGAGGTCGTCCTCGAGTCGATCACCATCTCGCCGGCGGGCGCGACGGTGCCCGTCGGCGGCAGCCAGGCGTTCGTCGCCACCGGCCACTACAGCGACGGCTCGAGCGCGGCCCTGGCCGATGTGGCCTGGGCGTCGTCCGACGCGCGGGTGCTGACGGTCGACGCGGCGGGCCTCGCGCGCGCCCGGCGGCCCGGCACGGTCGTGCTGAGCGCGACGTTCGAGGAGCTGACCGGCCAGACCGACGTGACGGTGGTGCCGCGCGGGCCCTGAGATCTTGACATTCGAACAAGTGTTCGGTAATGTCGACCTTCGAAAGGAGGCCGCGTGACCAAGCACGACGCCGCCCGCAAGCAGCGCATCATCAGGTTCATCGCAGACACGCTGCGCCAGCGTGGCTACCCGCCGTCCGTTCGCGAGATCGCGTCGGCCGTCGATCTCGCCTCGACCTCCGCCGTCCACCATCACCTTCAGGCACTCGAGCGCGAGGGTTACCTCGAGCGTGGCGCGACGCGTTCCCGGGCGCTGCGCCTGACGCCGGCGGCCGCGCTGACCGCCGGCCTGACGAATGGCTTCGCGGCGCACGTGCCGGGCGGCCAGAGCCACGCTTTGCCGATCATCGGCGAGATTGCCGCCGGCGGCCCGATCGAGGCCTACCAGGACGCCAGCGAGACGCTCAACGTGCCTGACAGCATCGTCCCGTCGGGTGACGCGTACGTGCTCCGCGTGCGCGGCGACTCGATGATCGAGGCCCACATCACGGACGGCGACTACGTCGTCATCCGCCCGCAGCAGACCGCGCGCAACGGCGACATCGTGGTCGCGCAGGTGGAGGAGAACGCCGTCACGCTGAAGCGCTTCTTCAAGGAGAAGAACCGCATCCGGCTCCAGCCCGCCAACGACCAGTACCCGCCGCAGTACTACGAGGACGTCCGCATCCAGGGCAAGCTCATCGGGGTGATCCGGCGCGTCGACTGAGCGACGGCCGTTCCATCCACACAATCCACACCCGGCACCTCAATTGGTGGGCACACCTCGTCCATAACCCGGTTGCCGCGCCATGGCCGCGGCGCTGACGATTCGCCCGTGCCACATCGGGCGCATCGACTGGAGTGAGAGCCGTTGTCCATAGACCGCCTGCCGCCGCAGTCCATCGAGGCCGAGCAATCGATCCTGGGCGCGCTGCTGATCGATCGCGACGCCGTCATCGAGGTCGCCGACTTCCTCCGCCCGCAGGACTTCTACCGTCAGGCGCACGGCACCATCTACGAGGCCGTGCTCGAGCTCTACGACAAGCGCGAGCCGGTCGACATCGTGACCGTCTCGGAGGTCCTCGAGCGGCGCGACGCGCTCGAGCAGGTCGGCGGATCGGCCTACCTGACCAGCCTCATCAACCTGACGCCCACGGCGGTCAACGCCGTCCACTACGCACGCATCGTCGAGCGCAAGGCAGTCCTGCGCAACCTGATCGCCGCCGCCGGCCGCATAGCGTCGATCGGCTACGACGAGTCGGCCGACGTCGGCGAGTCGATCGACCGCGCCGAGCAGGAGCTGTTCGCCGTCAGCCAGAAGCGCGTCGAGACCGGCTTCTCGCCGCTCAAACAGCTGCTCCACTCGGCGTACGACCGGCTCGACTACCTGCACCAGCACAAGGGCGAGATAAGCGGCATCCGGACAGGCTTCGCAGATCTCGACACGCTGACCAGCGGGCTCCAGAAGAGCGACCTGATCGTCCTCGCCGCCCGGCCCAGCATCGGCAAGACCAGCCTCGCGCTCAACTTCGCCGAGCACGCCGCAGTGCGCGAGGGCAAGACCGTCGGCATCTTCAGTCTCGAGATGAGCAAGGAGCAGTTGGTGCTGCGCCTGCTCAGCTCCGTCGCCAACATCGACTCGCAGCGGCTGCGCACCGGCTTCCTCGAAGAGATGGACTTCACGCGCCTGGCGCCGGCGATGAACAGCCTGGCGGAAGCGCCCATCTTCATCGACGACACGCCCAATATCAGCACGATGGAGCTGCGCACCAAGGCGCGCCGGCTGCAGGCGGAGTCCGGCCTCGACATGCTCATCGTCGACTATCTCCAGTTGATGCAGTCGACGCTCAACACGCGCGACGCCAACCGCGTCCAGGAGGTGAGCGAGATCACCCGCGGGCTGAAGGCACTGGCGCGCGAGCTGCAAGTGCCGGTCATCGCGCTGTCGCAGCTGTCACGCCAGGCGGAGATGCGCGAGTCGAAGGAACCGCGCCTGTCTGACTTGAGAGAATCCGGATCGATCGAGCAGGATTCGGACTTGGTCGTCTTCCTGTGGCGGGAGAAGGAGCGCGGTGGCGAGGATGAGGATCCCGAGGGCGAGATCGTCAACCTGCGCCTGGCCAAGCACCGCAACGGGCCAACTGGCGAGACCAAGCTCTACTTCCGCAAGCGCCAGACGCGCTTCGTCTCCTACGCCGACGAGAGCCGCTACGCCGGCAGTTACGCCTAGAGCTAGCCAATCGGCGGCCGCGCCTCGGCCGCGCCGCCCAGGCGCCCGCGCGCAACGTGGACGGCGTGCCAGCAGTACAGCGCGACCAGGCTGCGGTGAGGACGGAAGCGCTCGCCTTCCGTGCGCAGTACGCGCGGAGCGATGATGTCGGGCAGCGAGTAGATCATGCTCCAGCCGTTGCGCACGCCGTAGTCGTCGACGGGCCAGACGTCGGGCCGGCGCAGCTCGAAGAGCAGGAACATCTGCGCCGTCCAGCGGCCGATTCCGCGCACGCCGATCAGCCGCTCGACGATCTCCTCGTCGGCCAGGCGATCGATGCCATCGAGTGGCTCGCTGCCGTCGGCGACCTTCGCCGCCAGGTCGAGCAGAGACGCAGTCTTCGCGACCGACAGGCCGGCGTCGCGTAGCCGCCCAGCCCCTGCCTCCAGCACGCCTGCAGGGGTGACCTGCCCGGCCAGCGCCTCCACCACCCGGCCGTGGATCGCGGCCGCCGCCCTGTCGGCCAGTTGCTGGTAGCAGATCGCCCGCACCAGCGACGCGAAGTGGTCGCCCACGCCGTCGCGCGGCGGGAACGGCCCGTGCTCGCGGATGAAGCGCGCCATCACCGGATCGGCGCGCGACACGGCGGCGGTCGCCAGTTCTACGTCGAGGCGGGGATGGTTGGACACGAGGCCTGTGCCGGTCACGGATCGGACCATAGCGGATCGCCGGCCGGGCTAGTCTTCGGGCGCCTCGTCGGGCAGCAGCGGCCGCACGCCGAGCTGCCAGTCCTCGCCGTCGCGCGTCACCGCAATGCCGGGATGGCCGCCGCTCGGCAGCTCGACGATCGCCGCCGCCTCGTCGGCCGGCACGACGAGCTGCGGGATGGTCAGCTCGCCCGCAGGTCTGAAGTCGTCGGGCGAGATGTGGTCCCACGGCCAGTCGGTCGGTCCACCGGCGGGCAGGCCAAAGCCCTCCAGCAGCGTCAGGCGGTAGTGAGTCGGCTGGTAGAGCACGATCGGGCCCAGCTCGCCGGCCCGCGCCCGGCTCTCGAAGCTGCGCAGCAGCTCGGCGAGCTCGTGAAAAGCGGTCCGATCGACGGCGTCTGGCATCTGCGGCTCGAAGACCTCGGCGAGGGCATAGACCTCGACGCGCTTGTCGAAGCCGCCGGCGTTGATGGTGAAGATCGTCGTCGAAGCGTCGGCGATGCGATCGTCGGTGTACCGCTCGCGCGCGACGGCGAGCCTGCCGTTCGCGAGCGCGAAGGCGAGCAGCGCCTGGACCGACTCCTCGTCGAGGTGGCCCTGGAGAAAGCGCGGCTGGGCTGAGCCGAAGCCACCGGGCAGGTCGGGATCCTCGAGCGGCTTGACGATGAACGTGCCGTCGCCGTAGAGCGTGAACACGGGCGCCTGCGTCAGGAGCCATTCGATGGGGACGAAGCCGCCGCCTTCCTCCATGCGCAGGATCACGTCGGTCGACCCGGTCGGGTGGCTGATGTCACCCTCAGGAATGGTCGGAGTCGGGCTGGCGGTCGGGCTCGGATCGGCTGACCCAGTGGCGGGAGGGCTGCCGCCCGGCGACGGGCTCGAGCCTGGCGTCGGGCTGGGAGAGGGGGTGCCTGTGCAAGCGACGATGACGGCGGACAGCAGCAGGAGCGCCGGTCCGGCGAGCCGGGCACGGCGAGATGGTGGAGGTGTGGTCAGCATGACCCGCCTGACGCATGGCGATGCACCGCGGTTCCCGTAGCCCGACCAGCGCCACCGCCCTTACACTCACCTTCCCAGCAACGGAGAGGAGAGGGAGGCCGAGGCCATGGGTGTGATCATCATCCGCGAGATGGTCGGCACGAGTCCCCGCTCGTGGAGCGATGCCGCCCGCCAGGCCGTCGCGACGGCCGCGCGCACCGTCCGCAACATCCGCGAGGTGGAGGTGGTCAAGTCGACGGCGCGCGTCGAGAACGGCGAGATCACCGAGTACCGAGTCGAGCTGAAGATCCACTTCGAGTACGAGGGCGGCTGACCGCAGCCGACGGCGACGGACCCCACTTATCCACACCGGCGGTAATGGACCGATGAGCCCGCGGGCACATCATCGCGCCATGCCTCCTCCCGGCACGACCGTTCCCGATGTGCGCGCATCGGCGCCGGCTGAGCCGCCCGCGCCGCCTCAGACGCCTTCCGGTCTCGGCTCGGCGACGAAGCCCTCACGGTCGGCCCATCACAAGCCGCCGTTTGCCGCCGACGAGCGGGCGCGGGACGCGTCTGACATCCTGGCGGTCGAAGCGCGCGAACTGGCGCCGCTCATCCGCGCGAAGATCGAGCCGCCCCAGTTGCGTAGCTCGACGCTGTCCCGCGGTCGCCTGCTCGACAGCCTGAACAACGCCATCGCCCGCCGCGTCACGCTCGTCATCGCCGAGGCGGGCTATGGCAAGACGACGCTGCTGACCGACTTCTCCAGCAGACCGTTCGCGCGCTGCCTCTGGTACAAGCTCGACTCGACGGACCAGGACTGGGTGACGATGGTCAACTACGTCATCGGTGCCGTGCGTGAGGTCGAGCCGGCCTTCGGTCAGCGCACGCTGGGCCTGCTGACGACCGACCCGACGGGCATCCCCCCGCGCGACGCCGTGCTGAGCAGCCTGATCGCCGAGCTCCAGCACCTGCCCGACACGCTGACCGTGCTGATCCTCGATGACCTGCACGCAATCGACGAGAGCCACGAGGCATGCGACATCGTGATGCGCCTCGTGCGCGACGCGCCGCCCTCCTTCCGGTTCGTGCTGGCCAGCCGGCGCCGACCGCCGCTGCTGCTCGCCCGCCTGGTGGCGATGGGCGAGGTGAGCGAGATCGGCGAGGACGAGCTGCGCTTCTCGCTGGAGGAGACCGAGCGCCTGTTCGCCGAAGCGTACGGGCGGCCGCTGGCGCGCGACGTGGTGCAGGAGATCGACTCGCGGACGCAGGGCTGGGCGGCCACGCTTCAGCTCGTCAACTCGTCCATCCGCGGCCGGTCGGAGAGTGCGGTCCGGTCGCTTGCGCGGGCAATCTCGGGCGGACAGGGACGCCTGTACGACTTCCTCGCCCAGGAGGTGCTCGCGCGCCTGCCTGCCGCACTGCACGACTTCGTCATCCGCGCGGCGCTGCTCCAGGAGATCAGGCCCGAGTACGTCGTCCCGCTATTCCCCGGCGAGACGCAGCCAGAGGAACATGTCGCGGCGGCGTGGATCGAGGAGGCGGATCGGATGGGGATCCTCAACCGCAGTAGCGAGGCCAGCCCGGTGAGCCAGTTCCACCCGCTGTTCCGCGAGTTCCTGCTGCGCGAGGTCGATCAGGGATTCACCGAGGACGACGTGCGTGCGATGCATGGCCGTGTCGCGCGCGCCGCGTCGGCGTTTGACCCGCTCGTCGCCTGCCACCACTTCATCGAGGCGGGTGAGATGCGTGAGGCGATGCGCTGCCTCGCCGCCTCCGCCATGCTGACCATGGGCTCGGGCCGGTGGGGTACAGCGTCTGAGCTGATCGGCCGGCTGCGCGACGTGCCACCCGACCCGGTCGTGGCCGCCATCCAGGCGCGGCGCATGCTCGAGGACGGCGACGTCGCCTCGGCCGCCGCCACGCTTGCCGGCGTCGACGTGTCGGCCGAGCCGCCGCCGGTTCGGGCCGTCTTCCGGCATACACAGCTGTCGCTGGGCTGGCGCAGTCGAGACAGCGAGGCGGTGTTCGCGACCTTGCGCGAGATCGAGCGTGACAAGGAGACGCCCGCACTCCTGCGTGAGATCGCGCAGGTCTTCATCGACGCGAGCCCGCTGTCGCCGACACCGGTCTCTTTCCCGGCACTCTCCCAGCGGCTCCAGCAGATGGCCGAGCGCCAGGCCGAGGCGGGCCACTCCTACTACGCCGCGATCAGCCTGCACAACGCCGCCATCGCCGAGTTGAATGCCGCTCGCTTCACCGAAGCGATGCGCCTCGCCAGCC